>DHXL01000206.1:0-7189 GCA_002415335.1 Oxalobacteraceae bacterium UBA5157
CGACTTTTGATGCGATTGCCCTGTCCTTGCACCGTTACTAATCAGTCAGAAACATCTGCTGCAAGTCGTTCAAAAAGCGCTGTCCGAACTCGGTCGGTTTGATGATTTTGTGGTCGCGGTACAGCAGTCCTTTCGCCTCGGCGGCATTGAGCGTGTGCTCGATCGTGCTGAGCGGCAGTCCGGTACGCTCGGCGAAGCGATTGACTTGGAATCCGTCACACAGCCGCAGCGCGTTGAGCATAAACTCGAACCCCATTTCTCCGCGTTCGATCTCGAATTCCTCCTGGATCGGATTGCCGAGCCGCATATGCTCCAGATACGCTTTTGGTTGTTTGTAGCGCGCCTGGCGCACCACGCGATGCGGAAAAGACAGCTTGCTGTGCGCGCCGGCGCCGATGCCGAGATAGTCGCCGAATTCCCAATAGTTCAGATTGTGACGCGCCTGCCGTCCCGGCTGGCCATAGGCCGATACCTCATAGTGCAGATAGCCCGCGGCGGCTGTTTCCTGCTCGATCATGTCTTGCATTTCGGCGCTCGCATCGTCGTCCGGGATCGCCGGCGGATGTTTGGCAAAGAACGTGTTTGGCTCCAGCGTCAAGTGATACAGGGACAGATGCGGCGGCGCGAAACTGATGGCAGTCGCGACGTCGCGCCGTGCCTGTTCCAAGGTTTGCGATGGCAACGCGTACATCAAGTCGAGATTGAAATTGTCGAAATTTTCTTGTGCGATCTCGACAGCACGGCACGCTTCGTCGCCATCGTGAATCCGGCCCAGCGCCTGCAGGTGGCGCGCATCGAAGCTCTGGATACCGATCGACAGCCGGCTAATGCCGCTGGCGCGATACGATTTGAATTTCTCCGCTTCGAACGTGCCGGGATTCGCTTCCATCGTGATTTCGGCGGCGCCGTCCAGCGGCAGCAGCGTACGCAAATCCGACAGCAAACGGTCCACGCCGGCAGCCGACATGAGGCTGGGCGTGCCGCCGCCGATAAATATCGTATAAATCTTGCGGCCCCAGATCAGCGGCAGGGCGTTTTCGAGATCGCTGCGCAAAGCGGCGAGGTATTCATCTTCGGGGAAACCGCCGTTGGCCTCATGCGAATTGAAATCGCAATAGGGACATTTCCTGACGCACCAGGGAAAGTGCACATACAGCGACAGCGGCGGCAACGCGCTGAGGTTTAGCGCGCCCGGTTTTAGATAGGCGCTGGCCGCTTGCGCCGGAGTCGCTACGGCTGCCGGCTTGATACCGGCGCCAGTCAGTTTGATCGGGATCATCGTAATTTTTCAATCAAGATGCGCAGCGCCTGGCCACGATGAGACAAGCGGTTCTTTTCGTCCGACGACAATTCGGCGGCAGTCTTGCCGAGCTCCGGAAGCCAGAAATGCGGATCGTAGCCAAAGCCACCCTGCCCATGCGCGTCGGCGATAATTTCGCCGTCCCAGCGCCCTTCCGCAATCACCGGCTGCGGATCGCCGGCATGGCGCACGAATACCAATACGCAAAAATAATACGCCGATTTATCCGCTTGCATGGCCAGGTCGGCGATCAGTTTCTGGTTATTTCGTGAATCCGATTTCGGCTCGCCGGCATAGCGCGCCGAATACACGCCGGGCGCACCGCCCAGTGCGTTGGCACACACCCCCGAATCATCGGCCAATGCCGGCAAGCCCGTGAGACGGGCGGCGTGGCGTGCCTTGGCCAGCGCGTTTTCGACGAAGCTCGGATGCGGCTCTTCCGCTTCGGGCACATTGAATTCGCGTTGCGCGTGCAGATCGAAACCGATCGGCGCCAGCATCGTGCTGAACTCCTTCAGTTTGCCGGCATTGTCGGAAGCAAGGATCAGTTTGCGGCTCATCGCGATTCTCGTCCGGCCACCGCTGTTTTAGACCGGTAGATCAAGCGTTTTCCTCTGCAAGACGATCAAATCGGCGATACCGCCCTGAGCCAGGTCAAGCAGACAGTTCATCGTCACACGATCGAACGCTGCGCCCTCGGCGGTCCCCTGCACTTCGATAAAATGCCCTACTTCGGTCATCACCACGTTCATGTCCGTGTCGCAATCGGAATCTTCAGCGTAGTCCAGATCCAGCACTGGCTGACCTCTGTAGACGCCGACCGAAATGGCGGCGACGAAATGCCGGATCGGCACGCTTTCGATGGCACCGCGCTCAACCAGCTCCGAGAATGCATCATAGGCGGCGACCATGGCGCCGGTAATAGCGGCGGTCCGGGTGCCACCATCGGCCTGGATCACGTCGCAATCCAGATGCAGCGTGCGCTCGCCAAAGGCCCCCAGATCGAAGGCGGCACGCAGCGAGCGACCGATCAGGCGCTGAATTTCCTGGGTGCGGCCGGATTGCTTGCCCTTCGCGGCCTCGCGGTCCATGCGGGTGTGGGTGGAACGCGGCAGCATGCCGTATTCAGCGGTCAGCCAACCCTGGCCTTTGCCTTTCAAAAACGCGGGCACTTTATCTTCGATGCTGGCGGTGCAGATCACGCGCGTATCGCCGCATTCGATCAAGACAGAACCTTCGGCATGTTTGGTGTAGTTTCGGGTAAGGCGAATCGGACGCAATGCATCAGCGGCGCGCCCGCTGGGGCGGTTTTCATACGACATGGTTAGCTCTAGCTCTTTGAGGTGATGCGGGAGGATTTCTCGATCGCGCCGCGGATTTCGTCGATCGCTCTTTCGATTTCGTTATCATTGAATGCATCGGCTTTTTCCGGGTCCGCATGAAGCGGCGCCTGGATGGTGGTGGTCACACTGCCGACCGGTAAAGTGTGCGTGGTAATGGTATTGGCTGAATTCAGCACGCTGTCGCTGCTTTCCCACATCAGTGCCAGCGCGGTGACATTATCGCTGGATTTACCGGCGATGCCGGTGGCGGTACTGATCAGTTCCGGTACCGCGCGCACGATCGTGCTGCTGTGTAAACGATGCGCGAGCACGTGATCCGGCAGCACCGACCACAAGCCGTCCGAACAGAGCAGCATGACGTCGCCGGCCTGCATGCTGGCGCGGCGCGAGATCTCAACGATCGGCAAATTCGGCGCACCGAGGCAATTGAATAGCTTGTTGCGGTCGGGATGCGTGTCGCGCTCGGATGGATCAACCTTGCCTTGTGCAATCAGGGTCTCGATACGCGAATGGTCGCGCGTGCGCGCCAGGATCTGGCCGTTGCGCATCCAGTACAGGCGCGAATCGCCACAGTGGGCCCACAGCGCACTATTGTGTTGAATCAGGCAGGCGACGATCGTGGTACGCGGCGTTTCCGGCAAATTGTTAATTGCACGATAACGATGGATTTCGCGATGCGCCGCGAAAAAGCTGTCTTCCAGAAAACGCTCCGGTTTCTTTACGTACGGACTGGCGCTTTGCTGGAACAGCGACCCGATAGTCTGCATCGCAATCGAGGCCGCCATCTCGCCCTGGATATGCCCGCCCATCCCGTCAGCCAGCAACAACAGCAACGCATCGCGGGTAAAGCTATACCCCATCCGATCCTGGTTGTTCTTGCGGCCACCGATATGGCTTTCTTGATAGACAGAGAATCGCATGAGATTGAATGGAAGATTATCAGTATTGCGGGAAAGCGCTAAGCGTAGCGTACTCTGCCGCCAACAAATCAGCGCGCGCGCAAAGTGTAGCGTACTCCGTCCCAGGCAACTTTTCTCGCGGCAAGCACGGGCGCGGCCTCATCGCGAATTTTCCTGGATCGTGGTTTCGGCGTTGGCGTCGCGCTTGCCGAAACTGCCGAAAAATCCGCGTAGCTTACGCGACACCGAATTCAGCGTATCTTCCGCCGGCTTGTTTGGCACCGGCTCGCGCAATGCCTTTTGCAGCGCGAACACACTTTGCGGCCGCTCCAGCGGATCGTTCTTCAGGCTCCAGCTGATCACCTGGAGCAATTCCGGTGAATAGATACCCTCCAGCTTGCGAAAATGGCCGTCCATCTTGTCATTGACCTTGCGTTGATCCGCCGGCTGCGGCGGAGCGCCGACCATGCAGGCAAACATCGAGGCGCCTATGCTGTAAATATCGGTCCACGGTCCGAGGTTGCCGTTCCTGACATACAGCTCCGGCGGCGCAAAACCGGGCGTATACATCGGGTACAGCTTCGGCATGTCTGTCTTGAGCGTTTGCCGCGCCGCGCCGAAATCCAGCAGGATTGGAGTGCCATCGACGCGCAGATAGATGTTGGCCGGCTTCAAATCGAGATGCAGCAATTTGTTCGTGTGCACTTCACGCAAGCCATTCATGACCTGGCTGAACATTTTTCGGATGAACCGCTCCGACACCAGCGGCCGCTCGCCCTTGTCGCGCCGGCGCAGGATGTGATCTTGCAGCGAGCGTCCCGATTCATAGGCCATCACCATGTACACCGTTTCGTTTGCGCGGAAGAAATTGGCAACGCTGACCACATTCGGATGGGCGATACGCGCCAATGCGCGGCCTTCTTCGAAGAAGCATTTCAAGCCGATGCGAAAGGTCGGCAGGTTTTCGGCGGAAATCGTCGGGACCAGCTCGCCGGGTTGGCGCAGCGCCAGCGAACTCGGCAAGTACTCCTTGATCGCGACGGCGTTCCCGTCTTCATCATAGGCCAGATAGACGATACTGAACCCGCCGGACGCAATCTTCTTTACAATGCGATATCCAGCGATTTCGAGTCCGTCCGGCAGTGGAGCATTGTTTTGCGCGGCCATGATTTCCTATAATAAACATACGATCCGGCATTCGCTTCAGCGGATAACAAGTCGTAGTCCCCTTGCGGGAACAGTTGGGATTGTGTTGATAAATCGATGTTTTGTAAAGAAAAAACGAGGATTGAATTTTGACCATTAGCAGCATGACCGGGTACGCGGTCACCACCAAGGAAACAGCAGGCGGAACGCTCACGATCGAGATAAAAAGCGTCAATTCGCGCTTCCTGGATCTCCAGTTCCGCATGAACGATGACCTGCGCGCGCTCGAACCATCTTTGCGCGAAGCGATCATGGCGCGGGTGACCCGAGGCAAGGTCGAATGCAGGGTAAGTTTCGGCCGCAAAGCCAGTTCCGGCGCAACCCAGGCGCTCAACACGACCCTGCTGGCCGCCTTGGCCGGACTGCAGGCCGAAGTGCACAAACGCTTCGCCGAAGCCGCGCCGCTGACTGTCAATGAAGTGCTGCGCTGGCCGGGCCTGATCGAGGAAGCCGAAATCGGCCAGGAAACGCTGCAAGCTGATGTCGCGGCAGCCATGGCCGAGACCGTTGGCGCATTCGTCGATAGCCGCGCGCGCGAAGGCGCCGCGCTGCAAACCATGCTGCTGTCCCGGATCGACGACATGGACGCCATCGTCCAGCGCATTGCGCCGTTGGTTCCACAAGTTGTTGCGCAGTTTCAGCAAAAGGCGACGGAGCGCATGCAGGAAGCGCTGGGGCTCGCGGTCAAGGGTGGGCCCGCGGCGCCGGCGACGTCGCCCGCGCTGGCGCGCGAAGAGGCGCTCGAACGGATCCGCCAGGAAGTCACTCTGTACGGCATCCGCATCGACATATCGGAAGAACTGACGCGTCTGGCCGCGCATTTAACGGAGACCCGCCATATCCTGCAAAAGGGTGGCCACGTCGGCAAGCGGCTCGATTTCATGATGCAGGAACTCAACCGCGAAGCGAATACGGTCGGCTCCAAGGCTTCACTGAAAGAGTTGTCCGACGCATCGATGGCACTGAAGTTGCTGATCGAACAAATGCGCGAACAAGTCCAGAATCTGGAATAATTGCCCGCCATAAACTTTCTGCCTCGTGAAGGATCTCCATGCCTGATACCCCTGTCGCGTCCGGAAGCGTATTCATGGTGGTCGCACCATCCGGCGCCGGAAAATCCACGCTGGTCAACGCGCTGCTGGCGCAAGAGCCGACCATCAAACTGTCGATTTCCTATACGACCCGGCCGCCCCGAACCAGCGAGCAACATGGGCGCGAGTATTATTTCACCTCGGTGGACGACTTCTTGACGCGCCGCGCCGCCGGTGAATTCTTGGAATCGGCCGAAGTCCACGGCAACTATTACGGCACTTCGCGCCTGGTGATTGCCGAACAAATCAAGGCCGGCACCGATGTACTGCTGGAAATCGACTGGCAAGGCGCGCAACAGATGAAAAAACAATTTCCGCAGGCGGTCGGCATCTTCATCCTGCCACCATCGATTGACGCACTGGAAGAACGACTGAAAAAGCGCGGCCAAGACGAACCGCAGGTGATCACGCGTCGCCTCTTGGCCGCCGGCGGCGAAATCGCCCACGCGTCCGAGTTCGAATATGTTATTATTAATCAAGAGTTTGCGACAGCTTTGTCCGAATTAACAGCAATTGTCAAGGCGACCCGCTGCCGGTTTGCGCAACAGGCGGCACGCAATTCATTTCTATTCGCCCAGCTTGGCATACACACCAGCTTAAGTTAGTCTGCATTTTTAGGAGCACGCATGGCCCGTATTACCATTGAAGATTGCATCAAACAGATTCCGAACCGATTCCAGTTGACGCTTGCCGCCACCTATCGCGCGCGCCAGCTATTACAAGGCCATACGCCGAAAGTCGATGCAAAGGACAAACCGACTGTGATCGCCCTGCGCGAAATCGCGGCGGGCAAAGTCGGCATCGAAATGCTGAAAAAAGTACCAAGCTGACAGCTTGACCACCATGGGGCTGATACCTTCACTGTATGGACCTGACACCTACAGATTCAACATTATCAGTCGCTCGCGCTAAGCGAGCGGCACCCCGCCGCTCGTCATCCAAAACAGCAAGTTCCCCGATTGATCCGACCCTGACGCCACTCCCCGGCGCCGGCGTTGCGTCGGTCACCCAGCTTAACGCCAAACTTGCCGAATACCTGACCCCGGCCGAACTCAAGAAGGTCAAGGAAGCGTATCGTTTTTCCGACGAAATGCACTTGGGCCAGATGCGCATGTCGGGAGAACCGTACATCTCGCATCCGATCGCAGTAGCCGAAATCTGCGCCGACTGGAAGCTCGACGCGCAGGCCATCATGGCTGCGCTGCTGCACGACGTCATGGAAGATCAGGATGTAAAGAAAGAGGAGCTGATCGAGCGCTTCGGCGCCCCGGTCGCGACCTTGGTCGACGGTCTCTCCAAGCTGGAAAAAATAGAATTCCAGAGTCAAATCGAAGTGCAGGCGGAAAATTT
>DHXL01000206.1:7266-22234 GCA_002415335.1 Oxalobacteraceae bacterium UBA5157
CACAACATGCGCACGCTCGGGGCGATGTCGCCCGAAAAGAAACGCCGCATTGCGCGCGAGACGATGGAAGTCTACGTGCCGATTGCGCACCGTCTCGGCCTCAACAACATCTATCGCGAACTGCAGGATCTGTCGTTCTCGCATCTGTATCCGATGCGCTACAAGACGCTGTCGAAGGCGGTGAGGGCGGCACGCGGCAACCGACGCGAGGTGGTCAGCAAGATTCTCGAATCGGTTAAGAATACACTGGCTGCCGCCGGCATCCAGGCACAGGTTTTCGGGCGCGAAAAGACCCTGTACGGCATCTATCGCAAGATGCGCAACAAGCATCTGACATTTTCGCAGGTGCTCGACGTATATGGCTTTCGCATCGTGGTCGACAGCTTCGCGAATTGCTACGTCGCGCTGGGCACGCTGCATGCGCTCTATAAACCGATGCCGGGCAAGTTCAAGGACTACATCGCGATCCCGAAACTGAACGGCTACCAGTCGCTGCATACGACGCTGATCGGGCCCTACGGCACGCCAGTGGAGTTCCAGGTGCGGACGCAAGACATGCACCGCGTGGCTGAGTCCGGCGTCGCTGCGCACTGGCTGTACAAGAATGCCGAAGGCAGTCTGACCGATCTGCAACAGCGCACGCACGCATGGCTGCAGTCGCTGCTTGATATCCAGAAACAAACCGGCGATTCTGCGGAGTTCCTGGAGCACGTCAAAGTCGATCTGTTTCCCGATTCCGTCTATGTGTTTACCCCGAAATCGAAAATCATCGCGCTGCCGCGCGGCGCCACTGCACTCGATTTCGCGTACACCATCCACACCGATATCGGCGATCAGACCATCGCCGCCAAGATCAACCACGAACAGGCGCCGCTTCGCACCGAACTGCGCAACGGCGATATCGTCGAAATCATCACGTCGCCGACTTCGCGCCCGAGCCCGAACTGGCTGACCTTCGTGCGCACCGGCAAGGCGCGTTCGGCGATCCGTCATCATCTGCGTACGGTCAACTTGTTCGAATCGATCGATCTCGGCAAGCGGCTATTGTCGCAGGCAATGGCGGGACTGAAGCTCGATCCGGAGTTGCCCGATCACCTGGCAGAACGGTTGCTGAACGAATCGAGCGCAAAGTCGCTGGATGAGCTGTACGCCGACATCGGCGTCGGCAAGCGCATGGCAGCCTTGGTCGCACGCCACATCCTTGCCTTGGTTGAAGATGCCTCCCCGCCGCTGCCGCCGCCGGAAGACACCGGCGCGGTTCATCACGACCACGGGAAGCTCGACCCGGTTATTATTTACGGCAGCGAAGGCGTCGCCGTGCAACTGGCGGCTTGCTGCTTGCCTATCCCGGGCGACAATATCATCGGTCAGTTGAAACGCGATCAGGGCCTGATCGTGCATATCGCCGACTGCGGGCTGGCACGCCGCCAGCGCGCCAAGGAACCGGACCGCTGGATCGAGGTAATGTGGGGCTCGGAGCTGAACCGCCGCTTCGATTGCCGCATCATGGTGCTGATCAAGAATGAGAAGGGCGTGCTGGCCCGCGTCGCCGCCGAAATCGGCGAGTCCGATGCCAACATTACCTATGTCGGCATGGACGATGACAAAGACCAGTTGATGACACAGTTGCGCTTCACTGTTCAGGTCGAGGATCGTATCCATTTGGCCCGCATGATGCGCAATGTGCGCCGCATTCCGGGTGTCACACGCATGGTCCGCGAACGAAACTAAACAGTATATGAAGGAGTCCTGGGTATTGCGCGACAGAAGCGCAGCGAAAGGAATCAAGCAGCGGATAGCCGCGCGTACCGTGTCCCCGGTTAATTCGAATTCTGCGGATAACTCACTTCGAGAACAAGCAGTTCCTCCATCCCGGCCGGTGTCTTCAACACCACCGAATCGCCTTCGTGCGCTTTGGTCAGCGCCCTCGCAACCGGCGACACCCAGCTGATTTTGCCATGCAAGGGATCGAGTTCATCGATCCCAAGTATCGTCACCGTGTGCCGCTCGCCGGCTTGATTTTCATAGGTGACGGTGGCGCCGAAAAAAATCTGGTCGCTTCCGTGATGCGCGCTCGGATCGACAATTTCTGCAAAGTCGAGTCGCTTGGTCAGGAACCGGATGCGACGATCGATCTCGCGCAGGCGGCGCTTGCCGTAGATGTAATCGCCGTTCTCGGAGCGATCGCCGTTGGAGGCCGCCCAATGCACGATCCGTACGACCTCGGGGCGATCGACATCGATCAGGTGCAGCAATTCTTCCTTGATGCGCTGATGACCTTGCGGAGTGATGTAATTCCTGGCACCAGGGGGAATCGCCGGCAGCGCGACGTCATCGTCGTCATCGCCGTGGTCTTCTTTTACAAACGCCTTGTTCATGATTTCACCTACGCTATGCCGCGCGAGATGCTATCGCTCCACTCAAACGCCGCGACTTGCATCGCGTACAGTTCATCATTCGTCAATTGCAGTCTCTTGAGTGCCGGCGGCAGCATTTGTCCCGCTTCTTCGAGGTGTTCAGTATACTCGGCCAGCCGCAACATTTCGCCATAGGTGCCGCTGCGGTACAGCAACGCTTCCTTGACTTCGTCCGGCACCGTAATCTGTTCCAGAATTTTTTCCATCGGTGAGTTAAACAGTGCATCCATCAGGGACATGATACCGACAGTAAAAGCGACGTCCGCGATCGTCCGATTGCCGGGCTTGGTCTTTTGCGCGATCAGTTCCAGCAGCTTGCCGCGCGTGGTCGCCAGCATCAGCAGCGGCGACGTGAAACCGTCTGCCTTGCCAGATTCCGCATAGAGCAGGATTTGCAACCAGCGCTGCAATTGACGGCGACCCAGCAAGGCAAGCGCCTGCCCCAGCGATTCGACCCTTTGCGTGATCAGAAAAGCCGGCGTGTTCACCAGCCGCAACAAGTTCAATCCGAGTGATGCATCGTGCTTGATCAACCGCTCGATTTCAACCGTGTCGGCATCCGCGAGGACCAGATTCATGAGCCGCACGATCGCCAGTTGTGACGGCGAAAGTTTTTTGCCGGTCAGGACCAGCGGTTTGGCGAAATAATAGCCCTGGAAGTAATCGAAACCGAGGCCGAGGCAGAAGTTGAACTGCTCCAGCGTTTCGACCTTTTCCGCCAGTATTTTTTTCTTGGCGAATTTGAACTGCGCGCTGAGTTTCGTCAAATTGTTTTGCGTCATGCCCATGATATCGATCTTGATGATTTCGACCAAGGGCAATAGCCTGTGCAGATCCGGCGAATCGACGATCACGTCGTCCAGCGCAAACGTGTAGCCGGATTTGACTAATTCGGTGACGCGCGCGACGACTTCATCGGTGATTTTGACGGTTTCCAGAATCTCCAGCACAATTTTTTCGCACGGCAGAAATTCGATGAAATCACTCATCAGTACCGCAGCGTCGACGTTCACGAAGCCGCGCGACGCGCCGATGACAGTTTCCAAGCCAAGTTCAGATGCATGCGCAATGACGGAGGCGGTTGCTGCCAGATCGTCGGTCACGGCAGCCAGTCCGACGTCGGCGCGACGGAACAACAGCTCATACGCGACCAGCTTTTGATCGCGGTTCAGGATAGGCTGCCTGGCCAGGAAAAAATCCTTGACGCGCTGGATTTCGAATGAGGAATCGTCAGTCACTTGGCAACCATTTAGTATCTGCGCCAGCATGGAAGACTGCGGATGCGGCGCCCTTCCGGTTTCAACATTCCGCTCGCCACGATGATCACACGCGCCGCGTGCCGGTATACGGTACGGCAGTTGCCCCCGATTCCAGCGTGAAGCCGGCTCCTTCGTCCTTGCCGAGGACCTTCACCAGATAAGGCATCAAGTCGCGCAAGATTGGTTCCAGCGTGTACGGCGGGTTAATCACGAACATGCCGCTGCTATGCAACCCAAAACCATCCGGCGACGGCGTGCTGATCGAGAGCGTGACGTTGAGCCAGCCGTTGGCTTGCAAGCGCTTCAGCTTGTCCGGCATCTGGCGCGATTCCATGCGCTGCAGCACCGGATACCACACTGCATACGTACCGGTGGCAAAGCGCGTCAGTGAATCCGACAGCGACTCCTTAACGCGGCGGTAATCGTCCTTGTCCTCATAAGGCGGATCGATCAGGATCAAGCCGCGCCGCGATGGCGGCGGCAACAGGGCTTTGAGTCCGACAAACCCATCGCCTTTCTGGATCATCACGCGCTTGCCACGCGTCGCCGAGCGCTCACCCTGCGCAGCTGCGTGCGCGTCTAATTTACGGAAATTGTCCTGCAATATCTTGCTTTCGCTCGGGTGCAATTCCAGCAAGCGCAGACGATCCTGCTCGCGCATCACCTGGTCCGCGCAGTACGGCGAGCCCGGGTAATAGCGCATCTTGCCGCTCGGGTTCATGGCCTTCACGAGTCCAACGTATTCGGCCAGCGGCGGCGGCAAATCCTTGCGGTCCCAGAGGCGGCTGATGCCGGTCTCATACTCTGCGTTCTTGGCGGCATAACCGGCATCGAGCGCATAAACACCGGCCCCGGCATGGGTGTCGATATACATGTAGGGCGTGTCTTTTTGATTGAGGTAATGCAGCAGTTGGATCGTCACAACGTGCTTGAGAACATCGGCGTGATTGCCCGCATGGAAGGCGTGGCGATAACTCAGCATAGGGAAATCTATCTCGGTAAGAAATGGCGGCAGAATGGAGCAAAACCGGTGACGGTCAAATCATCACGTTTTGCGGACAAGCCCATTTTAGCAATTCCCCGGCGCAATACCTATCTCGCCTTTTATTTGCGGAGAAAGTAGCCGGTTTGACGCCAGCGCTCTTGCCGCTTTTGCAATAAGGTTGTCACACAAAGTAGTACGAACGACAGCGCCACCAAAACCAGCGCGAAGCCGTGCGCGTCGGCATAATTCAGCTTTTGCGCTTCATCGTACAGCGCGATGGAGGCGACGCGCGTAACACCGGGGATATTCCCGCCCAACATCAGCACGACGCCGAATTCGCCGATGGTATGGGCGAACGCCAGGACTGCGCCGGAATACACGCCGGACTTCGCCAACGGCAGCAAGATGTGAATAAATGCTTGCCAGCGCGTCATGCCCAGCGAATAGGCGGCTTGCGCGGTTTCGACGCGCAACATGCGGAACGCAGCAATGACCGGCTGCATCGCAAACGGAAAACTGTAGACGCAAGAACCGACCACCAGCCCGGCAAAGGAAAACGGCAGGGCCTGCCCGAACGTCTGCTGCCACCATTGACCGAAAGCGAATTGCGGCGACAGCAGCACCAGCAACTAGAAGCCGATAACGGTCGGCGGCAACACCAGCGGCATCGACATGAACACTTCCAGCAGCATCGCCGCGCGCGCGTAAACGCTAGCCACCAACCCAGTGGCAATACGATCTACATCAACAGCGCGGTGGATACTGCGGCCAGCCTAAGCGTCAACCCGAGCGCCTGCCACAGTTCGGACGGCAGCCTCCAGACCGGCGTAATCAGCGACGCGCTCAAGAATGATCCGCAGGCAGCGCAAATCCGAATTTACGGAGGACGCTGCGCCCGGTTTCGGACTGCAAGAAATCGAGATACTTTCGCGCCAGCGGATTGCCCCTTCCCTTCGCGGTCACGACGCCGCCCTGCTCGATCAATGGATACAAGTCTGCCGGAACCGGCCACGCCCAGCCGCGCGCGGCGGAATTCCCCGATTGGAGATGGGCGACATCGACAAATCCGACCTGCGCATTACCGCTTCCGACAAATTGTGCGACTTGTGCGACATTCTCCCCCAGCACCAGCTTGGGCTTGAGTGCGTCCCACAAGCCCGCTTTCTGCAACACCGCCTTGGCCGCGCGGCCGTACGGGGCAACGTCCGGGTTGGCGATTGCCACACGCCTGATTCCCGGGTCGTTCAACAACCGCAGTCCAAGCGCCACGTCGACGCGCGGATCGGTGGTCCACATCATCAACTGGCCATGCGCATACACGGTGAGTGTGGCGCCATCGGCCAGCCCGGCACTAACCAATTGACTCGGATAGTAGGTGTCGGCCGACAGGAACACATCGAACGGCGCACCATTCTTGATCTGCGCAAAAAAATTACCGGACGATCCAATGCTTGACCGGACGTCGGCGCCCCCAACACTCTTGGCGAAGGCCGCATTCAGTTCGCCGATGCACATGGCGAGATCGGCCGCTGCCGCCACTTGCAGCTTCGGCGTCGACAGCGCCGGCATCGACCAGCACAACAAGGCCGCCAACGTCGATATGGATGTCATTCTTGCCAGGCGGCGCGCGAGCTGGATCATGGTTGGGCCGAATTCGTCATATCTTGCGTCTATACATAAAAAAACCGCACCCTTGTGAGGTGCGGTTCTTTCTCTCGTCAGGAAAGGCCTCTGGCCCGTTCCTTAAAACCCCGTTTCATCGCAAATCAAGCCACTTTCTTGGCTTCGAAAAACTGTTCATCTTCGGTCGAACCGTGCAGTGCAGTGGTCGACGATTGGCCTTGCTGGATCGCCTGGGTCACCGCATCGAAGTAGCCGGTACCGACTTCGCGCTGATGCTTGACGGCGGTGAAGCCCTTCTCAGCAGCAGCAAATTCAGCTTCCTGCAGTTCCACGAACGCCGACATCTGGTTGCGGGCATAGCCATGCGCCAGATTGAACATCGAGTAGTTCAGCGAGTGGAAGCCGGCCAATGTGATGAACTGGAACTTGTAGCCCATTGCGCCGAGTTCTTTCTGAAACTTGGCGATGGTCGCATCGTCCAGGTTTTTCTTCCAGTTGAACGACGGCGAACAGTTATAGGCCAACATTTTTCCTGGGAACTTGGCATGAACCGCTTCCGCAAATTGCTTTGCGAAGGCCAGATCCGGCTTGCCGGTCTCGCACCACACCAAATCTGCGTACTCGGAATAGGCCAGCGCGCGCGAGATCGCCTGGTCCATGCCGGGACGTGTCTTATAGAAACCTTCAACCGTGCGCTCGCCGGTCAGGAACGGGACGTCGTTGGCATCGACGTCGGATGTCAGCAAGTCAGCCGCTTCGGCGTCGGTACGTGCGATCACCAGAGTCGTCGTGCCCGATACGTCAGCCGCCAGACGCGCCGCGTTCAGCTTCTCGACCGCTTCGCGCGTCGGGACCAGCACTTTGCCACCCATGTGGCCGCACTTCTTCACGGAAGCCAGTTGATCTTCGAAGTGAACGCCGGCAGCGCCCGCATCGATCATCGATTTCATCAGTTCGTAGGCGTTCAGCACGCCGCCGAAACCGGCTTCCGCGTCAGCCACAATCGGCGCGAAGTAGTCGATGTCGTCTTTACCTTCGGACCATTGGATCTGGTCGGCACGGGTAAAAGTATTGTTGATGCGCTTGACCACCATCGGCACCGAGTTGGCTGGATATAGCGACTGGTCGGGATACATTTCGCCGGCCAGGTTGGCGTCCCCAGCGACTTGCCATCCTGACAGGTAGATTGCTTTCAACCCGGCTTTGACTTGTTGCATCGCCTGGTTGCCGGTCAGTGCGCCCAGCGTGTTGACGAACGGCTCGTTATTCAGCATGTTCCAGAGCTTGTCGGCACCGCGTTTGGCGAGCGTATGTTCAACTTGCAACGAACCACGCAGGCGAACCACGTCTTCCGCGGTGTAATTGCGCTTGATACCCTTCCAACGTGGGTTTTCTGCCCAATCTTTGTTCAATGCCTGGATTTGCTGTTCGCGGGATGCCATGGTCAATCTCCTGTGATAAATAATTGATAGAAAGTGAAGTGAGAGCCTATGAATAAATAATATGCGTTTTTGCGTATCACAACAATGTCTTATATAAGACATATAAGTATTAATTAATACTTAGTTTTCAAATACTTACAGACATGTTTTCGCGATACGGAATAAAATTTCTCAAAATGAAATATTGGAGCGATGCATTGCATGCGTAAATTTCATAATCCGAAATACTAATTTCGAATGATGAAATCAGAAGATGTTTTCGATATGGAAATGGCCCATAAGCAGAAAAGGGCCTGCTTGACACCTGGAATGGATGGCTGCGGCACGATACGCGCGATCCGCCGCATCAGCGCTCGCTGGTACGCGAGCGCTGCGCAGACGCGCGCACGAACGAACGTTCGGTCTAAGCATTCTGGTCGAGGGCGAACCTGGATGCATCGTCTTTCAAGCTGCGCCGACCGCAACCCCACAATTGGATCGGCGGCCTGCATGGCGGATACTCTTGCATCTGGCCCGATTCTGCAGTCGGTTGCGTGGTGCAATCGCAATTAGGCCACTTGCTGATCAAGCACCGCCTGCTGCCGCAACAGGTGCGCAGCCAGCACCATGTTGGCCAGCGCCTCGCGCGTCTCCGCCCAGTTGCGCGTCTTCAGTCCGCAGTCGGGATTGACCCATAAGCGGGCATCCGGAATCACGCCGCGCGCCTTGGTTAGCAGCCGCATCATGTCGGCCACTTGCGGCACACGCGGAGAATGAATGTCGTACACGCCCGGGCCAATGTCGTTCGGATAGGCGAAACGGCCGAACGCGTCCAGCAATTCCATATCCGAGCGCGAAGTCTCGATCGTGATCACATCGGCATCCATCGCGGCGATCCAGGGCAGGATGTCGTTGAATTCCGAATAGCACATATGGGTGTGAATCTGGGTCTCGTCGGCCACCCCGGCCGCGCTGAGCTTGAACGCGCGCACGGCCCAATCGAGGTACTGCGGCCAGTCGCGCGGCTTCAGAGGCAATCCCTCGCGGAACGCCGGCTCGTCGATCTGGATCATGCCGATGCCGGCCTTCTCCAAATCCATGACTTCATCGCGCAACGCCAAAGCAATCTGCAAGGCGGTGGTCGCGCGCGGCTGGTCGTCGCGCACGAACGACCATTGCAGCATCGTCACCGGTCCCGTCAGCATGCCCTTCATCGGCTTCTCGGTCAGGCTTTGCGCGTACTGGCTCCAGCCTACGGTCATCGCTTCCGGCCGGTACACGTCGCCGTAAATGAATGGCGGCTTGACGCAGCGCGAACCGTAGCTCTGCACCCAGCCGTTGGCGGTAAACGCGTAGCCCCATAATTGCTCGCCGAAGTACTCGACCATATCGTTGCGCTCGGGTTCGCCGTGCACCAGCACGTCGAGCCCGAGCGCTTCCTGCTGCTGCACCACCAGTCTCACTTCCGTACGCATCCGTTCGAGATAATCGAGGTGGCCGATCTCGCCGCGTTTGTAGGCGGCGCGCGCGCGTCGGATTTCCGCCGTCTGCGGGAATGAGCCGATCGTGGTGGTGGGGAACGCCGGCAGTTTCCATTTCGCCTGCTGGCGGCCGATGCGTGTATCGAAACTGGCCGCCCGCCGAGTATGTGCGTCCGTCACTTCGGCAAGCCTTTTTTGCACGAATCCATTGTGTATCCGCGGCGAATTCCGTCGCGTTTCCAACGCCGCGCGCGCTGCGGCCAACTGGGGCTGGATCGCGTCAATTTCTCCATTCAACGCGCGCTTCAACAGGGCCAGCTCGTCCAGTTTTTGGGTCGCAAACGAGAGCCAGCTCTTGAGTTCGTCATCCAGTTTCGTCTCGTGCGCCAAGTCGACCGGCACGTGCAGCAGCGAACAACTCGGACCGATCCACAGCAGATCGCCAAATCGGGCGTGCAAGGGCGCGAGCGTCTCCAACGCGGCGTCCAGGTTGGCGCGCCAGATATTGCGGCCGTCGATAACGCCGATCGACAGCACCCGATCCTGCGGCCAGTCGGCCAGAAATGCGTCGAGCTGCCCCGCGCCGCGCACCAGGTCCAGATGCACGCCGGCCACCGGCAAATCGCGCAACAGCGCAGCATGCGTGCTCACCTCGTCGAAGTAAGTCGTGAGCAGCAAGGATGGCGCAACCGGCGCCAACTCCGCATAGGTCGGCGCAAATGCATCGCGCCACGCTTCGTCCAACTCGAGCGCCAGAATCGGCTCGTCGATCTGTACCCATTCGACGCCGGCGGCTTGCAAACGTTTGAGCACCCGCTGGTATCCGGCCAGCACGCGCGGCAGCAAGTCGAGCTTGTGCGCCAGGCCGGATTTGATCTTGCCCAGATACAGCAGACTCAACGGCCCCAGCAGTACCACCTTGACGCGATGAGTTTGCGCCTGCGCTTCCACGATTTCGTCGAACAGCCAGTCGATGCCGCCATCGAACGCCAGATCCGGTGTCCATTCCGGCACCAGATAGTGATAATTGGTGTCGAACCATTTCGTCATTTCCATCGCAAAGTGCGCGTTACTGCCGCGCGCCAGCGCGCTGTAATCCGCCAGGCTCAACTGCTTGCAATCGAACCTGAAGCGCGTCGGCGTCGCGCCCAGCAGCGCGAGCGTATTCAGCACCTGGTCGTACCACGCGAAGTCGCCGACCGTGACGTAATCCATCCCGGCCTGTGCTTGCAGCGCCCAGTGCCGTGTTCGTAGCGCGCGGCCGGTCTCCTGCAAGGTCGCCTCATCGGTGGCGCCGCTCCAGAACGATTCGAGCGCAAATTTCAATTCGCGATGCGCCCCGATGCGGGGAAAACCCAAGGTGTGTGCGCGTGCCATGCCATGCTCCTATCATGATTGGGTGGGGACGGAATGCCGCTCGGCTTTACTCTGTCCCGCAATGAGTTCACTTCAAGCTTGTCATGGTGGCTCAACCTGATCTATGATTCAAACGATAAATATTAAGAATTAACTTGAATTAAATTCATAATGCCAGCCATCCTCGAACTCCGACACCTGAAAACCCTGGTCGCGTTGCGCGAAGCCGGCAACCTGCTGCGCGCGGCAGTCTTGCTGAATCTCACGCAATCGGCGTTGTCACACCAGCTCAAGCAATTGGAAGACCATCACGGCACCCAGCTGTTCGAACGCAAATCGACACCGGTACGCTTTACGCCGGCTGGCGAGCGACTGCTGAAGCTGGCCGACACCATCTTGCCGCAGGTCGCGGAGAGTGAGCGCGATCTGGTGCGGCTGGCGCAAGGTGTGGCGGGTCAATTGCGGATTGCGGTGGAATGCCACACCTGTTTCGATTGGCTGATGCCGGCGATGGATATTTTCCGGCGCCGCTGGCCGGAGGTCGAGCTCGACATCGTCTCCGGTTTCCAGGCCGATCCAGTCGGTCTGCTGTATGGCCACCGTGCCGACCTCGCGATCGTATCGGAGATCGACACCGATGAAACGGTCGACTATCACGCTCTGTTCAGCTTCGAGATCGTGGCGTTGCTGGCGCACGATCACGCATTGGCCGGACGCGATTATTTGGTCGCCGAAGATTTTGCGAGCGATACGCTAATCACTTATCCGGTGCCGGACGACATGCTCGATGTGGTACGCCAGGTGCTGAAACCGGCCGGCGTACAGGCCGCGCGCCGTACCACCGAATTGACGGTCGCGATGCTGCAGCTGGTCGCCAGCAAACGCGGCATCGCCACGCTGCCGATCTGGGCCGCGCAAAACTACCTGAACCGCGACTATGTATTGGCCAAGCGGATTACACCGCATGGATTGACAGGTCGCCTGTACGCGGCGTGTCTGCCAGAAATTTCCGGCAAGCCTTACCTCGCCGATTTCGTCAGCACCACACGCGAAAGCTGCTACCTGACCCTGGACAGCGTCGAACTGCTTTGAACGCCTAGACCAGCTTGTCCTGCGCCACCAGCACGCCGTCGGCATCGGCATAGATCCAGTCGCCGGGATTCACCGCGATACCGGCGATCACCACCCGGATATTGTTCTCGCCCACGCCTTTGCGCACGCTGCGTTGCGGGTGCGCGGCCAAGGCCCGCACGCCAATGCTGCAGGCGTTGATCTCTTCGGTGTCGCGGACGCAGCCGTAGACGAGCATGCCGGCCCAGCCGTTTTTTTCGGCCAGCACGGCGAGATTTCCGCCGACCAGCGCGCAACGTAGACTGCCGCCGCCATCGATTACCAGCACCTGACCGTTGCCCGGCGTCTCCAGCGCGGCACGCACCAGCACGTTGTCTTCGAAGACTTTCAACGTGTGGGCCGGACCGGCGAAATGTGCCAGTTTGCCGAAAGATGTGAATACCGGCGGCAGCACCGCCAGCGTGCCAGCGCCCAGTTTGTCTTCATGCGCATCGCAAATATCGGTTGTCGCAAACGTCATGGTATCTCCTGAATCGGTTAAAAGTCATGACCGCCTATTCTATCGGTTTGCGAATCGAGGCACCAATCACGCTGCCTGGACGTTGACCGAGTTCCTTGCTGTGCTGGTGCCGACGCCGACGGCGGTCACGATCGCGAACGCCTGGAACAGGCCGATGCAGATGAACACCCACGACGGATGGCTGGCGTCCATCAACGCGCCGAACAGCAGTGGTGAGCCGGCCAGACCGATATCAAGCCCGGAATAGACCACGCCGTAGACGCGGCCCGTCGCGTTCTTCGGCGCGGCGGCGCGGATCATCAGATCGCGCGATGGGCCGGCCACGCCGGCCCCAAAGCCGATCGCCCCCATCAACAACACCGCTAGCAGGGCCGACACCGCGCCGCTTGCGAGCACGATGGCCAGCAAAGCCGCGGCCGCAAACGCCACGGCAATGGTGCGTTCATGGCGGCTGGTTCTTGCCGCCAAAAAACCGCCCCACACCATGCCGGCCGCCGACGCCAGCATGTAGGCCGTGTACCCCGCGGTAGCCCACGCCAGGGACATGCCATACAACGCGCGCAGGCTAGCCGAGGAAAAGCTCTGGATGCCGCCCAGGGCCATCGCGGTGATGACGAAGAAGGCGAAGCACATCCAGACCGCAGGCAAGCGCATGAAGTCGAGCACGTGAGCGTCCGTTGCGGCCCCATGCGTCGGCACAGCGACTGCCTCTCGCACCGCATCGGTCCGCAGCGCATCCCGATGCAGGATCAGCAATAGCAATACGGCAAAGGGAATGCACGCGGCCGCCAACAGCGCGCCGCGCCAGCCGAACAGCCCCGCCATCGCGGTCAGGAACACCGGCGCGGCGGCCCAGCCGAGGTTGCCGGAAATGCCGTGCACCGAAAATGCATGCCCCAGCCGTGCCACCGACACACGCTTATTCAGCAAGGTGTAATCCGCAGGATGGAACACGCTATTACCCAAACCGGCCAGCATTGAGCCGGCCAGTAATTGTCCATAGCTTTGCGCGATCGACAGCAGCAGCGCCGCGACGCCAAAACAGACAACGCCGAAGAACAGCACGCTGCGCGCACCGATCCTGTCCACGATAAAACCGGCCAGCGCCTGACCGATACCGGACACCATGAAAAATACCGTCATCAGCAGTCCCAGTTCCGCGTACGACAAGGCAAATGCCTCTTTCAGCCACGGAAACAGCGGCGCCAGAATCAGATGAAAGAAATGCGACACGCCGTGGGCGAGCCCGACCAGGCCGATGACTTGTGCATCCTGGCGCAAGGAAGTGGTGGTGGTTGTCATGAATTCCTCTTATTTCGCGGCAATGACGCAAGTCTATGCAAAACCATCAAGTCTGCTTTAAGATAGAAAGACAATTTTTGTCTTTTCTCTGCCAAACATGGCCGTCCGCCCCGTCACCGACACCCAGCCACACTCACCTTCCATGGCGCCGACCGTCGCACGCCCGGTAAGACTGGTCGCGCGCGACCTGGAAGCCGATGCATCGCTTGCCGCACATACTCATCCCTGGGGCCAGGTCACCTTTGCACTGGAAGGCGTGTTGCGCGTCACGGCCGACGGCGGCACCTGGATCGTGCCGCCGCAACGTGCATTATGGATTCCGCCCGAGATCGTGCATGAGATCGTCATTCTGGAAAAAGCCCGCCTGCGCCCGATCGTGGTCCACGCCGGTGCGGCGCCATTTCCGGGCCGCGATTGCAAAGTGCTCGAGGTATCGGCCTTGCTCCGCGAGTTGATCGTCGGATTGGCCCAGGTCGATGAAGCCGGCCCACGCGAATCGTTGCTGTCGGCCCTGATACTGGACGAACTGGCGCGCTCCGCGACGCTACCGATACGGGTCGCCTTGCCGACCGACAAACGCTTGACAGTATTGTGCCGGGCGATGATTGCCGACCCTGCCTCGTCGAACACGCTGGCCGATTGGGCACGCCACGCCGGCGCCTCGGAGCGCACGCTGGCGCGCCTGTTCGAGCGGGATCTCGGGATGAGTTTTGGCCAGTGGCGGCAACAGATGCGCCTGGCGCACGCGGCGCCCTTGATCGCGCGCGGACTGCCCT
The DNA here is from genome assembly GCA_002415335.1 of Oxalobacteraceae bacterium UBA5157. Classification (GTDB taxonomy): domain Bacteria; phylum Pseudomonadota; class Gammaproteobacteria; order Burkholderiales; family Burkholderiaceae_D; genus UBA5157. The sequence continues at coordinate 21,478 of DHXL01000206.1, forward strand.
TGTCGAGAGTTGCGGCCGCGCTGGGTTATGCCAGCCAGTCCGCATTCTCTGCGATGTTCAAGAAAACCTTCGGGCAATCGCCCTCGGGCTTCTTTCGCGCACCGTCGAGCGCCAGGCCGGCGCCCTCAAGCCTGCCCGAATCGGACTAAGCTTCCTTGTCAAATACCAACTCTCCATTCTTGACATCGACCAAAATCACATCCCTCGGCCCGAACTTGCCCTGCAATATCAGTTTCGATAACGGGTTTTCGATTTGCTGCTGAATCGCCCGTTTCAATGGCCGAGCGCCGTACACCGGGTCGAAACCGGCTTCCGCGATCTTCTGCAGCGCATCCTCCGACATCTTCATCCCCATTTCCATCTTGGCCAGGCGCTGCTGCAGCACTTGCAACTGAATACCCGCGATGGCGCCGATGTCCTTCTCATCGAGCGCATGGAACACCACGATCTCGTCGATCCGGTTGATGAATTCGGGCCGGAAATGCGCCCTCACCTCGCCCATCACTGCCAACTTGATCACTTCCGGGTCGCTGTCTTCCATCGCCTGGATCTTGTGCGAACCGAGATTGGAGGTCATCACGATGACCGTGTTCTTGAAGTCCACGGTGCGCCCCTGTCCGTCGGTCATGCGTCCGTCGTCCAGCACTTGCAGCAGCACGTTGAACACGTCGGGATGCGCCTTCTCGATCTCGTCGAGGAGGATCACGCAGTACGACTTGCGGCGGACGGTTTCCGTGAGCTGGCCGCCCTCTTCGTA
>DHXL01000065.1:0-926 GCA_002415335.1 Oxalobacteraceae bacterium UBA5157
CGTTTCCTGGCGAGTATGTCGCATGAACTGCGCACACCGCTCAACGCGATTATCGGCTTCACCGGCACCTTGCTGATGAAACTGCCGGGCCCACTCAACGGCGACCAGGATAAGCAATTGCGAACGGTCCAGAGCAGTGCACGCCATCTGCTATCGCTGATTAACGATATGCTGGACGTCGCCAAGATCGAGTCGGGCAAGGTGGAACTGATACTGGAGCCGGTCGTATGTCAGCAGCTCATCAAGGAAATGGCCGAAGCGCTACGTCCGCTGGTTGAGCAAAAAGGGCTCGATTTCCGGGTCAAGATGCCGAGCGACGATGTGATGATCAAGACCGATCGTCGCGCTCTCAGCCAGATCCTGATTAATCTCGCGAACAACGCGATCAAGTTTACCGAGCATGGCGAGGTGGTGATGCATCTGGCACAGCGGATCGTCAACGAACAACGCGTCACCGAAATCAGCGTGAGCGATACCGGCACCGGTATCAAGGCCGATGACCAGGCCAAGCTGTTCCAGGCATTTACCCAACTTGATTCGAGCTCGACGCGGCGCTTCGAAGGCACCGGCCTGGGCCTATATCTGAGCCAGAAGCTGGCCGGCTTGATCGATGGCCGGCTGTCTTTCCAAAGTGAGTATGGTCACGGCAGTACCTTTACGGTTACGCTGCATACGGACGCGCTATAGCCAGTCCCGAAACGGAAGGGAGACGACACCATGTCGGCACGCATTCTGATCATCGAAGATCATCCGGCCAACATGGAGCTGATGGCGTACCTGTTCAACGCGTTCGGCCACGTGCCCTTGGCGGCGTTCGACGGCGAGGCCGGCATCGAAGCCGCGCTGCGGGAACTGCCCGATCTCATCGTGTGCGACATTAATCTGCCCAAGATGGACGGCTACGATGTGGTGCACAAGCTCAAGGG
>DHXL01000065.1:1201-2563 GCA_002415335.1 Oxalobacteraceae bacterium UBA5157
CAAATCGACAAATTTCTCGCTGCCGGCTTGCGCTCGTCGCCGCTGCAGGCGGCTGCCCCGGCCGCCGTGCAAACCACGCTCGAGACAGCGGCGGATCGATCGCGGCGGCAGCTCTGAAGCAAAAGGAAAAGGGATACAGATGGCAACCATCCTGGTCGTTGACGATCACATCCTGAACCGGCATTTCTTGATGTCGCTGCTCAGCTACGGCGGCCACCGGCTGTTGGAAGCCGAGGATGGCGCGGTGGCGCTCGATGTCGTGCGCGCCGAGCGGCCGGATCTGGTGATCAGCGACATCCTGATGCCGGAAATGGACGGCTACGAGTTCGTGAGCCGTCTGCGCACCGATCCGGGGATTGCCACTACGCCCGTTATTTTTTTCACGGCGACGTATCGCGAGCGTGAAGCCAAGGTGTTGGCGGATGCCTGCGGCGTCAAGTGGGTTTTGGCGAAACCGTCCGAGCCGCAAGCCATTTTGGACATGGTCCAGCGTGCGCTCGGACTTCCTGCCGAAGACGCCATACCGCTGTCTTCCGGCATGCCTGAAGCGGCAAAGAAGCGGGTGCCCGCAGTCGGAGATCAACTTGCCGATCACTTGCGGGAGCTCGAAGCCACCAGCAAGCTGATGACGCAAATTGCCCAGCGCGGCCGTGCGCTGGTGGCGGAGCAGGGCGGCATGGGCGAGGTGTCGCACCGGTTGTCGGAATCGCTGACCGATTTGCAATCGGTTGGGCTGCGCCTGAGTGCGCTGATCGAACTTGGGATCAACCTCGCCGCCGAACGCAATCCAGCCCGATTGCTGAAAGTCGGCTGTCATGCGATGCAGAACATCTGCACCGCCAAATACGCGATCGTCGGCATACCCGACGAGCAGGGCGACGGTCTCGATCACTTCTATTGCCGCGGGCTGGATGACAGGACGCTGGCGCTCATCGGCCGGCCTGCGCCGCGCGGCGGCATCCTCGGCATGCTGCTTGATAGCCGCGCGCCGCACCTGATCAACGGCCTCGATGGCGATCCCCAGGTACTGGGATTGCCGTCAACGCACCCGCCGGTGCACTCGTTCCTCGGTGTGGCCATCGCGTCGAGCGAACGGATCTACGGCTGGATCTATGTGGCCGACAAACTCGGCGCCTTGGGGTTTGACGAAACGGAGAAGCAGGCCGCCGCGACGATCGCGGCGCAGATGGCGGTCGCCTATGAGAACCTGATCCTGTACGATGAAATCCAGCGCAACCATAGCCAGCTCCAGGCGGAGGTGGCAGAACGCAGGCACGTCCTGGAACAGTTGCAGGAGAGCGACACGCGACTCCGCCAATTGGCTGGAAATTACGCAGTATTGAGCGGGATCAATTCCGCGAT
>DHXL01000085.1:0-352 GCA_002415335.1 Oxalobacteraceae bacterium UBA5157
CAACGAAGGCGGTTCTGGTCAGCCTAATTTAAATTTAATGTGATGAAATCTAATTCACTCCCGACAGAACGCTGGCTCATCGAAATAACGTTGCGGGAGATAAGAATGTCAGCGGGGTCCTTGCGCTTGACATTCAGCTCCCTCCAGAAACCGTCGCATATCGACCCAGCCAGCTGCCGGGCTATCAGCGGATGCCGCGTAACTGCATGACTTGCCATTCGGCGCATTATGTGCAGGCAAAGCCATCCCCGCCGCGGGAATACAGGGAGAGCACGGTTAAGAAAACGAAGAAGTCATTTGGTGCGCAATTCTCGGACGACGAGGTTCCGCAAACGGCGGAAAATTTCAAGCT
>DHXL01000085.1:566-811 GCA_002415335.1 Oxalobacteraceae bacterium UBA5157
GTTTTATATGGACGCCCAGGTGTTGCATTTATGCCGCTTTTTTGAGTTCTGGTTTCTTCTCCTTTTTGTTGACGGCTTCCTTGATGCTTTTTTCCGGATTCAGGTGCACGATTGTGACCGGCTCCCAGTTCCGCGTGGCGCCGCTCCAGCGTTCCGGATGCCTGGCCTTGGCCGCTTCATAGACCTCGACGCGTCTGCGTAGCAGGACGCCGTCCAGGCCAGCGTGGCGCTGCGCCGGCGTCACG
>DHXL01000085.1:1052-3001 GCA_002415335.1 Oxalobacteraceae bacterium UBA5157
TGGCGCTGCGCCGGCGTCACGAAATTGATGGCGCTGTGGCGGTGTTCCTCGTTGTACCAATGGACGAACGTGCCGACCCATTGCCGTGCGGCCATGATGCTGTCGAATGGCCTGCACGGATAGGCGGGACGGTACTTGAGCGTCTTGAAGAGGCTTTCGCTGAAGGGATTGTCATTGCTGCACGCGGGCCGGCTGAACGATGGTATGACGCCGAGCTTTTGCAGTGTGGCCAGCATGGTGGCGCCCTTCATCGGACTGCCGTTATCGGAGTGCAGCACAACCTGCTTTGGCGCGATGTTTTCCCGCTCACAAATATCCCGCATCACCTCGCTTGCCAGCTCGCTGCTTTCCGTTTCATAGACCTGCCAGCCGACGATCTTGCGGCTGTAGATGTCCATGAACAGGTACAGATAGAAGTAGATCCCCATGACCGATGTCGGCAAATACGTTATGTCCCAGCTGAACAGCTGGCCGGGTGCCGTTGCCGCCAGTGCATGCGGCTTGTAGCGCGGTTTCGCCGGCTTTTCGGCGCCACGGTGCTTGAGCTGGTTCTCCGCTTTCAGCACGCGATAGAAGGTCGACTCCGAGGCGACGTACTCCCCCTGATCGACCAGCCGCGGCACGATCTGGCTTGGCGATAGGTGGCCGAACTCGGGCGAGTTGGCGATCGCAAGCAGGCGCCGGCGCTCAAGCTCGTCCAGCCTGTTTCTGGGTGCCTTAAGGGCTACCGGGTGTCGAGGTCTGTGCCGAAAGCAACGCCAGCATGATAGGTCCCATAAACCTTGGCGCAAAGCATGCAGGAGAGCGTAGTGCGGGAAAACCGCCTGCTGCGTTCGACGTGGCGGGTGTTGGAAACGTGACATGGCCGTGATATTGAGACACTCGCAGACGAAAGGGCGAGACAACAATGATCATAGATATCGGCCTAAATCAACGCGCCAGTGCTCGACCCTACCCGTGAGCGCCTCGGGGGGAGGTTCCCTGGGGCGGCTCGACGCAATGTGTATGTGGGCAGTCGGAAAGCGGGCGGTGTTGAAGAAGGCGCGGGAGACGTTCAAGCAGCGGATAGGGCAGTTGACCAGTCGTACCTGCGGGCGCAGCATGACCGAACTGGTCGAACCGCTACGTCGCTACATGTTGGGATGGAAAGCTTACTTTGGGTTGGCGCAAACACCACGAGTCTGGCGAGAGCTGGACGAATGGATACGTCATCGACTGAGGGCAATTCAGCTAAAGCATTGGAAGCGTGGCACGACGATGTATCGGGAACTACTGGCCCTTGGCGCGTCGGTAAAGGTGGCGCGACTGGTGGCGGCGAACAGCCGACGCTGGTGGCACAACAGCCGTCTGGCACTGAACAGCGTGATGACGATTGCCTACTTTGACCGTCTTGGCGTGCCTCGACTCTCATAACCTCAACTACTCGAACCGCCCGGTGCGGACCCGCATGCCGGGTGGTGTGGCAGGGGTCGGTCAGTCAATGACCGCCCCTATGCCGATTAGTGGTTTTTTTGACAATGAAGGAGACATGATGTTGAACGTCAAAAAACTGATCGCGCAGAACAAGGCCTTCCTGTTTTTTCTGTTTGCGATGATCGTCGTGCGCAGTGCGATCGCCGACTGGTACGGCGTGCCGTCAAGTTCGATGTATCCGACCTTGATGATCGGCGACCGCATCGTCTCGGATCGACTGGCCTACGACTTCAAGCTACCGTTCACCGATGTGATCGTCAAACATATTGCCGACCCGCAGCGTGGCGATATCGTGACCTTCACTTCGCCGGAAGACGGCATGCGCCTCGTGAAGCGTTTAATCGGCGTGCCGGGCGACGTGGTCGAAATGGACGGCGAGCAATTGATCATCAACGGCGTTCATGCTTCGTACGCACAGGTAAGTGGTGATATCAGCGCCCACCTGACGCCCGACTATCAGGGGCGGCAACTGATGC
>DHXL01000418.1:0-787 GCA_002415335.1 Oxalobacteraceae bacterium UBA5157
GAGCGCCGGGAAGACCCGACGGAAGCACGCAAACGGCTGGCCGCTACAGCCATCCGCCGCTGAAATCCGCGCGCCGCAACCCGGTGACGATATAGGGACAGTTCCGCATCCACTGCCACAACAAGCCGGTCCGGTAATTCTCGATCATCAGCACGATCGGCCCCTGATTCAATCCGTAATGCCACGGCGATACCCAGCCGTGCGGATTATTCGATTTATCGGGGTGAGTCGGATTGAAAGTCGACTTGAAGCCGTACGGATTGACTCCCTTCAGTTTCACTTGATGAATGAAATAGTCGATCACCGGCCACACGATTTCCGGCGCGAAAGGCAGCGACGCGACTACCGCCCATGGCGCGAGGGTGCCGTCGTCCGGGCCGTAAGGCACGGCGCGCGCAATGTAGTCGTAGAACTGACGCACGATGCCATTCACTTTGAGGCAATCCGGACCGGGTCCGTCGCTGGCGGTAATGCCCCAGCAGCAATCGGCATAGCAGGCAAACTTGAGCGGATTGTCGATCGCGTATTGCCGTTGCACATAGGTCGCACGGCGGCTATTCTCGAAGTAATCGATCCCTTTGGTGCGCATGAATGGATCGCGGATGCCGCGAAAATCGATCCAGATATGCGAGAGCTGGTGCGTGAATAGCGATCCCGAATAGAGATAGTCAAACCCGTAGCAGCGCTTCCATTCATAGGTCGAGGCCCACGCCTCATAACTGCTCTCGGATAACGGATAGGTTGGGGAGCCCAGCCCCAGTATGTACAGCAGCAATGCTTCATCGTA
>DHXL01000418.1:1076-2631 GCA_002415335.1 Oxalobacteraceae bacterium UBA5157
CGTTTTGCACCCATTGCCAGTCGGCACGCTGGTAAAGCGCGTCGGCCAGCGTTCGGATTTCGCGCTCGTCGGCCGTGTTCGCGTCAAAGTAAACGCCCGACGTCAGCGCGCCGGCCAGCAGGAACGCACTATCGACGGTCGATAGTTCACACTGCCAGGCGCGGCGCCCGGTTTCCATGTCGAGGAAGTGGTAATAGAATCCCTTGTAGCCGGTCGTGTCCGGCTCCGGGCCTTGCGGGCTGTTCCAGAAGAAGCGCAGCGTCGTGAGCGTGCGCTCCACCGCGGCGGCGCGCGACATCAAGCCGCGCTCCACGCCCACCGGATAAGCCGCCAGTGCCAAGCCGGTTGCCGCAATACTGGCCGGCCAATTCGGCTCGGTCTTGTCGATCACCAAGCCATTGACGGAACTGGTCTCGTGCAAGAAATAACGGAACGACTCATGTTGAAGCAATTTCAGTTCGGCATCGGCAGATAGTTTCATGGACATTTTCTATGTGTTCGGCGAACAGTCATCCGCGCAGTTCTTCGCGCAGTTGTTTGATTATGCGACATCGCAACAATTAGCGTTTCACCGGCGCGGATTATTCGATCCCTGAAACCGGCATCGCATCGTTGCGGACGTTCCCGCACGCTGCGGATTCGCGAGGTATGATCGACAGACGCCGCCGCCTGCGCGCGGTCGTTTATGCATCGACACGCTCATGCGCCGTCGCGTCGGCCGGAATCCGCGCGTCCGCTCGCTCGCCAAGGAGATCATCATGCCTGTTTCCCGCCGCTTCAACTCGGCACGCCAAGCCGTGCCGTCGACCCATCTGCTGTCGAACGGCCGCTATACCGTCATGCTCACCAGCGCCGGCTCGGGTTACAGCGCCTGCGACGGACTTGCCGTGACGCGCTGGCGCGAAGACGCGACCTGCGACGCGTGGGGAAGCTATCTGTTCCTGCGCGATACCGAGAGCGGTCGCGTATGGTCGGCAGGCTGCCAGCCAACGGGCGTGGAACCGGAGTGCTATGAAGTCATTTTTTCGGAAGACAGGGCATGCTTCGTCCGCACCGAGGGAAGCCTGTCGACCAGGCTCGAGATTCTCGTTTCCCCGGACGACAATCTCGAATTGCGCCGCCTCTCGATCACCAATTCCGGCGCGCAATCGCGCGAGATCGAACTGACTTCCTACGCGGAAGTGGTGCTCGCGCCGATGGCCACCGATGCGGCCCATCCGGCCTTTTCCAATCTTTTCATCCAGACCGACTATCTGCCCGAAGTCCATGGACTGCTGGCCATGCGCCGGCCGCACGGCGCGTCCGATCTCCCCGTTTGGGCGGCCCATATTGTCGTGGGCGGCACGCAAGAACAGGTCGAATACGAGACCGATCGCGCCCGCTTCCTCGGTCGCGGCCGCACGATCCGCGACCCGGTGGCGCTGATGGATGGCCGCCCTCTCTCCGATACGGTCGGCGCGGTGCTCGATCCGATCTGGAGTCTGCGCGCGCGCATGCAAGTCGCCGCGGGTACCACGGCGCATATCGTATTCGCGACCATGGTCGCACCGACGCG
>DHXL01000418.1:2832-7348 GCA_002415335.1 Oxalobacteraceae bacterium UBA5157
CAGCATTTCCGGCGACCTGCCGATTGTCCTGGTGCGCGTCGAGGAGCAGGAAGACCGTGAAGTGGTCCGGCAACTGCTGCGTGCGCATGCGTACTGGCACGGCAAGGGGCTGGCGGTCGATCTGGTCGTCCTGAACGAAAGCGCAGCCGCGCATGCGCAGGATCTGCAAACCTCACTGGACGAGTTGGCAAGCGGCAGCCAGACCGCCGGGCCGGGGCACGGCGGCATTTTCATGCTGCGCGCCGATTCTCTGTCTGCGCCCGAACGGCAACTGCTGCAGTGCGCGGCGCGCGCGATCCTGTTCGGACTCAAGCAAGGCAGCCTGGAACAACAGGTGGAACGCGCGCGGGGCGCGGTTGCGGAACTGCACCCTCCGGTGGCGCCGCGCGCGGCGCCACCGCCCACCACTGCAGAAACGGCGTCGCCATTGCCGACGCTCGAGTTCTTCAACGGACTGGGCGGCTTCGCCGGGCACGGCAGGGAATACCTCATCGTTCTCGAACAGGGTCAACGCACGCCGGCGCCTTGGGTGAATATCATCGCAAATCCGGAATTTGGCTTCCAGGTCTCGGAGTCCGGCGCCGGCTATACGTGGTCGTCGAACAGTCAGGAAAACCAGCTCACACCGTGGTCCAATGATCCAGTCTGCGATGCGCCCGGCGAGGCGTTTTATCTGCGCGACGAGGAGACCGGCGAACTGTGGACGCCTACCGCGCTGCCGATCCGCATCGAAGACACGCGCTACACCGCGCGCCACGGTCATGGGTATAGCCGGTTCGAGCAGAATTCGCACGGCATCCTGAGCGAGTTGCTGCAATTTGTCAGCTGGGACGATCCCGTCAAGATCTCCACCTTGATCCTGGAAAATCGGTCGCCGCGTGCCCGCAAGCTCAGCGTGACCGGTTATGTGGAGTGGGTGCTGGGCACGTCCAGGGCGAGCAGTGCGCCGTTCGTCGTAACCGAGAGCGATCCGGCCAGCGGCGCGCTGTTTGCCGGCAATCCGTGGAATGCCGAATTCGGCAAGCGCATCGCATTCGTCGACTGCGCCGGCCGCCAGTCGTCCTGGACCGGGGACCGCACCGAGTTCATCGGGCGCAACGGCAGCCTCGCACAACCTGCCGCGCTGCGCGCCGGTGCGGCCTTGAGCAATCGCACCGGCGCCGGCCTGGACCCCTGCGGCGCGCTGCAGACAGCCGTCGAACTCGCCCCCGGCGAACGCGTGCAACTGACCTTCACACTGGGCCAGGCCGAGGACCGGCAGGCAGCGCGGAATCTGGTAGCGCGCTATCGTGTCCTCGATCCCTCGGCGCTCTTGTCGCAGGTCACCGCGAACTGGGATCAGATCCTGACCAAGGTGCAAGTGGAAACGCCGAATCGCGCCACCGACCTGATGCTGAATGGCTGGCTGCTGTATCAGGTGCTGGCCTGCCGCATGTGGGCGCGCACCGCGTTTTACCAGGCCAGCGGCGCCTATGGTTTTCGCGACCAGTTGCAGGATTGCATGGCATTGAATATCGCGCGCCCGGATCTTGCGCGCGCCCACCTGCTGCGCTGCGCCGCCCGCCAGTTCATCGAAGGCGATGTCCAGCACTGGTGGCATCCGCCCGGCGGCAGCGGTGTGCGAACGCATATCTCGGACGACCGCATCTGGTTGCCGTATGCGGTCGCCGAATACGTCTCGGTCACAGGCGACTTGCCGGTGCTGGACGAAACGGTGCAGTTCCTGGAAGGAGCCGCCGTCAAGGCCGATCAGCCGGACGCCTATTTTGCGCCGGCCCTGTCGGCTCAAACGGGCACCCTGTTCGAGCATTGCGTGCGCGCCATCGATTGCAGCCTGGCGAACGGCGTACACGGTTTGCCGCTGATGGGCGGCGGCGACTGGAACGACGGCATGAACCGCGTTGGCTACCAGGGAAAAGGCGAAAGCGTCTGGCTTGGCTGGTTTCTGTATGCGACCCTCTCGCAGTTCACCAGCCTGGCATCGGCGCGCGGCGATCAGGCCGCTGCCGCGCGCTGGCAGGCGCATGCTGCGGCCCTTCGGATTGCGCTTCAAGACCACGCGTGGGATGGCGCATGGTACCGGCGCGCCTACTTCGACGACGGCACGCCGCTGGGAAGCGCTGGCGACATGGAATGCCGCATCGATTCACTGGCGCAAAGCTGGAGCGTGATGTCCGGCGCAGCCGATGCCACGCGCCAGCGGCGCGCCATGCAGTCGGTCGCGCAACACCTGATCCGGCCCGACGACGATCTGGTGCTGTTGCTGACACCGCCGTTCGACAAGATGCCGCACGATCCGGGATACATCAAAGGCTATCTGCCCGGCGTGCGCGAGAATGGCGGCCAATACACGCACGCGGCCGCGTGGTGCGCGATCGCCTACGCCATGCTGGCGGACGGCGACCGGGCCGCTGCGCTGTTCAACATGCTGAACCCGATCAACCATGCTGCGACGCGGGCCGGCGTCGAGACCTACAAGGCCGAGCCGTATGTCGTGGCGGGCGATATTTATGCGGCAGCCACACACGTCGGGCGCGGCGGCTGGACCTGGTATACGGGATCGGCGGGATGGTTATATCGCTGCGGCATCGAATCGATTCTCGGCCTTCAGAAGCGCGGCGACAGTCTGACGATCGACCCATGCATCCCGCATGCGTGGCGCAGCTTCCGTCTCGATTACCGCCATGGCACGGCGCGCTACCTCGTGACGGTTGACAATCCGCATGGTGCGACGAAAGGCGTTGCGAGCCTCCAGCTGGACGGCATGCCGCTGCCATCGCAGGCGCCGTCGGTTCCGCTGGTCGACGACGGCAAGCTTCATCGGGTCCATGTCGTCATGGGACCGCGCGCCACCGGCCCGGCCTGAGATCGGATCGCCTGGCGCATGAACGCACCTGGCGCGGCGACCGATCGGCGGCGCTCAGTGATCGGGTACCGGCTTGCCGCTGGCGTGCTCGATCCGATCTTCCAGTTCGCCGATGTACGCGGCCAGCGTGTTTCCGCCCTGTTCGACCGCCGCGCGCACGTTGTGCTCGACCTGTTCGAGGCGATTCAGCACTTCGATTTTTACTTCGGTGCGGCGCTCGTCCTGCTTGCGCAATTCGCCTTCCAGAAAGCGCTGCAGGTCGGTCAGGCGCGACGCCTCTGCCTGGTCAGCCAATTTGCGTAATGCCTGCATGTCGCGGCCATGGCTGCGGCTTTCCATCAGCATCGCGGTCTTGAAATGCGCGGCAAATACGAGCGAGGCGATCGCCAGTAACCCCGCCAGCGCGAGCATGATCAGCCCAAGCGGTGCCTGGATCGTCGTCACCACCAGAGACAGCGCGGTCGGCGCCGTGATTGCGTTCCAGTTGATTGCCGAAAATGCGGCGATGACGGCCAGCAGCACCAGCAACAGCGTCGTACGGATGTTCATTCAGATTCCCCTTCAGTAAGTGTGGTGGTGCGCCGTGCCGACCTTGGCGGTCCGCGCCGGCATCGTGTCGCGCATCCTATTTCGCCAGCGATTCATAACCTGAGACGACATCGAAGAGTTCCTCGTCGATCGAGCTCTGGCGCAGGCGGTGAAATATCCCGTGCAGATTTTCGAGCAATTCGTCGATGTTCCTGTCGGCCCGCTCCATTGCCGCCAGCCGGCTCGCATTCTCGCTTGCGAGCGATTCGGCGCACGCGCGAAACAGCGAGATGTAAAGGTATTCGCGGATAAGCGCGCGCAGCGCGGTGCTGTCGCTGCACATGACTTCGGGCGGGTTTTTGGTCGGCCAGCGGACCCGGGCCAGCCCTTGCTGCCATGCCGCGTCGAGCGGTAACAAGCGCTGGCCGACCGGCTCATACAGCGCGCCTGACTGTGGCCGGTTATGGAAGACGTAAAGACAGGCCGCCTCGCCCTCGGCCTGACGCGCCTCGGTTTCGACCTGAATCTGCCCGACCAGCGGAGCGATCGCCTTGACCGAATTCGGCACGACGAACAGTCCCGTCAGCGGCAGGCCGGCGTCTGCCAGACGCGCATGCGCGCGCTCGCCGACGGCCCAGACTTCCGGTTTGCCGGGCAACGCCGCGAGCGTCTTGATCGCAAGATCGACCACCACGTCATTGAATTGACCCACCAGTCCCTGGTCGGAGCCGAACACGACGGCGCTTATCTTGTCCGCCGCCTCGGCTTTGCGCGGCGCTCCCCATGCGGCCGGCGCTGCGCTTTCGCGAAAGCAGGCGCCCAGTCCGAGTTCCACGGTTCGGGTGTAGTCGGCCAATGCGCGCACCGATTGCTCGTATTGCCCGATGCTCGATGCGGCCAACGCTTTCATGGTCCGCACCACGGATTGGAGATCGCCGGCACTGCCGATCTTGCGACGCAGGCCGGCCGTGCTGTCGCTCATGATTTTTCCTTGCGTGCATCGATGCGCGTGTCGGCCTGGGGCGTCGGCTGGAAGCGTTCGAGCGCTCGGCGGGCGATCTCGATCACCGCCTTGCGATCATCATCGCTCAGTTCCGCGGCGGTCTCGAATCGCGTCCGTAC
>DHXL01000349.1 GCA_002415335.1 Oxalobacteraceae bacterium UBA5157
GAGGATTTGCAACGCAGTCACGGGCAGGAATACGCGTTTTTAAGTTCCAGACAGTGTGCAACGCTACACTAGCGGTAGTATGTTGAGCATCGGCGCAAACTTGGGGCGGCCATGGTTATCGACGTGCTTGAACGAGGCGATCTGTCATTTCCGCGCTCGCTGCCGGAGTTCCAGCGCATGTTCCCTGACGAGGCGGCGTGCGCGGCTTATCTTGAGCGCGCACGATGGGGCGGCGGATTCATCTGTCCTTGCTGCGCAACGTTCGGCGATCCCTATCGTTTCGCCAATCGCCCAACCGTTTTGCGATGTCGCCACTGCCAGCACAATAGCTACCTCACGGCTGGCACCGTCATGGAGCGCACGCACACACCGCTCTCGGTGTGGTTCTGGGCAGCCTACCTGGTCACCAGCCAAACGCCCGGCATGTCGGCCGTCCAGTTCCAGCGGCAACTCGGACTGCCACGTTACGAGACTGCTTTTCAGATTCTTCACAAATTGCGGGTCGGCATGGTGCGTCCCGACCAGGATCAGATCAGTGGCAACCCCGCAGAGCATGTCGAAGCCGATGAAACCTACGTCGGCGGCCGGACTCGCGGCAAGGGCAAAGGCGTTCACGGCATGGCTCTCGTCGCTGGCGCCGTCGAGGTTAAACAGCGCAAGCTCAGCAGTAGCCTCAACAAGCGCAGGACTGTGCGGTACGCCGGACGTGTTCGGCTCGCGGTGGTTCAAGACCGAAGTGCAAAATCGTTGGGTGGCTTCATCGAGCGCGTCGTTACGCCAGGCACTACCATCATTACCGATGACTGGAGCGGCTACGCTACGCTTGAAAAGCGAGGGTATCTTCATAGCGCCGTTGCGGAACGTGGCGACATGCAAGTTGCTGAGACCTTTCTGCCCATCATTCACCTCGTGTTCTCCAATCTCAAAACATGGCTACGTGGAATTCACCACGGCGTCAGCCCACAACACCTGCAAGCCTATCTCAACTAATTCACGTTACGCTTCAATCGCCGTTTCTACCCATTCAACGCCTTCCGCTCCCTGCTTGGCATTGCTGGCGATGTCACTGCGCCGACGTATGCCGAGCTTTACGCAAAAAAATCACGAACCACCACCGGTAGTAGTCTTGGGCACTAACCGGATAAGCGCGGAAGATTCATTGACCAGAGGCGCCAGCTTGCGCAGCCGTATCGCCACAAACCACGAAACAAGCAAACATCCAACGAGCACGGCGACCACGCCGGGCCAACCGTGGCTGCCCCACATCATTCCGGAAAACGAGCCGATCACGCTCGACCCCAGGTAATAAAAAGAAAGGTACAGTGCAGACGCCATGGCCTGCGGCCGTCGCGCGCGACGGCCGACCCAACTGCTCGTGACGGAATGCCCGCCGAAAAAACCGAAAGTAAAAAGCGCGATACCGATGACGATCAGCGTGAGCGCACTTGACAAAGTTATCAGTAACCCCGCCAGCATGATGAAAATGGCGATCCAAAGAATACGACGCCGACCGAATTTATCGGCGAGTTTTCCCATCCATACTGAGCTGAATATTCCCACCAGATAGAGTGAAAAGATCCCGCTCACCTCGCTTTGCCGCAAGCCGAATTGCGGATCCAACAGACGGTAGCCCAAATAGTTGTACACGCTGACAAAGCACCCCATCAGCAGAAATCCGATGCAGAAAAACCACGGAAGTCCCTCGTCGCGGAAATGCCTCATGGCTCCCTCAAGTATGGCCGTCGGATGCGGGGTGCGCGGCCTGAAGTTCCTTGACTGCGGCAAACTACGCCAGAACTCGGCCGCTGCAAGCAAAGCCACGATGCCGATCACCGCAAGCGCCGCGCGCCAGGAGGAATGATCGCTCAGCATGGCTGCGGCCACTCGGCCGATCATTCCCCCCAATGCGCTACCGGCAATGTACAAACCCATCGAGTAACCAAGCGACGGCGGGTCAATTTCCTCGCTCAGATATGCCATTGCTACCGCCGGCATGCCAGCCAGCGCGACGCCCAGTAGAGTCCGCATCGCCAGCAACTGCGCAAAGTTATGGACGAATGCCGACGCAATCGTCAATGCTGCGGACACTGCAAGCGCCGCGCACATGAGTCCTCTTCGGCCAATGCTGTCTGAAATAACGCTTGCAAGAAGCAGGCATACCGCCAACGCTCCGGTAGAAGCCGAAAGCGACCAGCTGCTCTGCATCGCGGAAAGATCAAACTCCCTTGAAAATAGGGGCATCAACGGTTGCACGCAGTACAGCATGGCAAATGTCGAGAACCCGCCGAGGAACAGGGCGCGGTTGGTGTGCCTGAATTCGCGCGAACCTGCACGCACAGGCGCGTGATGCAGCAAGGCAGGGGGAGTCAGAGCGGTGCAAGATATTTCAGTCACTAATATCCTCTCGAAGCAGGAACCGTATGCATTCATCATAGGATTGCGCTTTTATTCGGTCCAATATATATTTAATCTACTTTTAATATTTAAAACAGATAACAAACTAATGGAGCTGCGTCATCTTCGCTATTTCGTCGCCGTTGCAGAAGAATTGCATTTCACCCGCGCGGCGCTAAGACTGCATATTGGGCAGCCACCCCTGAGTCAGCAAATTCAGGCGCTCGAAGAAGAAGTCGGCGCCCGGTTGCTTGAACGATCCAAGCGCTGGGTGCGCCTTACCGAAGCGGGCAAACTATTTCTGGACGATGCACGGCACATTCTTGCATTGTCCGATAAAGCAGCGGAAACCGCGCGGCGTGCGGCCCGTGGCGAAGTTGGAGAATTGCGTATCGGCTTTACTTCATCGACGCCTTTTACCGCGATCTTTCCAAACCTGATCAACCTGTACCGCAAACAATTCCCGCACGTCAGTCTGTCCTTAAGGGAGTTGTCGACGATGAATCAGATCGAGGCCATCAGCGCCCGCACATTGGATCTCGGCTTTATCAGGCCGCCGGAAACGGAGATTGCGACCGACATCAGTTTGACCACGCTACGACATGATCCGCTCATGTTGGTCATGCCCGTCAATCATGTACTTGCAAGAAAAGCTGCGGTTTCCATCAAGGACCTTGCAGAGCAATTCTTTGTGACGTTTTTCCCGGACGTCGGGACCGGTGTTTACCGGCAAGTTCTGCGCCTATGCAGGGACGCTGGGTTCGATCCCAAAGTGGCACTGGAAGCACGCGAAGGATCGACCATTATCGGGCTGGTTGCCGCGGGCTGTGGCATATCGATCCTGCCGGAATCGTTCAAGTGCATACGCATCAAGGGCGTCTCCTACCGGCCAATTTCAGGGCCTGCCGCGGTAACGAAACTGATACTGGCCAATCGTGCAGACGAGCCGACACCTCTGATTGATTCCTTTATCAAGGCAGCCATAGAAGCCGCACAATCGTCTTACGAGGTAAACCTTTGACACCATCGAGAAAGAAATCCGGTAAGACTTTCCGGGTCACTTGCTTGGCGTGCGGCAGTCCGGCATCGGAACAGTAGCCGCAACCCCCTCGCTGTTCTTGAACAGACGGGCACTTCGCCGACCCGTACGAACAAAACACGCAACAGTCACCGGCCCTTGTTCGAAGCATTACATGGCAATGTTCACATTCGTAAAAAAATGGCAAGTATTAGGTGGCATCGTCTCTTGCTTCGCATGACTACACTGCGGGCAGGTAGGGATTCAAGAACGATCGGTTTCATGATTGTCATATATCCGGAAAATTCCAGGATCGTCTTGTCCCGATTCTGATAGCCCGGCGGGGCCCGCTATCCTGATTGCTTTTCATGCCCGGCCAAAATTCGAGTCGTGTTCCACGCGGTGGCCGACCGCGATCCATTCATCAATTCCACCCACCCAACGCGGTCCACATCGATTTAGCGCTTGGCAAACCGAGTGCCTCCATGTATGACAGCGCCTCTCTCCGTCTTTGTTTGCATAGAATGATGCATCATTGATGAGCTCCCACCGATAAAATCGATTTATTCTACAATGACAACAAATATGAGCCGATGAAGCGCTTAGGTACTGTAAATAAATAAAGGTATCAACTACATTCTTTAGTTTTCGGTTTTATGACGTAATTCCAGTCACCATGAAATGCATTTCTCTCAACATTGAGGCATCCCATTTCTTCATCACTAATCTTGCGCCCGGTTGCACATTTTCGGCGATCCAATCGGCACGTCACTTTGAGCCCCTTCGCCGTAGTCGTCTTGGCGATTAGATTGACGATCGTTTCGTAATCACGCAATGGTTCTCCGCGCCGGTTCGAGGTGATAAAAGAAAATA
>DHXL01000378.1 GCA_002415335.1 Oxalobacteraceae bacterium UBA5157
GAAAGCTGCCGCTCGCGCCAAACTGTTGTGCAAAGGAAGCAATGTAAGTCCACCCGGTTTCGTCAATCGCGCCGGTCGTAAATTCTGTGCTGAACGGTGCCCCGAGTCTATGCACCAGCACAATGTTCATCTCTCCATCCAGCGACTCGGCGATGACATGTTCCATCGGCACCGCACCGCGTGGAATCGCCAGCACCAATGGATTCCGGCCTTTGTATTCCTTCAGGGAAGACGCCAGCATCTGCGCTGCTTCGGTTCGGTTTGCAAAAATGTCCGGCGTATCCACGAGGGGAAGGGTTGAAGTTCCAGTGTGGCGGCGTTTTTTATGCGAGCAGAGAAGCGGATCACGGATTTGCGAATCCGCAAAACGCCAGTGCTTGCGATTTCTTCATCTTGCAAAGGACGAAATAGGAAATAATATGAAGGTGACATTGAAGAAGATGCGTGACCACGGAACGCTTGGATTGATCGTACTGATCTGAATTTTTTCCTACCTGTATTTGCAAGGAGAGAGCAATGAAAGCAGCGCAGCCGCCCCCATTCACTTTTCAGCCAGGCCGTCATCTGGAAGTGCTCGATGATCCGATCCACGATCCGTACCACCCGCAGAAAAAGCTATCGGAACCAGCCGTCTGCAGCGAGTGCGGCGCCGTATTTCATGAAGGTCGGTGGCAGTGGATCACGCCGGCCGCTCACGCGCTGCAGACGCGATGCGCCGCTTGCCGGAGAATCGATGAAGAGCAGCCTGCCGGATACGTTACGATTGAAGGTCAATTCGCGCGCGAGCACCGTCAAGAGTTGCTCAGTGTTGCGCGCAACCTCGAAACACGCGAAAAGGCGGAACACCCGCTGCAACGGATCATGGCGATCGACGAGCAAGATGACAAGGTGATGATTACGACCACCGATATCCATCTGGCACGCGGTATCGGTGAGGCGTTGGAACATGCATACAAGGGTGATCTGAAGTTTCACTACAACAAGGACGAATACCTGTTGCGGGTGTGGTGGCAGCGCTGAATTGTCCGCAAAGCGTCAGCCGACGGCATGGGTCGCGCTGTTTCGACCCTGCCGCCGGGTGCGGTGATTCAGGTCCGGCGCAGATGCGCCGTTCTATCTCGGCTCAGTAGGGATTCGAATTGGTGCGACGGCAGCGGTGCCGAAAATAAATAGCCTTGCGCATAGTCGCACCCGGCTGTGCGTAGCCAATCTCTTTGCTCGGCGGTCTCGACGCCTTCCGCGATCACTTTCAGTCCGAGCTTATGCGCCATCATGATGATGGTTTCAGCGAATATCCGGCTGTCCATATCCGTCGTCATGCATTGCACGAACGATTGATCAATTTTCACATAGTCAACCCTGAATTTCTTCAGATAACTCATGGTCGAATAGCCGGTGCCGAAGTCGTCAATGGCCAACTGCATGCCGGCTTTTTGAAACGTGGCCAGCTTCTCTCTGACACTGGGAGAATCATTCAGCAAGACCCCTTCGGTGATTTCCACGGTAATGCAACTTCCCGCCAAGCCGCACGCCGCCAGATCGGCTTCCCAATCTTTCATCGGCTCCTTGCCCATGAATTCCAGCGGCGATTTGTTGACGTTGATGTGAAATGGCTCCCCGACCAATGCGCCCCATTCCTGCGCACGCGTCACGGCTTCGCATAGCACCCACTCGCCGATTTCGCCGATCAAGCCCGATTCTTCCGCCAGCCCGATAAACTCGCCCGGAAGCACGAGGCCGTCTTGCGGGTGATGCCATCGCAACAGCGCCTCCGCCATGACAATGCGCCCGGTCGTCAGCGCAATAATCGGCTGGTAATAAACGGCCAGTTGGTGCTCAGGCAATGCATGGCGCAGTGCATCGATCACCTTGAGGCGGGCCCAGGCAGAATCGCGCATCCCGATCGTAAAGAAGCTGAAGCGGCCGCGTCCGGCTTTCTTCGCCACATACATCGCCTGGTCCGCGTTTCTGATCAGGTCGTCCGGCGTCGCCGCGTCCTGCGGGAACAGCGAGATGCCGATACTGCCTGAAATGTGGAGGTCTTTCTGCAGAATGGAAAAAGGCTTGGCTAATTCCTCAAGAATCTTCTGAGCCAGGATGTCGACATGCGAGGCCTTGTTGACTTCGGCAATGATCACCGTGAATTCGTCGCCGCCGATCCGCGCAATCGTATCCGCGCCGCGTACGCACGCGCTGATTCGCTGGGCGACCTGTTGCAGCATCCGATCGCCAGCATCATGGCCGAGCCGATCATTGACCTCCTTGAAGCCGTCAAGGTCAATGAAAAACAGCGCAAACGGCAGGCCGGTACGCATCGAGCGCTTGACTTCCTGCTGCAACCGGTCGCGGAACAGGCTTCGGTTCGGCAAACCGGTCAGGAAATCATAATGTGCGGTTCTCCTGATTTCTTCCTCCGATGCCTTGCGTTCGGTAATGTCGTGCGCCGTTCCGGCCACCGCTTCGACTTCTCCGCTCTCGTCGGTGGCCGGGATGAAAAGATATTCGTAGGTCAATATTTTTCCTGGCGAAAGTGCGTAAGGGATGTCGACGCGATAAGTTGCCTTGCTATCGATGACGTGTTGGAGTTTGTCCCGGAGTCCGGTCGCGACGGGCGCACCAAGATGAAAGATGTCCTTCCCGACGATTTCGCTTGGCAATATGTCATACAGGCGCGCCATGGATCTATTCGCGTAGATTAGTTTGCCATCGACACCGACGATGAAGTTCAGGTCCGGCGATGAGGACAACAGCGTGTCGAAGAGGAGGGTATACCGCTCTCTCTCACTGGAGTACCGCGCCAGCGACTCCGCCAATGCCTGATCGATTGCCTCGTTAAATAGTGTCAGTTCTTCGATCGAGGCTTCCGGCGCGGGCGGCTTGGAATCGCTCCAGAGGCGCAGAACGCTTGCGCGCAGGGCGCGAAATTCGGACATCACATCATTGGCGGTGAATCCCTCGAGAACGCGGCCGGAGCCATGCATTTCGGCTTCCGTCAGTTGGGTACTGCGCGCGCCGTGTCCTTTGGATTTTTCCGTCTGTTCATGAGAAGTTTGCGTCCGGTCGAGATCGGACGCGATTGCATGCAACATGCCACTGGCGTGATCGCGCAACTCCGCGGTATTCAGATGCCGCGCGGAAGAAATGTCTTGCGCGAAATTTTCCCACGTATCAACTATGCGATCCATATTCTTCCGAATAAAATCAGCTAGCTTCATGGGACTGTCATCCTCTCCAGGTTCGTCTTATGTTGCGACGGTAGCAAGAGCCATCGCCATTTCACTATGCTCTTTGGCATAGGCATACGCAAGTGTGCGGCGGCAACTGACCGGGACTTTTAATCCGTCGCCCTAAACGCCTCGAACTCGTGCGCAGATAGCGCCATGCTCGAGTAATAGCCTTGGTATTCGTCGCATCCATGCGATTTCAGAAAATGGTATTGCTCAGCGGTTTCGACGCCTTCCGCGATGACCTTCAGGCGAAGGCTTTTTCCCATCGCGATGATGGCAATGATAATCGCCGATTCGGCCGGTGCGGCGTTGATGTCGCGCATGAACGACTGATCGATTTTCAGCTTGTCGATCGAGAAACGTTTCAGGTAGCTCAAGCTTGAATATCCTGTGCCAAAATCGTCCAGCGCAACCCGCACACCAATATTCCTGAGTTCGGTCAAGGTATGCAGCGTCGTCTCGGCATCATCGATCAGGATGCCCTCCGTAATTTCCAGTTCAAGATAGTGCGGACTCAAGTTAGCGAAATGCAGTGCGTCGAGAATGCTGTTCAACAGGCTCTTCTGGCGAAACTGGGCAACCGAAAGATTGACCGAGACGACGATCGGCGATCCACGGTCGAACCATGATTTTGCCTGTCGACAAGCGGTGCGCAGAACCCAGTCGCCGATCGGAACGATCAATCCGCACTCTTCGGCCACCGAAATGAAGCGAGACGGCGGCAGCAGGCCCAGCACAGGGTGCTGCCAGCGGATCAACGCTTCTGCGCCGATAGTGCGGTCGCTTGCGAAATCAACCTCCGGCTGATATTCCAATATGAATTCTTCTCGAGAGATGGCCTTCTTCAGACTGTTTTCGAGTGCCATGCGTTCGACGATCCTGGCATTCATCTGATGGCTGAAGAACTGATAGCGGTTGCGGCCGCTCCCTTTGGCGTGATACATCGCCACATCGGCATGTTTCACGAGGGTTTCGATTTCGTCGCCATCGCCAGGGTAGATGCTGATGCCGATACTGGCGGTCACAACCAGTTCGTGATTATCGATCTTGTATGGCATCGCGATCGCGCGCATCACATGATCGGCGATATGCGCAACCTGGGGAATCGTGCCGATATCGGCCAGCATGATCAGGAATTCGTCGCCTCCGTGGCGGCTGATGGTATCAATACTGCGTATATGTTTTTGAAGCCGCTGGGCTACCTGTCGCAGCAGCTTGTCGCCGACACTATGGCCCATGGAATCGTTGATGTTCTTGAAGCGGTCCAGGTCGAGAAAAAGGATGGCGAGTTGGGTCTGGTTACGGCGTGCGACGGCGATCGCCTGCCGCAGCCGGTCGAGCAGCAGTTCACGGCTCGGGAGGCCGGTCAGGAAATCATGTTCCGCCAGGAATCGGATACGCGACTCTGCCTCTTTGCGCGCGGTGATGTCGGAAAAGTAGGAAATATAGTTGGTGACTTTTCGATCGCTGTCGCGAACCGTGGTGATCGTGATCCATGCGGGAAAGACCTGTCCATTGCGCCGACGCATTAATTGCTCGCCTTGCCAGTGATCCGTCGCGTCGATTTCTGCCCAAATGCGCTCGTAGAACGCGTCGTCGTGCGCCTCGGGGCGCATGACCTTGACCGAGCGCTCGATCACCTCTTGCGTGGTGTAGCCGGTCAACTCGGTGAAGGTTGCGTTGGTGCGAATAATGCCTCTATTCTGGTCCAGAATCATAATGGCTTCCCGGCTGTGTTCGAATACCTGCGCGGCGAGGCCCAGCGATTGCTCGGCCTCTCTGCGTTCGGTGATGTCGGAACAAATACCGAAGTAATTGGTGATTTTGTGATGACGGTCACGCACCGCCGCGATCGACAGCCAGAGCGGAAAAACCTGGCCATTGCGGCGTCGATCCAGGACCTCGCCCTCCCAATGGTCGTCCGCCAGGAGTTCGTTCCACATGCGGTTATAAAACGCGGGTTCTTGCAGGTTGGAACTGAGCACGCGCGGGGTCTTCCCGACGACCTCATCCTGCGCATAGCCGGTTATTTCAGTGAATGCCTTGTTGACTGAGATGATGCGCTGCTGCTGATCGGTGATCAGGATGCCTTCCTTGCTGTTTTCGAAGATCTCCGCCACGACGCGTTGCGTCTGCTCCAGCAGTCGGCGCTTGACGATATCGGCGGCGACTGCGAAGTACGCCGCAACGATGCCGATCAGTAAGGCAAGGCTGCCCAACAGCGCCAGCGACATGCGCGCCGTTTCGATGTTTTTCTTGATCTGCGCGCCATTGCTGGCGACGCGCTGCACCTGCAAGGTCCAGAGCGCTTCGATGGACTGCTGAAACACGTTCAAAGCCGGCACCGTTTCATTCTTCATCAGGGCGGCCGCTTCATCCCGTCTGTTCGCGGCCAACAAGCTTCTGAACCGGTTCATGGAATCGACGTACTTGGTGCGGGCTGCCATGCTGTTGTCGAGCAAAGCCTGGGGTTCGGCTGAATGAATCGACTGGTCCAGGGTCGCGAGTGCCTGCGCGACAGCCTTTCTATTGGCATCGATTTTCGCGGAGATGGCCGCCTGGTCCTGTTCCGGCGCCAGCAGCAGTTCCATCGTCAGGTTGGCATTGGCGCGCGTCATGACATTGACCGTATGCATCGCGGCCGCGTTGGCCCCGCTCATGCTCGTTATTTTTTCGTTGTGTTTCTCAATGATGGTCAGTCGCACGAACACGAACACGATCAAGGCTGCCATCATCAGCAATACGAGGCCGAAGCCCGCGCCAACCTGCGAGCTGATTTTAAGATAGGGAATCTTCATCGAACCAGCTCCCCTGCGATGCGATCGGGACCCAGTGGCGCAATCGTGGCTGCCGTCAACGAGATTAGGCCTATTGGCCGGCAAAACGCAATCGGAATAGCCTGAAATGCGCCCTTGTTTGACAAACGGCATAAGGGATCGGCATGGAAGCCCGGCAGGGCGCGGCGCGTGTGCCACGGCTGCGTCTTGCGCAGCGCTATTTCTTCTAAAGCGACGCCGGCAGGGCTCCGGCGCGCGGCTTAGCTGGTCTCCAGGAAGCTTTTCAGCTTGCCGGAATGGGAGGGATGGCGCAGCTTCTTCATCGCACTGGCTTCGATTTGCCGTATGCGTTCGCGTGAGGCGTCGAACTGATTGCCGACTTCCTCCAGTGTGTGGTCGCGCGACGTTTCCATGCCGAAACGCATGCGCAGCACTTTCGCTTCACGCGGCGTCAGCGAATCCAGCATCTCTTTGACCATCGCGCGCATGGACGACTGTATCGCGGCCTGTTCCGGAGTCAGCGTGGAGGTGTCTTCGACCATGTCGCCGAGTGCGGCATCGCCGTCTTCGCCTACCGGCGTCTCCAACGATATCGGCTCTCTTGCGATTTTCATGATTTCGCGTATTTTTGCTTCCGGTAATTCCATTTTGGCGGCGAGCATCGCCGCGTCGGGCGCGGAACCGGTTAGCTGCAGGATCTGACGCGAAATCCGATTCATCTTATTGATTGTTTCCATCATGTGCACCGGAACGCGGATGGTGCGGCCGAGATCGGCGATCGAACGCGTGATCGCCTGGCGAATCCACCAGGTTGCGTACGTCGAGAACTTGAAACCGCGGCGGTATTCAAACTTGTCCACCGCTTTCATGAGGCCAATGTTGCCTTCCTGGATCAGGTCGAGGAATTGCAGGCCGCGATTGGTGTACTTCTTCGCGATCGAGACGACGAGGCGCAGGTTCGCCTCGATCATCTCGTCCTTCGCGCGGCGCACGCGCATCTCCGCCGCCACCAGTTTGCGATGGAGGTTGCGCAGATCGGGCAGCGGTAGTGCGACGCGCTCCTGCAGGGCGATCAAGTTCTTCTGCGCCTCTTTGATTGTCGGCGCATGACGGTCGAGCGCGGCACTGTAGGTGTGTCCGCCGGCAATCTCGGCATCCAGCCAGTGCAGATTGGTTTCGTTGCCCGGAAAGACGGCATTGAAGCGCGCACGCGGCATGCCGCATTTGTTGACGATGATATCGGCGATGAGTCTTTCGTTCTCGCGCATCTGTTCGGCGTGGCTACGCAGCGAACCGCACAGCTTGTCGATTCCTTTCGCGGTGAAACGGATACCCGACAACTCGCGGGAAATGGTCGCCTGGGCATCGATGAACGCCTCGGAACGGTAGCCTTCTCGTTCGTAGGCCTTGCCCATCCGATCGAAGGCGGCGGAGATGGCCGAGAATTTCGAAAGCGCGCTTTCCTTCAGTTGCCGCAGCTGCCGCAGCGACAGATCCGCGGCGTCACTAATGTCGCTGTTCAGGTCGCCGCTCCCGTCGGCAGCTTGTTTTCCATCATCCGTTTCCGTCACGGCGGCGACAGAAACGGCATGCTCTTCCGGCACAGGCAGATCGACCAGGCCGTCTACGAGATCATTGATCTTGATCTCATCATTCGCGATTTTTTCGGCGGTAACGAGAATGCCGTAAATCGAGGCGGGATCTTCCGAAATGACCCGCATCATGTCGCTCAGTCCGTCCTCAATGCGCTTGGCAATTTCAATTTCCTTCTCGCGCGTGAGCAATTTGGTGGTGCCCATTCGACGCATGTACATCCGCACCGGATCCGTCGTACGGCCAAAATCGGCATCGACGGTGGACAACGCGACTTCTATCGCTGCCTCGGCTTCCTCGTCGACGGGGCCCGCCACGAGATGGTCCGACAGCAACAGCGTTTCCGCATCCGGGGTTTGCTCGTAGACGGCAATCCCCATCTCGGTCAGGCTGGCGATGACATTTTCGACGGCTTCCGGCTCGACGACGTCTTCAGGTAGATGGTCGGTGATCTCCGCGTGCGTCAGGTAACCGCGGTCTTTACCGAGCGCCACCAGCATCTTCAGTTGCTGATAATGGCGTTCGCGGGCCGCGCCGGACGTATTGGCGCCAGAAGATGAATGATTTTTTGTATTGGCGTTGCGATGCTGCGCGAATGCCTTGCTCGCGACCGCTGCTTCTGACCGCTCCGCTGCATTCAGCGCGGCCACTTCATCGCTCTCGGCGTGGAATTCAGTCGGCTTGCGGCCTCGGCGTCCCGCGACCTTGACGGTCGGCAAGAGATAGCCGGACGTGTCTATCGAGGCCAACGTTGCGGCATCCATGACGTGCGTGGCCTTTGAAACGGACACGCGCGACGTGTCGGCATTTGTTGCGCTGCAGGCAACTTTCGTTGTTTTTTTCGTTGGTACCCGTACTGCTTTTGCTTCGGATTTAGTAATCACTTCTCCTGGTTTCCTAATAAGTGCGATTTAACAAGAAATTGGCCAATCATGACCTCTGTCCACCTGATCCCGAGTCCATGCGGGCATTCTTGCACCGGAAATCGGTTCAAATTCAGGTTCGCCTGGTTTCGAATGAACTTGCGAGCGGCGCATGGCGTGCATGACGCTCTGGGGTTCGATGCCGTCTATATGCGGGCGATGTCCGAAAATGCTAGTGGTTCATCGGATATCATTTCTCTCGGCAATGAATTCGAAATAACCCAATTGGAGTCGCCCCCGGCCAAAGAAGTTCCGCCGTGGGCGGCGATAATCTTGTCAGGATGCCGGCGCAGCGGCGGGCCGCAAAGCCTGCCGTACCAACTTCAGAAAAGCCGGGTCGATGGCGCCGATCTTCCTGGTGCGCCCGAGAATGCGGCCGTCGGCGTCGAGCAGGATCAGCACCGTGGTGTGGTTGTATTCGCCGTTCGCCAGTCTGCGATATTGGATGCCGAGCGTTGCCGCGATCTTGCGTACGCTGGCGGCATCGGTGCGGGCCAGGGTCCAGCGCGCTGGATCGAGGCCATGCTGGTCGACCACCGATTTCAGCGCCTTGACGTCATCACGCGCCGGATCGAAGGTAATCAGCATCATCGAAAGACGGGCGCGTTCTTTGGGCGTCAATCCTTGTTCGGTGCTGCGCAGCGTATCGATCAGCATCGGGCAGACGAACTGGCAGGCGTTGTAAAACATGCTGACCAGCGCCGGGTGCCCGCGCCGTTGTTCCAACTTGAACGGATGGCCGTCCTGGTCCACCATCGTGGCCGGGACTTGATAGACCGAGTCGCCGGGCAGGGGCGCATGGGGCGCCGACCCGGTTTGCGCGATGCTGGCCCCGGACCAGGCGAGCGCGCCCAGCAGGATCAGGTTCAGCAGCCACAGGCCGTGGCGCCGTGTCGTCAATCGTTTCATTTGTTCTCCATGGGGAGGGCTCTGGCACAGCGGAACCCGAGGTTGTTGGTCGTATCGGCGCCGCTCAGCGCCGATAACAGCGCGATCCGCATCAGGATCGCGTAATTTTCTTTGTCCTGCAGGCTGATCGCGCCGGCTCCGCAGAATTGCAGCCGATCGGGATCTCCCTGATTCCGGCTGTCCGCACTGACGAGAAGGGCGTTGAAATCATCGACCCATTCCCATATCAGGCCATGCATGTCGCGGATGCCATAGAAATTGGCGGCCCCGCCCACGACCGGCGGCGGCATGCCGGACGATTGCGAATACCACGACAGGATCTTCGCCCGCCACGCCGGATCACGGCGTGCGTCGGCGTGCCCGGCGTCCGCCGCTGCGACATATTCCCACTCATGCCAGGTGGGCAGCCTGCCACCCTCGCTTTCGCAGAAGGCCTGTGCCGCAAACCAGCTGACGGAAGTTATCGGCCGCTCGCTGCCGGTCGGCGGAGGAGTCTGGCTGCCATCGAATTGATGCAGATAGCTTGCATCGGCAAAGATCGCGGGAACCCGACTTCGCTGCCATTCCGGATGGCTGGCGGTAAATGCCAGAAATTCCCGGGTTGTCACCGGGGTGGCGCGCATGGCGAACGGTGCGACCCGGACCGGGGCATTCCCGGGGCTTCCGCTCGACAGCGCGCTGACAAAGGAGCCCGCCGGAATCGGCACGTATTCGGCGGCCGGCGCCGGCAGGCAAGCAAACAACAGGGCGCCGGCCAGCAGCCTGAACCGGTCCGTCCGCATTTGTCCGAATATCGACCTGGTAGGCAATTTTCTCTTCCGAAAGAAAGTGCGAAGTTCAATGCTCGGGGACCTGTTTTACGCCATCTTTGGCGCGGGCTGCCTTCACCTCTTCGGTCTTGATCCGGCCGCCCGTGTTCCCCCAGCTGTTCAGCACGTAAGTGAGGATATTCGCCAGTTCGTCGTCGTTCATCTGATTCATCGGCGGCATCACCGACACGAAATCCGCGCCGTTAACCGTCACCTTGCCGGTCAGTCCGTGCAACACGATCCCGATCGCACGCTTCGGATCGGCGTTCAGGAAATCCGATTTCGCGAGCGGCGGGAACACGCCGGGCAGGCCGGCGCCGGTCGGCTGGTGGCAGACCGAACAGGTGCCGTTGAATAGTGCCTTGCCGGCGTCGACCTGGTCTTGCAGCGTCAGGGTTCCGCTGGCGGCGGCAGCCGTGGCCTTGGTGACGGCTGCCAGGTTTGGCGCGGCGCGGTCGCCGAGATAGACCGAATCGACTTCCTTACCGGAATAGATCGTCTTGTCCTCGGGGCCGTCGACTTTTATGATGCCCAGCGCACCCTTGTTGAAGGCGCGAAAAATCGAATGGTCCACGATCACGTAGCTGCCCGGAACCTTGGTTTGAAACTCGACTACCGCCGCGCCGCCGGACGGAATCAGGGTGGTCTGCACGTTCTTCTGGAAGTTCGATCCGCCTTCGAAGCGCACCTTGTCGAAAATCGCGCCGATCACATGGAAGCTCGATACCAGGTTCGGGCCGCCGTTGCCGACGAACAGGCGGATTTTTTCATGGGTCTTGGCTTTCAGCGCCTTGTCGCCGGTGAGCGCACCCTCGGCGCCGTTGAACAGCACGTAGGTCGGCCGCTCGTCGATTGCCTTTTCCATGTCGAACGGCTGCAAGCCTTTTTCACGGTACTTGCCGGCCGTGTAGAAGTCGCCCTGCATCACATAGTATTCGTGGTCGACCGGCGACAAGCCCTGCGGCGGCTCGACCAGGATCATTCCGTACATGCCGTTCGCGATGTGCATGCCAACCGGCGCGGTCGCGCAGTGGTACACGTAAATTCCCTCGTTGAGCGCCTTGAAGGTGAACTGCGACTCGTGTCCCGGCGCGGTAAAACTCGATGCCGCGCCACCGCCCGGCCCGGTCACGCCGTGCAGGTCGATGTTGTGGGGCATCTTATTGTCTGGATGGTTCTTGAGGTGGAACTCGACCGTGTCGCCCTGGCGCACGCGGATGAAACTGCCGGGAACGGTACCGCCGAAAGTCCAGAACGTGTAGGTGACCCCTTCCGAAATCGGCATGACCTTCTCGACTACTTCAAGGCTGACGATGACCTTGGCCGGATAATTTCGGTGGATCGGCGGCGGCACGTTCGGCGGGCTGGTCAGCACCGCCTGAATCGGCGCGCCCTGCGGCGGGCCGAAATCCCCGGCCATTCTGGCGGGCGTCACGTTGGCGCCGCCCGCGGCCTGCGCACCAGTGGACAGGCCGAGCAACATGCTGGTCGCGACCAGCATGGCAATCACCGATTTCGGCAAAAAGTTCATTGGAATTCCCCCTGTGTAGATGTTGTGAAAGATGTGAAGCAGGTCAAGCATGAAATTCAAGGCCGGATGCAAAAGGCTGGTTGCCGATACGAATGATAGCGTGGCGCCAGTTTCCTGCATTTCCGTGAGTCAATGCAGGTTACCTCGTTTGCCATCATATTGCCATTCGCCGGAGGGCTGGATCGCCTCGGCTATACGGCTGGCCGGCTGCTCATTAATGTCTAGTGCGGTCCGACAATATGCAGTTCAAAAGGAGTAGGTGCGTACGGGGGATAGTCTTGAAACGAGCCAGCGTGAGAGAAGTCCGAGGGGTTGATGTGTCGGAGATGCCGATGCGCGGAGCGGTAGCGCTGGTAGTCACGACCGCTCTTTATCGCGCCGAACCAGCCCGAAGGCGATCAGTTCGAGGACGATACCCAATACCGCAAGCACTGCACCTATCCACACGTTGTCTGGTGCGAGAAAGATCAGTATGCCGCCAAGCACAATCAGGGCAGCTGACAGAGTGCGCCGGCGGTGCGGATGTTTGATGATGAGATTCATTGGACCGGATTTCCCCATGCCCGCTGACCGGGATGCGAGCCGCGTGCGACGGTGTCGATAAATTCCGAAAGGGCCTCGCAATTTGATCATGCGCGTGACAACCGGGACGGTGTTGAGATATGTCATGGCGAGGCGTTCAGCCGTTCATATAATCCATTGAGGGGCAAGCAGGTTCAGGCGCGTGACGCATTCGCCTTTTGATGAATCGACAGGATGACGGCGCTTACGCATTTTGCCCCGTAACCATGCTCTACAACAAAGATGAGGTTAATGATGGCGAACAGCTTAATGCGCTTTGATCCGTTCAGCGACATTGCGCGCTTTGATCCATTTCGGAGTGTTAATGATCTTTTCAGGGATTTCTCGTCAATGCCGGCGTTCCGCGGCTTTGAATCCGCGCCTGGCATACGGATGGACGTGTCGGAGACCGATCAGGAATACCTGGTGAAGGCCGACATTCCTGGCGTTAAAAAGGAGGATATCAAGATCTCCATCGACGGCAATAAAGTATCGGTCAGTGCGGAAATAAAGGAAGAGAAAGAGGCTGGCGAGGGCGGCGCGATCTGCAGCGAACGCTACTACGGCCAGCAATATCGCAGCTTTACCTTGCCCCAGGAAGTTGACGATGCGACCGCCAAGGCAAGCTACGAAAACGGTGTGCTGCAACTGACGCTGCTGAAGAAGCCTGGAACCAGCCGCAAGCAAATTGCGATTCAATAGCATCGTCGAGCATGGCACCCTCGCTGGCCGATGCGGCCGGGGTGCCTTGCCGGTCTATCGGGCGAGAATATCGATCGCCAAGAGGAGCGGGCCATAGTGGCGACGCGCGGTATGACAGGCGGGTTGCTGCGGCAATGGCAGGGCCTGCTGCCGGGCCAATCAGGTGTGAATCAGATCGCTGCGCGAAACTGCATCGTTTCCGATAGGCGAGCGGAGTGAACGTGCAGCCAACTGCGTACGGTCGGGGCGAGTATTTCGACGGCAAGATGCCCTGGTGGCGCTATCCGCTGGCGGACAACATGGCATCGACCGGCGGTCGTGCCGAAGGACTGTCCGAGTCCCAGGCCCGGGAGAGGATTGCGGTCTACGGCAAGAACAGCTTTCGGGATGCGCCGCCGCCGCACTTGCTGCAGCAATTCTTTCGACGTTTCCGCAATCCGCTGGTGCTGCTGTTGCTATTCGCCGGGTTGATTTCCGCCGCCACCGGGGAGGCTACCAGTGCCGCGATCATTGCTGTGA
>DHXL01000413.1:0-3977 GCA_002415335.1 Oxalobacteraceae bacterium UBA5157
CCCTCATCGACCTCGCCAACAACCTCGATGCCGCCAAGAAATCGGACGGCCGGCTGCAAACGATGCAAGGCATGGCGGCGGCCGCCAACGCCTATCAAGCGGTCAGCGCCGCCACCGGCGGCAGCGGCTCGCTGATCAAGGGTGAAGTCGGGGTCGGCTTCGCCAGCGCCGACAGCAAGGACCAGGCGAGCGGCAGCCAAGCTCAAGGCAGCACCATCAAGGGCGGCAACAACGTCACGCTCACCAGTACCGAAGGCGACATCCACGCCACCGGCGCATCCATCGCCGCCGGCAAAGTCCTCACGCTCGACTCCGCGAAAGACATCATCCTCGACGCCGCCCAAAGCACGGCGGCCAGTTCCGGCGACAACCACAGCGCCGGGCTCGAAGTCGGGGTCGGCTTCTCGGTCGGCGCGCAAACCGGCGTCTACGCCTACGTCGCCGCCAACGTCGGCCAAGGCGACTACAAGAACAGCGCCATCATCAACGGCAACACCCACCTGAGCGGCGACAGCATCACGATCAAATCGAAAGGCGACACCACGCTCAAGGGCGTCGACGTCAGCGCCGACACCATCAACGCCGACATCAAAGGCAAGCTCGCGATCGAATCGGTGCAAGACATCGTCACCCAGCACAACGAGCAAACCAATGCCGGGGTGCGCGTGCAAGTCGCCATCGGCACCGCCTGGGACGTCTCGGGCAATGCGTCGCAATCGAAAGGCGACGGCAAGAGCAGCACCGTCAATCAACAATCGGGCCTGTTCGCCGGCGATGGCGGCTACCACGTCACAGCCGACACCATCGATCTCAAAGGCGGCGCGATCGCCGGCACCAATGCCGCCAACTCAGACCTGACCACTAAAGCCATCACGTTCCAGGACATCGGCAACAAGGTCGACTACCAGGCCAACGGCGTGAGCGTCGCGGGCGGCTTCAAGATCGGCGGCGGGGCCGACGGCAATAGTGCACCGACCCAAACCTCGGCCGGTGCCAGCAACCCCAACCTCAGCGCCGGCCTGCCGATGCAAGACAAGGGCAGCACCAGTTCCACGACCTACGCCACGCTCACCGACGGCAAGCTCACCATCGGCGGCCAAAGCCTGACCAGTGCCAAAGATCTCGGCGCGCATACCGACTTGCAAACGGCCAACAAAACCATTGCCTCCCTGCCCAACCTCAAAGCCATCATCGGCGACCAGCAGGCCATGGCGGCAGCAGCGGGTACCGTCATCGCGACAGCCAAGCAAGTGGCGGGAGATATCGCGGGCAAGGCGGCCAAGACGCAGAAGGACGCGCAAGCCGTCCTCGACAACCCCAACAGCAGCCCGGATCAAGTAACGCAAGCCAAACTCGCG
This sequence comes from Oxalobacteraceae bacterium UBA5157, assembly GCA_002415335.1. GTDB lineage: Bacteria > Pseudomonadota > Gammaproteobacteria > Burkholderiales > Burkholderiaceae_D > UBA5157. Next base: position 1,359 of record DHXL01000413.1, read on the forward strand.
CTCATTGATGCCAAGCAGACCCAAACTGACTGGGGTCCAACTGGCGACAACAGCCGCGCCCTGAACGTCGTCACCGGCATCCTGGTCGGCAGCGTTGCAGGCCAAGGCGCGACACAGATCGCCGCCAACGCTAGTGCACCGTATGCGGCCAAGGCGATCGGCGACTACTTCGCCGCACCCGGTCATGAAAACCAGACTGCGCAATTGCTCAGCCATGCGGTCCTGGGCGCGGTGCTGGCCGCCGCCAACGGCAGCAGTGCGGTCGGCGGCGCCAGTGCGGGCGTGGCCGGCGAGCTCGCCGCGCAAGTAATTAGTCGTGAGTTGTATCCGAATGCCTACAAACCTGATGGCCTCTTCCATCCGGAGAAACTGAGCGCACAGGAAGCCAATACCGTGATTGCCTTGTCGACTGGGGTCGGCGCATTAGTAGCGGGTGCCACTGGCGGCTCGCTGATGGATGCGGCGGTGGGTTCGAATATTGCGGCCAATGCGGCGACGAATAACTATCTCAAGCACGGCGAAATTCTTGACATCACCAAGGCCAGAAAAGAATGCAATGGAGGCAGAGGAAGTTCCGCCGCCTGCGGCGAAGTTACCCGCCTGGAAACGCTGGACAAACAACGTGATGCCACGCTCGCCGCCTGCGATGGGGACAACAGCGTCCGTTGCACCGGCGTGCGTCAGGAAGTGCGCACCGCCTATGCCGACATCATCCGCAAATCCGACGACCAGTTCGGCGTCTTTGCGCTAAGGCCGATCGGTTACAACGAGGAAGCCCTCAAAACGCAAGGGCAAGCCGATAACACCATCAGCAGCATCGATCGCGTCAAGGGCATAGGGACTGGATTGGCAAGCGCCATCATCGGCGGCATCGCCGATGCCGCCAAAGGCGGCGTTATCTATGTCAAGGCGGTGGCGGGCAATGTAGAGGCCGGTGACCAACTGGGCAAAGCGGTGGATGGCGTCATCAGCATTGCCAGCAGCCCTGAGCTATGGGGCAAGATACTGACGAATGCCACCAAGGAGCAGCACGACAAGATCGCGGATGCATACGAGAAAGGCGACGGCGTCGCGCTCGGCAAGATCGCCGGCGAGGTACTATCCAACTTCGTGGGTGGTGGCGCCGGTACGGTGAGCAAAGTCGGCAAAGCGGCTACGGTGGCGGAGGACTTGTCCAAGGTCGCCAAGGATGTGGAGAAGGCGGCTGATGCGGCGAAGGAGGGAGCAAGTGGCGTTGAAGTTAATCTTTCGTTGTTAGACGGAAAAGCCACAACACATATTCTGGATGGAGATAGCCTTACTTCCGGGGGGCATCGCTATGGAACCGGATCACCAGGGAAATCAGAATTTCCACAAAGTTGGAGCGACCAAAAAATATCGAACACAGTTTCCGACATTGCTACGGACCCGTCTGTTACGTGGACAAAAGCTGACGCACGTGGATATATAACGACAACAGCGATGCGCGATGGCGTCGATGTGAAAGTAGTCTACGACACCAAGAACGATCGTATCGTGACAGGTTATCCATCTAATTTATCGAAAAATCCAAAGAAATGAACGACAACGCTAAAGTGATTGAAAACAATCTGTTATTCCTATTGGGCGAGCTTCGCGATCAGCCAGAGGTTGCCACGCATTTTCCACCGGAAATGCAGAGTTGCGATGAGCAACTCGCTCAAATTGAAGAATATTTGGTTGAAGCTGGAGAGTATGGTCTTGGCTATGAACTTACTGTGGCGCTGCTTGAATCATTTCCCTTCAAGTTATCTAGCCTCGCGTCTGTAAAATTATTGGAGGTTGGATTGTTGATGGGATTTAAAACTGAAGCGCCTGAGGATGCGAAATTCGATAGACGATCGTAGTATGACAAGGGAAATTCCCCCGACTGCAGCGAAGTTCTGTAACCAAATACGTTTTCTGTTGAGGCATGAGCCGGTGCGCCCCGAACGATGTTCAGACCCTCAGATGGAATCAACTATTGGAACAAGCAATGAGCGAAGCACAAAATATTCTTTTCCCATGTCCCTGCTGCGGGAAGCTAACTTTGTCTGAAAATGGCGTGTACGAGATATGTACTGTTTGTTTTTGGGAGGATGACCCTGTCCAGTCAGGTGACCCAACTTACGCGGGCGGTGCGAACCAAGTTAGCTTAGAGAAGGCTCGTGAAAATTGGGCAAATAGAGATCAGAAATGATCGTCAATGAAACTCGGATATGCGACTCTTCTTAATACCTGCCCGATCACCTCAACGCCCACTCGATGCAGCGCAAACCGAATCACAAAAACCACTGGAAAGCCGCCGTTGCGCGGCTATTGATTTTTGTATTTGCCGCCACGAGCGTCACGAACGTTTCGGCTATCGCAGCCCCATCGCAGCTCGCTGCTCATGCACAACAACCAATCCAGATCAATCCTGAGATTGATCGTCAATCCCCAACCCCCACGCAACGGCAACTGCAAAAGTGGGCTGGGAGTGTCGCCTTGCAGGGCGACACCGTTACGCAGGCGCGGGGCAGTGCCCCGCGAATCCCCTGCTACACCGCCACCAGCGACGCCAAAGTCTGCACGCTCACCGCCGGCGGCAACCTCACCCTCCTGGCCACCGACGGCAGCATC
>DHXL01000413.1:4153-5816 GCA_002415335.1 Oxalobacteraceae bacterium UBA5157
GGCAATGCGCTGTTGATCGCCAAGGACCACATCACCCTCGACGTCGCCCACAACCTCGAAAGCCAGGATCAAGACAACAAGGCCAAAGGCTGGAGCTACGACAACCGCTGCACCCTGCCGGTTGGCGTCTTCAAGTCTTGCGCGAGTTCGTCCCTTGCCGGTGTCGGCTCCGCCATCGAACACGCCAATGCCACGTTTCAGCAATTGCCACTTGGCGTCGTGTACTTGCTACACACACCGGAAATCCATTAGTGCCCAGCTGCTAATTTATGCAATGACAATTTTCTGCTCAGCAAGTAGAATCCGCATTCGCCCAAATGAACGAAGTGCCCGCCTTCGCGCTTCGGCATCTCGTTTTCCCATGTCGTTGGTTTTCCTAGCCTTTGCTTCCGGGCTGTGCTGAATATTGCCCCGTTCTGCGCACTTGGCGCAGTCGGCCGACCAGAAATTGACGCACACAGAATTTTGAACGATGACTTTTTACATGGAAAGAAACAAATGAAACACTCGGCATACCTGGCTGCATTGTCTACCGTTTTCCTAGTCGCCTGCGGCGGCGGATCGTCAGATCCGGCGCCTGCAACGCCATCAACGATCGCCGCAGCGGCACCTTCGGTCGGCGATTGCTTCGAACTGACGCCAGGCATCAAATTTATCAAGTCAAATGGATATAAAGAGTTGAACGTTCAAGAAACGTTTGAAGGGTCAACTGCATTCGGCGCCGTCGAATTACGCAGCGACGACACACGATTCGGAGCGAGTTATCAAACGATCAGCGGTGGATTTGTGCACGGACTTGGACTAAATCAATACGATCAGACCGGCGTATTGGATGGAAAGAACGTCTATTCCAGCGGCTTTCAAATTCCGGTGGATATGGCAGTAGGACAGACTGCGCAACTTACTTACACCGATACCTTTTCCGACTTTACGATCGGGACAACTTCGACGTCCAATGTATCGGTGTCGTTGACTTTGGCCGGCTTTGAAGATTTGACGCTCGCCGGTCGGGCATTTGTCAATACCTGTAAATTCACAATGCCCAGCAGCGCCGGTCAAACGGACGTGCTCTGGTTCGCTAAGGGCTTCGGGATAATCCGAAAGGAACTGGAAGATGCGCAAGGCGTGATGGTCGCGGGTAGCCGCATAGAATTGGCGACCATCGTCAGCGCACCATAAGCCGTTTGTGGCCGCGAGCGTGATCAAGCCTCTGGCGCAAGGCAAATACAATTGTTACTAGCAACGCGAAGTGCCATCAAATAGCATTCCACGCACGCCTGCATACAATCTCAAGAAGCCACCATCGCGTGGCTTCTTATATCTCTGCACTATCGATAATCAAGCCAGCGCGCCAACCACGGCCGTCAACATGCTGATCGAACCCATTTCAATCCCATCGATCGCAATCGAAATCGATTCGCCCGCCTGCTGCGCACCGATCACATACAGCAGAGGCAGGAAATGCTCGGCCGTCGGCACCGACAGCGGCGCATCGTCACCCCAGGCCGCGTAGTCCGCGACCATCCGCGGATCGCCATGCAGCAGCACGTCGCGCACACGCGCGTTGAAGCGCTGCGCCCAGTCGTAGCCGGCCCCGTCGCCGCGAGTCATCGTGCGCAGGTTATGCACGACGTTGCCGGTGCCGATGATCAGCACGCCTTCG
>DHXL01000189.1:0-1093 GCA_002415335.1 Oxalobacteraceae bacterium UBA5157
GGTTTCAAGGTGTGGCCGGCGGAAGTCGAGCAGTACCTGTACAAGATGCCCGGCGTGCAGGAGGTTGCGGTGTATGGCATCCCCGCCGCGCCGCAGGGTGAGCAGGTCGCCGCCGCCGTCGTGCTGCGGCCCGGGGCAACGCTCAGCGCGGACGACATCATTGCCTACTGCCGCGAGAATATCGCCGCTTATAAGGTTCCGGCGCGGGTCGATCTCGTTGCCGAATTGCCCAAGAGCCCGAGCGGAAAGATCCTCAAGCGGGTGTTGCGGCAGCAGTCCGGCGCATAGGGACGGACGCGAACCGGAAAAATCTTTCGTAGCGGATTCAACAGCCCTCGACAACGGGGAAAAAGGACAAGAGCAATGAATAAAATAGTGACGTACTCGATCGACGGCGATATCGCTGTGGTCATGATCGACAGCCCGCCCGTCAACGCCGTCAACCAGGCGGTGCGCGCCGGACTCAAGCAAACCTTCAGCGAACTGCGCGACAAATCCGGAATCAAGGCGATCGTGCTCGGCTGCGCCGGCAAGACCTTCGTCGCCGGCGCCGACCTGAAGGAATTCGATACCGGCATCGCAGCGCCCGGCTACCATGAAGTGACGCGTTTGATCGAGGACAGCCGGGTGCCGGTGGTAGCCGCTGTACACGGCACCGCGCTTGGCGCCGGCACTGAAATCGCGCTCGCCTGCCACTACCGGATCGCACATGAGGATGCGCGCTTCGGTCTGCCGGAACTCTCGCTCGGCATCATACCCGGCGGCAGCGGCACACAGCGCCTGCCGCGCGTGGTGCCGCTCGACGTCGCGCTCGACATGATGCTCACCGGCAAACCAATGCCCGCGGCCCGTGCCGTCGAGGCAGGGCTGGCCGATGCGATGGTCGGTGGCGAGGTGATACCCGCAGCGGTCGCATTCGCACGCGACCTGGTGGCCAGGGGCGCCGGTCCGCGCCGCACCCGCGAGCAAGCGGTCAAGGACGCCGAACAGGCGACCGAATTGTTTGCCGCCACGCGCGCCCGGGTCGCGAACACCATGCGCAACCGGCAAGCCCCGGTTGCGCTGATCACCGCTCTGCAGGCGGCAGTCGAGC
>DHXL01000189.1:1221-3643 GCA_002415335.1 Oxalobacteraceae bacterium UBA5157
CGCGAAGTGCGCAAGATACCCGGATTGGCGGCCGACATTGCAGCGCGGCCGGTGGCACGCGTCGGCATCGTCGGCGCCGGCACCATGGGCGGCGGGATTGCGATGTGCTGCGTCAATGTCGGCATTCCCGTCAGGCTGGTCGACACCGCGCAGCAGAATCTGGATCGCGGCATGACGACGATTCGCAAGAACTACGAACGTTCGGTCGCGCGCGGCAGTCTCACGCAAGAGCAACTCGAACAGCGCATGCGGCTGATTACGCCGAGCCTGGATTTCGCGACACTGGCCGACGCCGACCTGATCATCGAGGCGGTATTTGAAAGCCTGGCGCTGAAGAAAGAAATTTTCGCCAGGCTCGACGCAGTGGCCAAGCCCGGCGCGATCCTTGGCACCAACACCTCGACTCTCGATATCGACGAGATCGCCGCCGTCACGCGCCGGCCGCAGGATGTGATCGGATTGCATTTCTTCAGCCCGGCCAACGTGATGCAATTGCTTGAAATCGTCCAGGCCGCCAAGACCGCGCCAGAGGTCGTGGTCACGGCGCTGGACCTGGCCAAACGGATCAGGAAAACCGGAGTCGTTGCCAAGGTGTGCTACGGCTTTATCGGCAACCGCATGATGGACCCCTATGGCCGCGAGGCCGAACGCTGCCTGCTCGAAGGCGCCACGCCGGTCGAGGTGGACGGCGCGCTGGAACAGTGGGGGATGGCGATGGGGATCCTCGCGGTATACGACATGGCGGGCGTCGACATCGGTCATCTGACCCGGCTCGAACGCAAGCATCTGCTGCCGAACGATCCCGGCTTTTACCGTCCTTCGGCGCTGCTCAACGAACGCGGCTGGATCGGCCAGAAGGCCGGGCGCGGCTATTACCGCTACGACGGCGCCGACCGCAAGCGCACCCCGGACCCGGAGGTGGTTGACCTGCTGCGCGAAGAGGCCAAGCGTTTGAACATCCCGCAACGCAAGCCCGGCGCACAGGAAATCGTGGAGCGCTGCCTGTACGCGATGATCAACGAAGGCGCGCTGCTGCTGGAGGAAGGCATTGCGCTGCGCGCCGGCGACATCGATGTCGTGTATACCGCGGGCTACGGATTCCCCCGCTATCGCGGCGGCCCGATGTTCTACGCCGACACGGTCGGACTCAAAGCGGTCTACGACAAGATCATGGCGTTCCAGAAGACGCTCGATCCGCAATATTGGCAGCCGGCCCCACTGCTGAAAAAACTCGCGCTTGCCGGCTCCAGTTTCGCGCAGTGGCAAGCCGAACAATCCCGATAATTCCCGAAAATTCCTGGAGAAAAGCATGGCTCGCGCATTCATTCCTTACGGCCTTTACTGGTCCACGCCGTTCGCCAAATGGCAGGGTCCGATCGCCCATCTGAACAGCCTGCGGCTGGCGGCGAACGTCGGCAAGCAAGCGCTGGAGGCGAAGCACTTTCCGATGGAGCGCATCGACCTCGGCATCCTCGGCGTCACCAATCCGCAGCTCGGCAGTTTCTATGGCCTGCCTTATGTCACCGGCATGATGGGCCTCGAAAACGTGGCCGGCCCCACCGTGCAGCAAGCCTGTGCCACCAGCGCGCGCGGATTGCAGATGGCGGCCGCGGAAGTGGCCGATGGTTCGGCCCGGTGTGCGTTGCTGATCACCGCCGACCGCTGCTCGAACGGCCCGATCGTGTACTACCCCGATCCGACCGCACCCGGCGGTTCCGGCATCACCGAGCGCTGGGTGCTCGACAACTTTGCCCACGACCCGCACGCCAAGAACGCGATGCTCGACACCGCCGAGAACGTGGCGGCCAAGTTTGGCGTCAGCACCGCGCAACAGCACGAAGTCGCACTGGCGCGCTACGCCCAATATCAGCAAGGCCTGGCAAACGAGCGCGCGTTCCAGCGCCGCTACATGGTCGATGTGGCGATCACCGACGCCGGTTTCCGCAAGCAAACGGGAACGCTTTCCGGCGACGACGGCATTTTCGCAACCACTCCCGAAGGGCTCGCCAGGCTCAAGCCGGTCAAGCCGAACGGCACTGTCACGTTCGGCTCCCAAACGCATCCGGCCGACGGCAACGCCGGCGTCATCGTCACCACCCGCGAGATCGCGCACGACGTGTCGCTCGATCCGAAAATCGTGGTCGAATTGCTCGCCTTCGGCCAGTCGCGCGTGGAGAAAGGTCACATGCCGATGGCCGTCGCCCCGGCCGCGATGGCGGCGCTGAAGAATGCCGGCCTGACGATCAAGGACGTCGATGCAGTGAAAACGCACAACCCGTTCGCAGTGAACGACATCGCCTTCGCGCGCGAGACCGGCTTTCCTCTGGAAAAGATGAACAACTACGGCTGCTCGCTGATCTGGGGCCACCCGCAGGGGCCGACCGGCTTGCGCAGCGTGATCGAATTGATCGAGGAACTGGCC
>DHXL01000069.1 GCA_002415335.1 Oxalobacteraceae bacterium UBA5157
AACTGCAGGAGCCGATAGTCATCACAGCCGCAGCAGTTGCAGGACTGGTTATCTATCCGCTGTTGCACGCTTAAAGGAGCGAATCATGAAATGGATTACTCGAGAACGACCCAAGATTGACCGGATTGCTTGTCCCTGGCTTATCGCGAAATTCATTGATAAGGAGCCCGAATTCCTCTACGTGCCGGCCAAGGACGTGGTTTCGGTCGCAGCCGAAACTGGAGCGATTCCCTACGATATTCCGGGTGTTGAGATGTCGCACGTCGGAGACCACTGCAGCTTCGATGCCTTTCTAAAAAAGTACGATTTGACTGACCCGACGTTGAAGCAGCTTGCAGCGATTGTGCGTGGAGCAGACGCGTCTCGCCTGGACCTGACGCCGCAATCGGCGGGATTATTTGCAATATCCCTTGGATTGTCCGCGGCATTTGCGGACGACCATGAAATGCTCAAACACGGCATGGTCATGTACGACGCCCTCTATGCCTGGTGCCAGCAATGCCAAGCCGAGACACATAACTGGCCACCGAAGATGAACTGACGTCGGCTGGCCATCAACGAGGAGTTGTCTATGAAAATGCTTCTGGTTCCTACAATTTTTCTGGCGGCTGCGCCATCGATATTCGGTGCGCCCGTGACCTTTGATTCGGACGTAGTCGGCAAGCCGCCAACCGGCTGGACCTGCGGAGCCACTGGCAAAGGGAATCCGACATGGACCATCGAGCGGGATTCCTCTGCGCCTAGCCGTCCGAATGTTTTAAAGCAGGCAGGTACCGCAACATTTCCTTGGTGCGTCAAAGAAGGGTCCGATGCAGAAAATGGCTCGGTCGAAGTAAAATTCAAACCAATCGGCGGCAGCGAAGACCAGGCAGGAGGCGTAGTGTGGCGCTGGAAGGACGGGAACAACTACTACGTCGCGCGCGCCAATGCGCTTGAAGACAACGTTTCCCTCTATTACACGGTGAATGGCACGCGGAGGACCATTAAGTACGCTAATGCACCGGTTGCCCCAAATAGGTGGCACACATTGCAGGTCACGTACAAGGGCGACACTATCCAGGTATCACTGGACGGAAAACCCTATATCGACGCGAAGGACACCCACATCTCGGGCGTCGGCAAGTCAGGGGTCTGGACCAAGGCCGACAGCGTCACCTTGTTCGATGACTTCAATGCTGGTGCGGCGCCATAATAGAGTGAAAATGGCGGGCTGTACTATATAGATGACCACTTTCGTTTTCTTAATTGGCCACCAACGCTTAAGCCATTATTGCGCTACTTGTACCTGTTCGATGAAGTACTCGGTATCGCCAAAACATGAAGTCGGCACACCTTTATGCTGAGCGTAAGTAAGCACAACCCGCTTTCCAGCATTGGCAAATAATTGTTGGGCGACAGCGTCGTCGCGCACGGTGAACTCAAATTTCTCGGGTACTGCACCCGGTACCGTCGTCAGCAACAATTCCCCTTCCCAAGTTTTGCACAACCAACCTTTCTTCGAGAATTTCTGCATGTATCCAGCGCGCTCCCCTTTCGAATAAGACCAGTGGAGAGAGAGCCAAACGTAGCCACAAAACACAAGTAGCGCCGCTCCGATTACTGCAACAACGCCGATAAACAGCCGTTTGGTTGTGGGCATGATTTTCCTTAAGTCGCCGTGTTCGTTCATGACAATGAAGGCGGAATTCCACCGTCGCGCGGCATGACGCCCAACGCGACCCGTAACCTAAAAAATAAGTATTGGCGGACTGAAGCCGCCCCGCTAAGCACTTGTCATTTTTGATTGGGGCAAGTGCTCGGAGGCAAATAGGACCGAGGTCAGTTAAGCTTTCGAGTAAACCAAGCCGGTATCTGTTTTCGTCGACTTAATAGTGCCCTTTTGCGATAACTTCGACAGGTACACGCCCATCCGCCCGCTGAGCATTTTTTCCTGTTTTTCCGTCAGCTTTCCACCGAGTGACGCCTTCGCCGCATTGAGCACTTCTTTCGCCGCCACTGGCTCCGCAGTTAGTTGCGAGACCCAGAAATCCGCTCCGGTTGCAGGAAGTTCATTCATGCGACCAGCACCCTTTGCTGGTTTTTTAACTGCGGCCGCGGGCTTCGCTGCAGCCTTTGTGACAGATTTCGTCGCTCTAAGGGCCGGTTTCGTTGTCGCCGTTTCGGCGACAACGCCTTTAGTCTTGGCCGCTTTCTTGGCCGCAGCTTTGGCTATCGGCTTCGGGGTTTTCTTCAATGCCCTGGCTACTGCTTTGGTTGGAGCCATTTCTAACTTAGTGCGACTCTCCGCTACTGCAGGTTTTGAAGCTTTGTTCTTGGTCTTCGCTGCGGCAGTCTTCTTGGGTACCTTGGAAGTTCCCGTAACGCCCTTGACCGCGTCGCCGAAGGAAGGAGATATAGCGGACGCCAGGTGACCCAGTGCTGCCCTGAGCGATGCCGCACGGGCCTCGAGGCTTTTCAATTCTGCTTCGATTGCTTTTTGAATGTCATTAAATGCTGGCATAGATATCTCCATTAAGGTTGTGAAATCAGGTATCCCTCTATGGGGCGATGCTGGACAGAGAAAATCACTCGCCAGCGTTTAGACGGAAGTGTACCGCTGTTGGGAATGAATATGCAATTTCGTTGGACGTGGGTGCGCCTGTCCTTTAAGGATTACCGTCGGTGCTATCGCTGCCGGGGTGTGCGATTCGACCACCGCTAATGACCTGTGCGGTCATCGAGCACGCCGTTGTGTGGTTTCAAATACGCAGGTTCCTGTTCGCGCTGCCAGAAAACCAATCACTAATTAGGTGGGCTCGCGCCAAATGAAATCAGGCGCATGCTGTGCTGAGATAGAAGTGTGTCGCAGGCATTTGTCCATGGCGCCGTCAGGCGTGGCGGTTAGCTCAGTTGCGAGCAATCAAATCCCCTCTGCCAACACGCGGCACACCACGATGAGGGGGGGATTCCGGCGATTCGAAATCGGGCATGAAGCGCAATCGCGCTGTCTCAATTTAACTCGCACACTCGAGCCGCTGGAAACAGCCACCGCTTGGCCATCAGCGCCGGGATATCGGCGGCCGGCAACGGCCGCGAGATATAGAACCCTTGTATTTCATCGCAATCCAACCCCTGCAACACCCGCAACTGCTCTTCGGTTTCAACACCTTCAGCCACCACAGTCATTCCAAGCGCGTGTGCCATGGAGATGATGGCGCCAACGAAGATGTCTCCCTCACGGGCGAGACCCAGCTTGGAGGTAAAGGCGCGGTCGACCTTGAGCACATCCAGATTAAGCCGCTGCAGCAGCGCGAGCGACGAATAACCGGTGCCAAAATCGTCAACATGAATCTTGATGCCCATCGCAGTAATCTCCGCGAGTTCAACCAGGATACCTTCGCCTTCGCCCATCATGGCGGACTCTGTCAACTCCACCTCCAGCAGCGCTGGTCTGAGCTGGTATTGCCGGAGGCATTGGTCGACCAGTCCTTTCACATGGCTCTTGTTGAACTGTCGTGCAGAAACGTTGACCGCCACCGGAACTACCGGCAATCCCTGAGCCTGCCACGCCACGAGTTGTGCGCACACTTTATGCATGACGACGGCGCCCAGCGTCAGGATGAGGTCCGACGCTTCAGCAACTGGGATGAACTCAGAAGGAGGAACCAGACCTCTTGTCGGGTGCAGCCACCGCACCAATGCCTCAAGGCCCACCAACTCACCAGTTACGGTGTCCACACGCGGCTGGTAATACACCACGAACTGGTCATCATCCAGAGCTTTCTGCAACCCTTGCTCGGTCTGCTGGCGAGCGCGAACCCGCAGATATAAACCGCTTTCATAGAAGCGGAAGTCGCCCTTGGTGTCTTTTACCGAGTACATCGCAAGGTCCGCGTTTTTTAGTAGGGTTTCTGCATCTTGGGCATCTTGCGGATACATACCAATCCCGATGGAAGTCCCCACGTAGTGACGACTCTTGCCAAGCTCAAAGAATTCCTTGAAGGCTTCGACAATACGGCCTGCCACCTGTTTTGCATGGTCGCTACCTGCAACCGGGTCAAGGATAATCGTGAATTCATCACCACCAAGCCGCACGACGCTATCGCCCGGACGTACCAGAGAGAGCAACCGAGCGGCGGCGGCCTTGAGTAATTCATCGCCGACCGCGTGGCCGTGCGAGTCGTTGACGTTTTTAAAATCGTCCAAATCGATAAATAACAACGCGAGCATCGTGCGGGCAGCCCCCGCCTTGGCGAGCATTGCCGGCAGGTTCACGGTGAGCCAGTGACGATTTGGCAGGCCGGTTAAGGCATCCTCGATGGCCATTCGGGCTAAATCACGTTCCTTTTGCCGCAAGTCGCTGACATCCCGAAGCGTAACGGCGACGCCTTCACGCGTGCGGACCATTTTACGGTGGAGCCACTTCCCCTCGATACGGCTTTCCGGGGTCGGCTCGATATCATCTTCGTAAATGCCTGCGTCGTAGCCTCCACGATAGGCCTGAACCAGCTGTTCACCATAGCCCCCCGGGTACAGCCGGTGTAATCGGGCTCCAATCAGTTGGTTTCTTGTCATCCCATACAATTCCGCGCCGCGTTCATTGCAGTCAGCCATGTAGAAATCAACGATGATGCCGTTCCGGTCGCGCACAATCTGCCAGAGGAAAAAACCATCGCGTCCCCCATCAGTCGCCGTACGATAGGCTAGACGCAACTCGTCCTCCTCGCCTCTGCGGATGACCAGCCGCGCCGACAGGTACATGGCGACCAGGACAAAGAAGAGCAATATCACGGAGCCCATCCAGCCCGCTCGGTAATAGGCCGCTCTCATCTCTCTAAAGGGCTGCATGGTATTCTCTTCGGACAAAGCGACCAGTGCCCGGAAGGGGTAATCATTTAGTGCCGTCGAGGCTACGATGCGTGGTTTACCGTCGGCAAACCATTCCTTGCCGAAGAGCCGCGTTGTCCCCTCGCGTCCCCTGAGGTCGGGGATTTTCCTCAAAATGAATTGGCCTGGCGCATCGACGACGCTGCCGACGGCGGAGACGCGCAGAACATTGTCATCGCCAATGAGAGCAAAGAGGCCGCTTTCACCGAAACCCGTGCCGTCAGAAAACGGGGAGAAAAAGTCCGAGGCGATGGCGACGACCAATACGCCGGCGAACGACCCGTCTGGATTTCCCAGGCGACGCGTCAGCAGAAGGGAGCGCTTGCCCGACAACCTTCCAACCAGAGTTGTGCTGATGCGCAGGGATTTGTCGGGAAACCGGGAATGATAGTCAAAATAGG
>DHXL01000242.1:0-846 GCA_002415335.1 Oxalobacteraceae bacterium UBA5157
GGCGGCGAAGGAAAATCGGGGACCGGGCCAAAAGCCGGCGGTCCGCTGTATCTGAAGCGCCTGCAACGCGGTGACGCAGCGCCGGACCAACACGAGCGCCAGGCCACACCTGAGCTGGAGGCCTTGACGGCATGGGCGAAGGCACACGGCCATCAACGCGTCGCGACACTCGTCGATCAATACGCACGCACCACCCTGCTCGGCAATACGATGGCCTTGCCGGGACCGACCGGCGAGCGCAATACGCTCAGCTTTGTCGCGCGTGGAACGGTACTGTGCGCCGCCGCGACGACCGGCGTTTTGCTCAATCAGCTCGCGGCCGCGCTGGCGACCGGAAACAAGGCCATCGTCGTGACGCATTCGCGAGCGTTGATTCCGGAAGGATTGCCGGAATCGGTGAAAGCGCGCATCCAGTGGATCGCCAGGGCCGATGGCTGTGACTGCGAATTCCAGGTCGCCATGATCGAGCCTTCGCTGGCGAACCAGATCAAACCGCTGCTGGCGGCCCGCGACGGGGCACTGGTCGGCACGATCGACACCACGGAGGAGGGCGCCATCCCATTGTGGCGTCTGGTTGCCGAACGGGCACTGTGCATCAATACGACGGCAGCAGGGGGCAACGCGAGTCTGATGACGCTTGACGCTTAGGCATGCTCAGGTACTCGAGGTATCTACGGCTTCCACGATGAATCGCCCGCTCGCCTACGCTTGTCTCGCACTCAGCATGTCTTTGGTCGGCAGCTATGTAGCGCTGTCCAAGCCATTAACCGCGGTGCTGCCGGTATTTCTCCTGGCGTGGATGCGCTTCGGCATCGGCGGCGCCGCGATATTGCACTGGCTGAAGAT
>DHXL01000242.1:1008-2518 GCA_002415335.1 Oxalobacteraceae bacterium UBA5157
GTGTATTGCACTGGCTGAAGAAGCCGGCGGATGAACCGCCCATGAGCCGGCAAACGCGGCAGCTGCTGTTCGTCGAGTCCTTCGTCGGCAATTTTCTATTCACCATCTTCATGCTGTTCGGCGTGAGCAAAACCACCGCCGTGTCAGCCGGGGTGATCATGTCGGCGATACCGGCGGTGGTGGCCTTGATGAGCTGGTTTTTTCTACGTGAAAAGATCACGCTGCGAATCTGGGCGGCCGTGGTTTGCGCGATGGTCGGCATTGCCATGTTGGCCTGGTCGCGCAACGTCCCCGCTGCGCCGGTGAGCGACGCGGCCAAGGCGCTCGATGCGCAAACCTGGATCGGCAATGTCCTGGTGTTCCTGGCGGTGTTGTGCGAAGCCGCCTACGCCGTCATCGGCAAGCGGCTCACCGGCACCTTGGGCCCGAAGCGGATTACCTCGCTGATCAATCTCTGGGGCTTTGCACTCATGACGCCGATGGGACTGTATTGGGCGCTGCACTTTAATTTTGGCGCCGTGCAAATGGGATCGTGGCTCGTGCTGCTGTTTTATTCGCTGGCGGCCAGCGTGTGGACCGTTTGGCTGTGGATGACCGGACTGAAACGGATTCCGGCAAACCAGGCGGGGATCTTCACCGTGATGCTGCCGATATCGGCCACTGCGGTCGGCGTAGGCGTGCTCGGCGAATCGCTTAGCGGCACGCAGCTGATCGCATTTGCGATCGCCTTGATCGGCGTGGCGCTGGCCACTTTGCCGGCTCGCAGAGCTGCTGCGTAAGGCGCGGACTGCGCGGTTCCGGCGCTTGGCAGCAATGAAGTGACCGCATGCAGCTGCTGTACCTCGGCAAGGCGTGCGCGGGCGGCGCTCGTGTCCGGACATACAGATGTCGCTCAATGTGTTGGATGAATCCGGTCCAATCGCCTTCACCTATCCTGATCAATCGTCGCGGGAATATCCGGCTGCGAGCGAAATATCCTCGAATAATCAAATGTTTACAGACTGAGCTCGCAGACCGGGCGGAATCGGCACGCAGCGTGCTCTGGTGTAGCTACTCGCGCGCAATCGCCTGAGCCAATCCGACCCATAGGAGAGCTGCCATGTTGACCCTTAAAACGCTATTCGCACGCATCGCGTCGAGGAACCATCTATTGGTGATTTGTGTCGTCGCCGTTGTCACCGCGGTGGCCTTGATCATGTATCAGCCAGGCAAGATAATTTCGAGCGCCAAGGCGGTTGAAACACGATCGCCCGCAGTCGGCGCACCCATGGATACGCAGCCTATAAGCTGGAGCGACGAATGGTATGAAGTTCATAAAGCGATCCCCCGTTCAGGTGTCCGAAAACATCGAGGCTTTTTGAACC
This sequence comes from Oxalobacteraceae bacterium UBA5157, assembly GCA_002415335.1. Lineage (GTDB taxonomy): Bacteria > Pseudomonadota > Gammaproteobacteria > Burkholderiales > Burkholderiaceae_D > UBA5157. Next base: position 2,373 of record DHXL01000242.1, read on the forward strand.
GTTTGCGCCATGTCATGTAGTGGCCGCCCAAAAAAAATGTTTGAGCGACAACGGCTTTAGTGTTTAATGCATGTCGAGCGCGCCGCGTGACAAGATACGAGTCAAGATGCGAATCGCCTTGGCTGTAACGCCACAGGGAAAACGCA
>DHXL01000012.1 GCA_002415335.1 Oxalobacteraceae bacterium UBA5157
TAGCTCAGCCTTGCCATCCGCCCGCAAGCGATCGCACAATTCAGCCGTTCGCCGATCTTGCCAAACGATTGCGTTCGCGATCGGCTCGCCGCTGAGACGATCCCAGATGACAGTCGTTTCGCGCTGGTTGGTAATACCGATGGCGGCGATGTCGGATGCCGCGACCTGCTTGTCTTTCAACACGCGTTGCGTGACCGCGAGCTGCGAGCGCCATATTTCGTTGGCGTCGTGCTCGACCCAGCCCGGCCGGGAAAAAATCTGGTGAAATTCCTGCTGTGCCGAGCCGTGAATGCGGCCCGTGCGGTCGAACAGAATTGCACGCGAACTGGTGGTGCCCTGGTCGAGAGCGAGAATGAATTTTTTCATTGCAGCGTCATGAATGAGTTAACGAATATAAGCGGCGTCGACACGTCCTGCGACATCGACTTGCAAGGACAAGACGCAGCCGGACAAAGGATATTGGGCAAGCTCGTGCGCGGGGCGATTGTGACGTGCGGAAGTGATGTAAAGCGTTCGCAGATCGGCGCCGCCAAATGCCACCATCGTCGGGCAGCGCAGTGGCAAGCTGATTTCGCGCAATATTTCGCCCGCCGGAGACAGGCGCAAGATCCGTCCACCCTCAAACATCGCGCACCAGTAAGCGCCTTCGCTGTCGACCGCCGCTCCGTCCGGACGTCCACCATAGTCGCGCGACTTATCGGTAGAGAACTGCTTGAAAAGCCGAGCGGCCCCCACGCTGCCGTTCGATACGTTGAAGTCATATGCGGTGATCCTGTGGGCCGTGGTATCGGCGTGATACAGGGTGCTGTTGTCAGGGCTGAAGGCGACGCCGTTCGACACCGTTACCGGAAGCGCGTGATCGCGGATCACTCCACGCTCAATGCTGAACAAGGAGCCCAATTGCTGGTCGCGCGGCTCGTAAATCGTTCCCGTCCATAGTCGCCCCGCAGCATCGCAACGACCGTCATTGAAGCGCAACTTGCTACGGTCATACGGAGCATCGACCAACTGCGTCAGCGCACCGCTGGCGGTGTCGAGCAAGACCAGTCCGGAACGCAGCGCGACCACCAGACCGCCGGTTGCGCAGCGCGCGATGCAACCGGGCTCCGATGGCATCGCCCAACTTGTGTGCTCGCTGATTGCTCCTCGCAGACGATGCACTGCCTGACCGGGAATATCGATCCAATACAGCGCCGCCTCCTCAGCGTGCCACAATGGTGACTCACCCACCTGCATCGGGGTATCGTACGCCGTACGAAATTCTTCCATAACCATGATGATTGCGTCGAGTGATGAAGATGCATCATTATGCAATGAAACTATTTGAGCAGTCTTAATTCGAGAGGACTTTCTTGACTCAACCCAGGTTAGGGCCCGCGCTGGCCTTTTTAGGGATTGGCCTGATGGGCAAGCCAATGACCATCAGGCTGCTGCATGCCGGTTATCAGTTAACCGTCTGGAACCGCACGCTTTCAAAAGCCGACCCGCTGGCGGCGCTTGGCGCACAAGTTGCAGCGACTCCAGGCGCCGCGGTTCGCGGCGCCGACATCGTCATTACGATGCTCGAAACCGGCACCATCGTGCGCGAGATCGTTGAACGTTGCGGGCCGGAACTGTGCCGAGGGAGCCTGCTGATCGACATGAGTTCAACCCGACAATCCGAAGCGCAAGCGTTGCATGACCATCTCGCCATACACGGTGTCGCGTTTGTCGATGCGCCCGTTTCAGGCGGGGTGGCCGGCGCGGAGGCTGGCTCATTGGCGATCATGGCGGGCGGTAGCGCGAATAATTTCACGCGCGCCGAAGCGGTCTTGCATGCCATGGGACGACCGACGCTGGTCGGGCCCGCCGGTTGCGGACAACTGGCGAAGTTGTGCAATCAGCTGATCGTCGGCGGCACACTGAACATCGTGGCGGAGGCCTTGTTGCTGGCACAGGCTGGAGGCGCCGATCCGGCGGCCGTGCGCGACGCTATCCGCGGTGGTTTCGCTGAAAGCCGGATCCTCGAGGTGCATGGACGACGTATGCTGGAAAGAAATTTTATTCCGGGCGGTCAGGTCAAGAGTCAAGCCAAGGATCTGGAAAACGTACTGCTTGCCGCAACTGCTGCAGGCGTCCATTTGCCGTTCACCGAGCTGGTGACGGAGCGTTATCGCAGCATTGTGCGGGACTTGCCGCATGCCGACCACGCGGCGGCCCTGCTGGCACTGGAACAACTGAATCCAGGCCAACGGCTCGGTAATCTACCGGATCGACTGCCCGACTGAGCGATCACGAAAACTGCTCGGGCCATCCCCCGGTAGAAGCGCAAACGGCAAGTGTAACCAAACGCCCGCGCCTGCCTCCGCGCCTGCCGCTTGCGCGCCGATTGAAGAGAAGCCATCATCGGCGGGCTATGCGCGTGCCAGATAGGCCTCCGCCAATCGCGCCCAATAAGAGGCGCCGATCGGCAGTAAATCATCATTGAAATCGTAACTTGGATTATGCAAATTGCAGGGTCCCAATCCGTGTCCGGCCATTCGATGCTCGCCTTCGCCGTTGCCGATGAAGACGTAGCAGCCCGGTTTTTCCTGCAACATGAATGCGAAATCCTCGGCGCCCATGGTCGGTTCCACGTTCGCTTCGACATTTTGTTCGCCAACGATCGATTGCATGACCTCAATGGCAAATGCAGTTTGCCCGGCGTGATTGATTAGTGGCGGATAGTTGCGTTTGAAGTTGAATTCAACCTGTGCATCGAAGGCCGCTGCAGTGTGTTCGGCGATCGCGCGCATGCGCTGTTCGATCAGGTCCAGCACGCCGGTGGTGAAGGTGCGCACGGTTCCGATCAACGTTGCCTCATCGGGAATCACGTTGGTCGCGCTACCCGAGTGGATTTGCGTGATCGACAGCACGCCGGCATCGACTGGGCTCTTGTTGCGGCTGACTATGGTTTGCCAGCTTTGCGCAATTTGCACCGCGACCATGATGGGATCGATGCCTTTGTGCGGCTGTGCGGCGTGTGCGCCCCTGCCCTTTACAACCACTTCGAATTCATTCGAGGATGCCATCATCGGCCCTGGCGTCACACCGAAGGTGCCGACCGCGGCGCCCGGCCAATTGTGCATGCCGAACACGGCCTCCATCGGACATTGTTCGAACAAGCCATCGTCCATCATCCGGCGTGCGCCACCGCCGCCTTCTTCCGCCGGCTGAAAAATCAGGTACACGGTGCCGTCGAAATTGCGGTGTCGCGAAAGGTAATGGGCGGCGCCCAGCAGCATGGCAGTATGACCGTCGTGCCCGCACGCGTGCATCTTGCCCTCATGCCGGGAAGCATGCGCGAAGCTGTTGATTTCCTGCATCGGCAATGCATCCATATCGGCGCGCAGTCCAACTCCTCGACGGCCGCTGCCGCTCTTGATAACACCGACTACCCCGGTGCCGCCCATGCCGCGCAGGATCGGGATATCCCATTCGGTCAATTTCTGCGCAACTACTTCGGCGGTGCGCCGTTCTTCGTAACACAGTTCGGGATGCGCGTGGATATCGCGCCTGATTTGCTGCAATTCGGACTGGAATTGGATGATAGGGTCGATCAACTTCATGTTTGCTCCGTGTTTATTTGCGCGCGGCGCGCCCCCCGGCTAACGATTATCTTGCGCGCTCCAGTTGCGAGAATAAAATTGCCGATGTCTCATGTCTGTATCTTACGCCTAACCCGCAATGGCTGTTCTCGTCCTCCGGTAACCCGATATCGCTCAACCGTCGCTTGCGTGTCCCACCCGCATCGGCGGCAAGGTATACCATAGCGCTAAAGCGCACATCCGAACATATCAATATTGCCGGCACGCCGCAGCGCGCCGCGCCCAGCGATATTGGCGAAAATCAGCAAATTGGAACGATTCATGACGGCCTCCATTGTTCGTGCGGTTTGTCCGCATGACTGTCCCGATACCTGCGCCCTGCTCGTGACGGTGCAAGACGGCGTCGCCACCGAAGTGCGCGGCGATCCGGACCATCCGACCACGGCTGGCGTGCTGTGCACCAAGGTGTCGCGTTACACCGAGCGCACCTACCACAAAGACCGTTTGCTGTACCCGATGAAGCGCACCGGCAAGAAGGGCTCGGGGCAATTCGAACGGATCGGTTGGGACGAGGCGCTGGATACCATCGCGGCGCGCCTGAAGGCCGTCGCCGCGCGTGATCCGCAAGCGATTCTGCCTTACAGCTACGCCGGCACGATGGGGCTGGTACAAGGCGAATCCATGTCGTCGCGCTTCTTCCACAAGCTGGGCGCGTCGCTGCTCGATCGCACCATTTGCGCGACGGCCGGTGGCACCGGCTACAAGTACACGATCGGCGCGCGCATCGGCACCGACCTCGAGCAATTCCAGAACGCCAAGCTGATCCTGATCTGGGGCGGCAATCCGATTGCATCCAATCTTCATTTCTGGATGCGTGCGCAGGAAGCCAAGCGAAACGGCGCCACGCTGATTGCGATCGATCCGTATCGCTCACTGACCGCGGAGAAATGCCATCAGCATATCGCGCTGCTACCCGGCACCGATGCGGCGCTGGCACTCGGCATGATGCATGTGCTGATCGGGGAGAACCTTCTGGATCACGATTACATCGGGCGACACACGCTCGGGTTTGATGCACTACAGGAGCGCGTCAAACTATGGCCATCCGAAAGGGTCGCACAAACTTGTGGTATCCCGGTCGATCAAGTGCTGCAATTAGCGCGCGCTTTTGGCGAGGTCGCGAAGCGCGGCGATCCAGTCGCGATCCGCACCAACTACGGCTTGCAGCGCGTGCATGGCGGCGGCATGGCGATCCGCAATATCGCCTGTTTGCCGGCCTTGGTAGGCGCGTGGCGCCACGCTGCCGGCGGCGTGCAGTTGTCTTCGTCGGATAGCTTCCCGAAAGACAATCATGCGCTGCAGCGGCCTGATCTGATCGAGGCGGGCGCGATTCCGCGCACGATCAACATGAGCACTATCGGCGACGACTTGCGTCGAGACGCAGCGCCGGAATTCGGCCCGCGCATCGATGC
>DHXL01000389.1:0-2517 GCA_002415335.1 Oxalobacteraceae bacterium UBA5157
TGTGGCCAAGATTATTGAGTAATGAATGGCTTGCGCTGAACAGTCGGGCGTGTGCCTGACTTTTTGGTGCTTGTAATTCAGGTAATGTTTAAACGTAGGGGCGTAGCTCAACTGGCAGAGCGTCGGTCTCCAAAACCGAAGGTTGGGGGTTCGAGGCCCTCCGCCCCTGCCACCGAATTTGTGGTGTAGGGCACAGAAAGCAAAGTGTATGTCTAATCCCGTGCAAACCGTCAGCCCGTCAGGCGACAAGCTCAAAGTCGCGCTGGCGGTTTTTGCCGTCATTGCAGGCGTTGTCGCTTTCTACTTCTTGTCGGATCGGCCGACCTATGTCCGCGCCGGCGCACTAGTTGCAGGCCTCCTCGTAGCGATCGCGCTGGCGTGGACGTCGACCACCGGTCGCGAATTCCTCAATTTTTCGAGAGAAGCGATTCGCGAGACCAAGAAAGTCGTATGGCCTACGCGTAAGGAAGCCATGCAAATTACCGGCATCGTATTTGCGTTTGTGCTGGTCATGGCGCTTTTCCTGTGGGGTACCGACAAAGTGTTGGAGTTTCTGCTATATGACGTGATTCTGGGCTGGAAAAAATGATGACCGAGAATACACAAGACCTTACACAAGCCGCCGCTGTACCCGCGACTCAGCCTGTCGGCAACAAGCGCTGGTACGTGGTGCACGCCTATTCAGGCATGGAAAAAAGCGTGCAGCGCGCGCTCACCGAGCGTATTGTTCGGGCCGGCATGGAAGACAAGTTCGGCCAGATCCTGGTGCCGACCGAGGAAGTCATTGAAGTCAAGAATGGCCAGAAATCGGTGACTGAGCGTCGTTTCTTCCCGGGCTATGTGCTGGTCGAAATGGAAATGACCGACGAAACCTGGCATCTGGTGAAAAACACCAGCAAGGTGACCGGCTTCATCGGCGGCAAATCGAACAAGCCGACCCCGATCCCGCCGCACGAAGTCGACAAGATCATGCAGCAGATGCAAGAAGGCATCGAGAAGCCTCGCCCGAAAGTATTGTACGAAGTGGGCGAGCTGGTCCGCATCAAGGACGGCCCGTTCACCGATTTCAACGGCAACGTCGAGGAAGTCAATTACGAAAAGTCCAAGGTGCGCGTGTCGGTCACGATTTTTGGCCGCGCCACGCCGGTCGAGCTGGACTTCGGTCAGGTCGAGAAAGTTTAAGGATCATTGCGAGGCGCCGTTCGTCCGCAACTGATCGAGAGCAATACCCGCCGTTTGGAGCGTCACGGAAACGTGGAATTCAAGTGCAACAAAGTGCAGTAACCGAGGAGCCCAAGTAGCAAGCCGCAATGCAGGCGAACGGGCGCTACCACTCAATCAACACGGAGCCACCATGGCAAAGAAAATCGTAGGTTTTATCAAGCTGCAAGTGCCAGCTGGTAAAGCAAATCCATCCCCACCGATCGGCCCGGCATTGGGTCAGCGCGGCTTGAACATCATGGAATTCTGCAAGGCGTTCAACGCCCAGACCCAAGGCGTCGAGCCAGGCATGCCGATTCCAGTCGTGATCACCGCGTTCGCCGACAAGTCTTTCACTTTCGTGATGAAGACGCCGCCTGCGACCTTCCTGATCAAGAAAGCTGCCGGTATTCAAAAGGGTTCGAAGACTCCGCATACCGACAAGGTCGGCAAGCTGACACGCAAGCAAGCGGAAGAAATCGCAACGACAAAAATGGCCGATCTGACGGCCGCTGACATGGATGCAGCTGTGCGTACTATCGCCGGCTCCGCGCGTTCCATGGGCATCACGGTGGAGGGTCTGTAATGGCTAAGTTATCCAAACGCATCAAAGCATTCAAGTCGAAAGTCGATCGCACCAAGGCCTATCCATTCGATAACGCCATTGCGCTGATCAAGGAATGCGCAACCGCCAAATTCAACGAATCAATCGATGTGTCCGTGCAACTGGGCGTTGATGCAAAGAAATCCGACCAAGTCGTGCGCGGTTCTGTCGTCCTGCCAGCCGGCACCGGCAAGACAGTACGCGTTGCCGTGTTCGCAACCGGTGAAAAAGCCGAGCAGGCGAAAGCCGCCGGCGCCGACATCGTCGGCATGGAAGATCTGGCTGAGCAAATCAAAGCCGGCAACATGCCTTTCGACATCGTCATCGCTTCGCCAGACACGATGCGTATCGTTGGTACGCTGGGCCAAATCCTCGGACCACGCGGCTTGATGCCGAATCCGAAGGTTGGCACCGTGACGCCGGACGTCGCGACTGCAGTCAAGAATGCAAAAGCAGGTCAAGTGCAATACCGTACCGACAAGGGCGGCATTATCCACGCGACCATCGGCCGCAAGTCGTTCTCCGATAGCGAGTTGAAATCCAACTTGCTGGCGTTGATCGACGCGCTGAACAAAGCCAAGCCGACCTCGAGCAAGGGTATCTACCTGCGCAAGGTTTCGCTGTCGTCCACGATGGGCGCGGGTGTCCGCGTCGATCAGACTACGTTGGCAGCTTAGTGTATTGCGGGACAGAGTTAAGCGAAGCGGTACTCT
>DHXL01000389.1:2826-4998 GCA_002415335.1 Oxalobacteraceae bacterium UBA5157
CTGTCCTCAACATTATAGAAATCGCGGGACAAAGTTTGTGAGGCGCCGTAGCGCGACGAATTACTCTGTCCCCAACTGGTTAGAAAAGAATTAAGCCCCTGCACTGGCGCAGGGCGAATCTTTGGGCTGGATCGAAGCTTGGTGGATTGCGGAAAAGAGTTTAGCGATACCTAGGTGCCGCGTCTCTCTCCTCAACCTACTAACGCGACGGTCCAGACAATCAAAGACCGTTGGGCGGCGTGCATGCAGGTGATGCGCAAAGTTAAAACGTCGAATGAGTAATCATCCGGCACCCAACGCAGATGGTGTACCCGAACAAGTTTTGTAGTCTCAACGCCCGCATTGACGTTAAATGCAGCACTGAACTCCTAACTTCGGACGCCGTGTTCGAACCGATGCAAGGTAAGCAGCCGCTCATGGTTGCGTAGTAACCGACCATCATAATTGGAGGTTGACCGTGAGTCTCAATCTGAATGACAAAAAGGCCGTAGTCGCCGAAATCTCCGCCAAAGTTGCTTTGGCGCAGACGATCGTCGTGGCCGAATACCGTGGCATCCAGGTTAGTCACTTGACGCAACTGCGCGCTAAAGCGCGGTCCCAAGGTGTGTACTTGCGCGTGTTGAAAAACACGCTGGCTCGTCGTGCCGTTGAAGGGACTGCGTTTGCTGGCCTCGCCTCCGAAATGACCGGCCCGTTGATCTATTCGATCTCCGAGGACGCCGTTGCAGCAGCGAAAGTCATTAATGATTTCGCCAAAACCAACGACAAACTGGTTATCAAGGCAGGTAATTACGCAGGCAAGGCGCTTGATAAAGCGGCTGTCACTGCGTTGGCCAGCATTCCGAGCCGTGAAGTTCTGCTGGCCCAATTACTGGGCATCATGCAGGCGCCGGTTTCGGGTTTTGCCCGTGCATTGGCTGCACTTGCAGCGAAAAAAGAAGCCGAATCCGCAGCGCCTGTCGCTGCGGTCGAAGCGCCAGCCGAAGCCGCCTAAGCCTGCAAGATTTTTTGCAGTGCTGGTTTCAGCGCTTTTTGCGTCAGTACCAATCAGTTTGTTTGTGGGAACGAGTGAAATGTACTCCGCCCCCAATCGATACAATCAATTTAGGAGTTTCAAATGGCAATTAGCAAAGACGACATCCTGGAAGCCGTAGGCGCGATGTCCGTAATGGACCTGAGCGAAATGGTCAAGGCATTCGAAGAAAAATTTGGCGTGTCCGCAGCTGCAATGGCAGTCGCTGGGCCAGCCGGCGCAGCCGCTGCAGTGGTTGAAGAGCAAACCGAATTCACCGTCACATTGACCGACTTCGGCGCCAACAAAGTGGGCGTGATTAAGGCTGTTCGCGAAATCACCGGCTTGGGCCTGAAAGAAGCAAAAGACCTGGTCGACGGTGCACCGAAGCCAGTCAAAGAAGCCGTTTCGAAAGCAGATGCCGAAGCAGCGAAGAAAAAGCTGGAAGACGCAGGCGCCAAAGCTGAAATCAAGTAATTTCAGCTTGCCAGCGCGACTTTATAGCGCCGGAGTCAAAGTGCAGAACCTTCGTAAAAGAAGGTTCGGCTTTGGCTCCTTTGTCGTTTTTGATTTTTTTAGCGTGGCCACGAACGGCACGTTGTTTTACCCGTAATCCTTTTTCACCAGACAGGCAGCGTAAGCAAATTCGAAGGGCAGAGACTTGAGGTTTCGCGAATAAAGGACAAGGCATTAGCCGAGTCCGCATCGAAGCCTGAATTGTCTATCCTTCCTGTCACTCACGGAGTGTCCATGCACTACTCATTTACTGAGAAGAAGCGCATTCGCAAATCATTCGCGAAACGCGCTAACGTTCACAACGTTCCGTTCCTGCTGGCGACCCAGCTCGAGTCTTATTTGAGCTTCTTGCAGGCGGACAAAATAACGTCCCAACGCAAGAATGAAGGCTTGCAGTCCGCCTTCACCTCAATTTTCCCGATCGTGTCGCACAATGGATTCGCGCGCCTCGAATTTCTATCCTATGTCCTGGGCGATCCGCCGTTCGACGTCAAGGAATGCCAGCAGCGTGGTTTGACGTTCGCGTCGCCGCTGCGTGCCAAGGTGCGCCTGGTGATCCTGGATAAGGAATCGCCGACCAAGCCGGTCGTCAAGGAAATGAAAGAGCAGGAAGTCTACATGGGCGAATTGCCGCTCATGACGAC
>DHXL01000389.1:5227-5428 GCA_002415335.1 Oxalobacteraceae bacterium UBA5157
TACCGCGGCTCATGGCTCGATTTCGAATTCGATCCAAAAGACATCCTGTTCTTCCGGGTCGATCGCCGTCGCAAGATGCCGGTCACGATCCTGTTGAAGGCGATCGGCATGACGCCGGAGAAGATTCTCGCGAACTTCTTCGTGTTCGACAATTTCGCGCTGCGCAGCGAAGGTGCGGAGATGGAATTCGTCGCCGAGCGT
>DHXL01000268.1:0-5297 GCA_002415335.1 Oxalobacteraceae bacterium UBA5157
GCCGCACCGGTATTCTCGGCGGTCGCCGCCAGCGCATTGCGCGCGCTGGACGTGAGGCCGGATTCCGCGGTGACCAATATCATCATCCCGGAAAATGGCGCGCAGGAGAGCATGTGATATCCCCCATCGAGCCAACGCAGTTGAACAGCATTCTCGCCTGGATGCGCGCCGTCGCACCGGCAGTACAACTGTCATCCGATTCGCGCCGGATCCAGGCCGGCGATATCTTCTTCGCCTATCCGGGCGATGTCGCGGACGGCCGCGCCTACATCGCGCAAGCGATTATGCAAGGCGCGCAGGCCGTCGTCTACGATGCCGATGATTTCAGCTGGGATGCCGCGTGGGCCGTGCCGCAGCTGGCGGTCAGCGGTTTGAAGAACCACGCGGGGGTGATCGCCAACGCTTACTACGGCGAACCTGACCGCGACATGTTTACGGTGGCGGTCACCGGTACCAACGGCAAGACCTCCTGCACCCAATGGTTGGGCAATGCGCTGTCGCGCTTGGGTGCGCCGACCGCGGTGGTCGGCACGCTCGGTATCGGCGTGTTCACGCGCGGAGACCATGAAGAGTTCATCGCCACCGGCTATACCACGCCGGACGCGGTGCTGCTCCAGCGCAAACTGGCGAAGCTGCGCGATGCCGGCGTCAAGTCGCTGGCGATCGAAGCATCCTCGATCGGACTCGACCAGAGGCGCTTGAACGGCCTCCATTTCGATGTCGCGCTGTTTACGAATTTGACGCGCGACCATCTCGATTATCACGGCGACATGACGGCCTACGAAACGGCCAAGACGATCTTGTTTGACTGGCCTGGTTTGCGCCACGCGGTGGTCAATCTGGATGACCCGATGGGCTTGCGCCTGGTGCGGCATGTGCAGACGCACGCGCCGCAGATTGGGATCACTGGCTACACGCTGGAGCACAGCGCGCCGCCGCAAGGTGTGACCATCCTGCGCGCGGATATTCGCACCAGTCATGCCGGTACCACCTTCCATCTCGAGACACCGTTCGGCGCAATGCAGGTCAAGACGCAGCTGGTCGGGCAGTTCAACGTCAGCAATGTGCTGGGCATCATCGGCGTGCTGCTGGCCAAGGGCACTGCCTTGCGTGCCGCGGTCGATGCGGCGGAGATGCTGACGGCAGTGCCTGGCCGCATGCAGCAACTCGGCGGCCATGACGCGCCCTTGGTCGTGATCGACTATGCGCATACACCGGATGCACTTGAAAAAACGCTGGCCGCCTTGCGCCAGGTGGCGCAGCAACGCTCGGGACAATTGTGGTGCGTGTTCGGTTGCGGCGGCGATCGCGATCCCGGCAAGCGATCGCAAATGGGCGCGATCGCCGAAGCAGCCGACCACGTCGTGGTCACCAGCGATAACCCGCGCGGCGAAGAGCCCGGCGAAATCATTGCCCAGATCGTGGCCGGCATGACGCGCGCGCCGACCGATCACATGACGGTGGAAGACCGGGCCGCAGCGATCTTGTGGGCCGTCAAACATGCGGGCAAGCATGACGTCGTTCTGCTAGCCGGCAAAGGTCATGAACCTTCGCAGGAAATCAAGGGCCGCAAACTGCCGTTCCTCGACGCCGACCATGCCGCGCTGGCGCTGGCCGCGCGCGCCACGATGAAAGGAGCGGCATGATGAAATCATCACTCGCTGACTTGCAGTCATGGATTCCCGGCGCGACCGCAACGGCCGACGCCGGTTTTGACGGCGTGTCAACCGATAGCCGCGCCGTATCTCCAGGCATGTTGTTCGTCGCGTTGCGCGGCGAGCGCTTCGACGCCCACGATTTCCTCGATGCGGTGACTGCCAATGGCGCCGCAGCCGTGGTGGTGGACCATGTGCCGGCCGGATTGACGATTCCGGCGCTGGTGGTCCCCGATACGCGCGTCGCGCTGGGCCAGATCGCGCAGCACTGGCGGCGCGAGTTCGCCCTGCCCCTGATTGGCGTTACCGGCAGCAACGGCAAAACCACGGTCAAGGAAATGATCGCCGCTATCCTGACGGCGGCTTTCGGTCCAGGTCATTTTCTGGCGACGCGCGGCAACTTGAATAATGACATCGGCGTGCCGCTGACTCTGTTAAGGCTGGATGCCGGCTGCCGCGCCGCCGTAGTCGAGCTGGGAATGAATCATCCGGGCGAGATTGCCCTACTGGCCGCGATCGCGCAACCGACGGTGGGCCTGGTCAACAATGCGCAACGCGAACACCAGGAATTCATGGCCAGCGTGCAAGCGGTCGCGCAGGAAAACGGCGCCGTGATCAGCGGCTTGCCGGCCGACGGAATCGCCGTATTCCCTGCCGACGACCCGCACACGCCGCTCTGGCGCGGCTACGCGACCGGCGCCGGTCGGCGCACCGTGCTGACCTTCGGCTTGTCGGCCGATGCGGACGTGAGTTGCAGTTATCAGGCCGGCGAATTCGGCAGCGACATGACGGTCAAGACGGCGCGACGGCAGTTTGCGGTGAGGCTGGCGGCGGCCGGCGTGCACAACGTACGCAACGCCTTGGCGGCAATCGCCTGCACCCTCGCGATCGGCATCGATCCGGACGTCATCGCGCGCGGGCTGGAGATGTTCTTGCCGGTCAGCGGCCGCTTGCAGCGCAAGACGACGACGGCCGGCATGCTGGTGATCGACGATACCTACAACGCGAATCCCGATTCGGTGCGCGCCGCGATCGACGTGCTGTCGAGCGCCACCGCGCCGCGCATACTGGTACTGGGCGACATGGGCGAGGTCGGCAACCAGGGCCACGCGTTCCATGAGGAAATCGGCAACTATGCGCGCAGCCGCGGCATCGAATATGTGTTGACGCTGGGCGACCTGGCGCACCACACCGGCCGCGCGTTTGGTGCGCGCGCCAAGCATTACGACGATGTCGAAAGTTTGAACCAGGCGCTGGCGGCGCTGATCACGCCTGCCGCCACCGTGCTGGTCAAGGGATCGCGCTTCATGAAGATGGAACGCGTGGTGCAGTACTTACTCGGATCCCCGTTACAGGAAAGTCACTAATATGCTGCTCTGGTTGGCGCACTATTTTCAACAGGATCTAGGCCCGCTGCGGGTCTTCAACTTCATCACGTTTCGCGCGGTATTCGCCACGCTGACTGCGCTGGCGATCGGCTTGATCGCGGGGCCAGCCGTGATCCGCATGCTGGCGCGCCTGAAGGTCGGACAAGCGGTGCGGCAAGACGGACCACAAACGCACTTGATCAAGAGCGGCACGCCGACCATGGGTGGCGTGCTGATCCTGATCTCGATCGGCGTCGCGACGCTGCTGTGGGCTGACCTTGGCAATCGCTTCATCTGGATCGTGCTGGTGGTCACGCTCGGTTTCGGCGCCATCGGCTGGGTCGACGATTACCGCAAGGTGGTCTACAAGGATCCGAACGGCATGCGCTCGCGCGAAAAATATTTCTGGCAATCGCTGATCGGCATCGTCGCGGCCTTGTATCTGGCATTCTCGGTATCGGCGCCGACCAATACCAAGGTGTGGGAATTATTCCTGGCCTGGGTGCAGTCGGGCTTCAATCTGGATTTGCCGCCGAAAGCCGATTTGATCGTGCCGTTCTTCAAGACCATCAGCTATCCGCTCGGCGTATGGGGCTTCATCGGCTTGACTTATTGCGTCATTGTCGGCAGCAGCAATGCCGTCAACCTGACCGATGGCTTGGATGGCTTGGCGATCTTGCCGACCGTGATGGTCGGCAGCGCGCTCGGCCTGATCGGTTACCTGACCGGCAGCGCGGCTTACTCCAAGTACCTGTTCATTCCGCACATTCCGGGTGCCGGCGAACTGCTGATCTTCTGCGGCGCGATGACCGGCGCCGGCTTGGCTTTTCTCTGGTATAACGCGCATCCGGCACAGGTGTTCATGGGCGACGTCGGTGCCTTGGCGCTGGGCGGCGCGCTCGGCACCATCGCAGTCATCGTACGCCAGGAAATCGTGTTGTTCATGATGGGCGGCATCTTCGTGGTCGAGACCCTGTCGGTGATGGTCCAGGTAATTTATTTCAAGTACACCAAGCGGCGTTTCGGCGTCGGGCGGCGCGTGCTGCTGATGGCGCCGCTGCATCACCATTTCGAGCAAAAAGGTTGGAAAGAAACACAGGTCGTGGTGCGCTTCTGGATCATCACGATGATGCTGGTGCTGTTCGGCTTGTCCACGTTGAAATTACGGTAAAAAATATTCGATGAATTACGAAGGAAAACGCGTTCTCGTTCTCGGCCTCGGTGAATCGGGGCTGGCGATGGCACTGTGGCTGGCGCGCTGCGGCGCGGTGCTGCGCGTCGCCGATACGAGGGCCGCACCCGAGCGCCTGGCGCAGCTGCGCGCCGCCGTGCCCGAGGTTGAATTCATCGGCGCGCCGTTCGAAGCCGCTTTGCTGGATGGAATCGATTTCGTCGCAGTCAGTCCGGGCTTGGCGCCGAACCGCGAGCTGGCCGCCATCACGCCGGCGGCGCAGGAAAAAGACATTCCGCTGTGGAGCGAGATCGAGTTATTCGCGCAGGCGCTGGCCGTGCTGAAGGCCGAACGCCACTACGCACCCAAGTTGATCGCGATCACGGGCACCAATGGCAAGACCACCGTCACCAGCTTGACCGGCTTGCTGTGCCGGCGCGCCGGCCTGACGGTCCAGGTCGCCGGCAACATCAGCCCGACTGCGCTCGACGTGTTGCGCGATGCGCTCGATAACGACACGCTGCCGCAAGCCTGGGTGCTGGAGTTATCGAGCTTCCAGTTGCACGCCACGCACAGTCTCCAAGCCGACGCGGCAACGGTGCTCAACGTCACGCAAGACCATCTCGACTGGCATGGCGATCTGAAATCCTATGCCGAGGACAAGGCGCGCATCTTCGGCGCGCATACGGTCCATGTGCTGAATCGCGACGACCCGGCAGTGATGCAAATGGCGTCGCCGCTGGCGCCGATGATCAGCTTTGGTGCCGATGAGCCGGAGCAACCGGATTGCTTCGGCTTGCTGAATGAAAACGGCATGCAGTGGCTGACGGTCGCGGTGGCGGCCGAAGAAGGCGAACGAGGTGACAAAAAAACGCGCCGCAAGAAGGATAGCAGTCCGGAGTTGTCGGTCGTGATCAAGCGTCTGATGCCGGCCGATGCGCTGAAAATCCGCGGCCAGCACAATGCCGTCAATGTGCTGGCCGCGCTGGCGCTGTGCCGCGCGATCGGCTTGCCGCTGGCGCCCTTGCTGCACGGCTTGCGCGATTATCACGGCGAGCCGCATCGGGTCGAATTGGTGACCACGATCGGCGGCGTCGAATACTA
>DHXL01000268.1:5529-6828 GCA_002415335.1 Oxalobacteraceae bacterium UBA5157
TGCTGCTGATCGCCGGCGGCGACGGCAAGGGCCAGGATTTTGCACCGCTGGCACAACCGGTCACGAAATATGCGCGCGCCGTCTTGCTGATCGGAAAAGATGCCCCGCAGATTCGCGCGGCAATCGCGCGGTCGGGCGTCGAAGTGATCGATTGCGCGACGCTCGAAGCGGCGGTGCAGCGTGCGGCCGAATTGGCGCACAGCGGCGACGCGGTATTGCTGTCGCCGGCTTGCGCCAGCTTCGACATGTTCAGCGGCTACGGTCATCGGGCCCAGGTGTTTGTCGATGCGGTTAAGGATGTCGCGATGACGCGCGGGGAGATCGTCTCGTGAAATTCGCGCTGCCATCCTTTGCGGGCAATACGGCAAAACAGCCGCTGACCGGCCTTGCGCAGCGCTCGAAAATGATGGAGTACGACCAGCTGTTGGTGTGGGTGGTACTGCTATTGATGTTATTCGGCATGGTGATGGTGTATTCGGCGTCGGTGTCGTTGCCCGACTCGCCGAAGTATGCCGGTTACAAGAACACGCATTTCCTGACGCGGCAGGCGATGTTCATCGCGATCTCGGTGGTGGCCGGCCTGTTCGTGTTTCGGGTGCGGATTGAAACCTGGCAGCGGCTGGCGCCGTACTTGTTTGTCGGCACGCTGGTGTTGCTGACTCTGGTGCTGGTGCCCGGGATTGGCAAGGGCGTCAATGGTTCCAAACGCTGGCTGTCGTTCAAGGTATTCAATCTGCAGCCGTCCGAGCTGATGAAACTGTTCGTCGTGCTGTACGCCGCCGATTATACGGTGCGCAAACAGCAGTACATGCACAAGCTGGTCAAGGGCTTCCTGCCGATGGCGGCGGCGGTCGGGTGCGTCGGTCTGCTGTTGTTGCTCGAGCCGGACCTGGGCGCGTTCGGCGTGATTGTCTGCATCGCGATGGGCATCTTGTTCTTGGGCGGCATTAACGGCGTCTGGTTCGGCGGCATCGGCGCGACGCTGGTCGGCATTTTCAGCCTGGTGATCGTCATGTCGCCGTGGCGCCGCGAACGTATCTTCGCCTACCTGAATCCGTGGCAGGAAGACAACGCACTGGGCAAAGCCTATCAATTGTCGCATTCGCTGATCGCGTTCGGACGCGGCGAAATGTTCGGCGTCGGGCTCGGCGGTAGCGTGGAGAAATTGCATTACCTGCCGGAAGCGCACACCGACTTTCTGCTCGCCGTCATCGGTGAAGAGCTGGGTTTTGTCGGCGTGATGGTGGTGATATTGCTGTTCTACTGGCTGATCAAGCGCTCATTCGAAATCGGGCGGCA
>DHXL01000270.1 GCA_002415335.1 Oxalobacteraceae bacterium UBA5157
GATCGCGCTGCACGATCGTGCCCTTGCGCAGCAATAGCTTGTTGTTCACATCGTACACATCCCATGGCAAAGCCTGGCCCACCGTAATGTCCGCCATGCTGATGCGTCGCTGGTCCATCCGGTTCTCCCCAAGAGTCGCCGCGGGACGTCTTGTCTGGCAGCCTTCGGCGCTACCCCTGGCAGACGAGATGCGCGATGAATGGCATCTGCTTTCTATCTGTTATCGGCCAGTTTTGCCAAATTGTTATACCCTGCGCCGTTTGTCTTTCTAAATATTCCTAATAGCGGTGGAATCGCGTTCGGCCGGCAATTTTCGCGCAAAGTGCTCTATACTTTTGGATCCCGAGCCAACCCGATCGTATTCGATGCCCCATTTTGTCCGTCAGTCCAGCGCGCGATTCGTCGTATTTTCAACGGTTCGGTGCAATTGATCGGCATACTGCAGCGTATTGGGCGACCTCGCATGGTTCGCTGGCTCATCGGCGTGTTGCTGGCGTTGCTGTTCGGCGCAGCGATGTCGATCGCCTACGCGTGGCTGGTGGTCGCGCCAAACCTGCCGCCGCTAGACGCGATCACCGACTACCGCCCCAAGATTCCGTTGCGGGTCTATACCGCGGATAAGATTTTGATCGGCGAGTTCGGTGCCGAGCACCGTAATTTCACACCCATCCGCGCGATCCCCGACGTCATGAAGAATGCGTTGCTGGCGATTGAAGACGCACGCTTTTATGAGCATGGCGGCGTCGATTTCAAGGGAGTGCTGCGGGCCATCCTGGCAGACCTGCGCGGTGGCGGTCTGGCACAGGGAGCATCGACGATAACGATGCAGGTCGCCCGTAATTTCTTCCTGACCAGGGAAAAAACCGGCGCCCGCAAGTTATCCGAAATCATGCTCGCCTACAAAATCGAGGCAGCCCTTTCCAAGGACCAGATTCTTGAGCTGTACATGAACCAGGTTTACCTGGGCGAGCGCGCCTACGGCTTTGCCAGCGCGGCCGATGTCTACTTTGGTAAATCGCTCAAGGAATTGACAATCGCACAAGCTGCGATGCTGGCCGGTTTGCCGCAGGCGCCGGCGGCTTACAATCCGGTCGCCAATCCGGAGCGCGCGAGGCAGCGCCAGCTGCTGGTCCTGGCGCGGATGCGCGCACTTGGCTATATCGACTCGGCGCAATATCAACAGGCGAGGATCGAGCCGCTGCAAGTGCGAACCGACCCGCACGCATTCCAGACGCATGCGGAGTATGCCGCGGAACTGGTGCGGCAGACCATGTTCGCAAAGTATAAGGAAGAGACCTATACGCGCGGCTTCAAGGTCTACACCACGATCGTCAAGCAGGATCAGGACGCCGCCTATCAGGCAGTGCGCCGCGGCGTCATGGAGTACGACCAGCGCCACGGGTACCGCGGCCCGGAGGGCAGGATCGAATTGCCCGCCGATCCGGACGCGCGTCAGGATGCGATCGATGACGCATTGCTGAAGCATCCCGGCAGCGGCGATCTGCAATCGGCGGTCGTGATATCGGCGTCACCGAAATTGGTGCGTGCAGCGATGCTGTCCGGAGAGACGGTCGAGATCACGGGCAGCGGCTTGCGCTTTGCCGCAGCCGGGTTGTCGGCGCACGCCAAGCCGCAGTTCAAGGTGCAGCCAGGCGCGGTAATTCGCGTTACGCAAGACGCGAAGAAACGCTGGGCGATCGCGCAGATTCCGGACGTCGAGGCGGCGCTCATCGCGCTTAATCCGCAGAACGGTGCGGTGCGCGCGATGGTCGGCGGCTTTGATTTCAACTTTAGTCAATTCGATCACGTGACTCAGGCTTGGCGCCAGCCCGGCTCAAGCTTCAAGCCGTTCATTTATTCTGCCGCCCTCGAGAAAGGATTTTCGCCCGCCACCATCATTAACGATGCACCACTTTCACTTGATCTCGCGGACGGCGGCGCTGCGGGCTGGGAGCCGCACAATGACGACGGCAGCTACGACGGTCCGGTGAGCATGCGCTACGCGCTGGCCCGTTCGAAAAATGTGGTGTCGGTTCGCATCTTGCAAGCGATCACGCCGCAATATGCGCTCGCCTATCTTCCGCGCTTTGGTTTTGACGCTGCCAGGCACCCCGCCAACCTGACGCTGGCGCTTGGCACGGGCGCGGTGACGCCGATGCAAATGGCGGCGGCTTATGCGGTGTTCGCCAACGGCGGATACCGGGTCGGGTCTTATCTGATTCAGAAAGTCGTCGATGCGGACGGCAACGTGATTCTGGAAACCACTCCGGTTTCCGCCGGGCAGACGAGTGCGCGGGTGCTCGATCCCCGCAACGCGTTCGTGATGGACAGCATGATGCGTGACGTCGTGCGCTCGGGCACCGGCGCGCTTGCCGGCCAGCGGCTGCCGCGCAGCGATTTGGCCGGCAAGACCGGCACCACGAGCGACGCGGTGGACGGCTGGTTTGCCGGCTATGGCGGCAATCTGGTGGCGGTAGCGTGGATGGGATACGACGATCCGAAGTCGTTGGGCGGACGCGAATTCGGCGCCACCGCTGCCCTGCCGATCTGGATCCAGTACATGCGAGAGGCACTCAAGGGAAAACCCGAATCCCAACTGCCGGTCCCGCCCGGCCTGCTGCAAACGGACGGCGACTGG
>DHXL01000336.1:0-4215 GCA_002415335.1 Oxalobacteraceae bacterium UBA5157
GCAAGGACTCTGTGCGGCAGCCAGCGTGCAAGAGTCTCATAAAAACGCGTCGGGTTTATCGGCTTGGCGATATGATCCTGCATCCCGCTTTCCAGGCACTCGGTGCATTCTTGCGCGGTCGCGTGCGCGGTCATGGCGATGATCGGCAAGGCCGCGAACCTGCCATCAAGCCGGATCTGCCTGGTTGCGGCGTGGCCGCCCAGTTCGGGCATTTGCAAATCCATCAGCACCAGATCGTAGCCATGGGGCGCTGCGGTGAACAGCTTGTCCAATGCGATGCGGCCGTTGTCGGCCATGTCGACTCGCACGCCGGTAGCACTGAGCATTTCCAACGCGATTTGCTGGTTGATTTCGTTATCCTCGACCAGCAGAACCTGGCACCCGTCAAAGCGCGGCAATATGTGCAAATTCAGCGCGGCAGAACCGATGGACGGATCCTCCGACAGCACTTTGGCCAGCGTGTCGTGCAGCAGCGATTGATTGACCGGCTTGAACAGGACGCCAGCCACCTTCAAATTCTCTGCACGGTGCAGGACATCTTCGCGCTCGAGCGCCGTGACGAAAATGATTTTTGGCACCCGGCGCAAACCGGCTTCGGGGATTGCGGCAGCCAAATCGAAACCACTCATACCGGGCATGCCAAGATCGGCCAGCACGACGTCGTACGGTTCGGTGCCGTCCGCGGCGCGGATCACGGCGAGCGCTTCGGCAGCGCCCACCTCGGAATGTACTGTCAGTTGAAAACCTTCCAGCGCGGCGACTAATATTTCACGCGCGGCGGGATCGTCGTCGACGATCAGTATGCGGCAAGTGTGCAGCAAGTCGCCCAGGCTGGGAGATGAAGCCGGCGATGCGGCGCCGAGGCCAAAGCGGACGCAGAATGCGAACGCCGAGCCGCTGCCGAATTGACTGCGCACCGTGAAGCTTCCGCCCATCATCTCCACCAGGCGTTTGCTGATGGTGAGACCAAGTCCGGTGCCGCCATACTTGCGCGTAGTCGAGCCGTCCGCCTGGATAAATGCCTGGAACAGTTTGTCCTGCTGTTCGGGCGTCATGCCGATGCCGGTATCGATGATTTCAAACTGCAGCTCGACAGAACCGGGTGCAGCCGCGATCATGCGGCAATCCATCCGGACACTTCCCACTGCAGTGAATTTGATGGCATTGCTAATCAGATTGATGAGCACCTGCCCCAATCGCAGCGGGTCGCCGGTCAGACCGTCGGGCACATCCGGTGCAACGTCGAGGCGGTATTCCAGTTCCTTTTCGGCAGCGCGCTGGCTGGTGACCGCGGCAACGTTGCGCAGTACCTCCTGCAGGGAAAAATCCGTCTGTTCGATGTCGAGCTTGCCGGCTTCGATCTTGGAAAAATCGAGAAGGTCATTGATGATATGCAAGAGCGAAATACCGGCACGCTGGATCTTTTCGACATAGTCGCGCTGTTTGAGATTGAGGTCGGTGCGCAGCGCCAGATACGCCATGCCGATCACCGCGTTCATCGGCGTGCGAATTTCATGGCTCATGTTGGCGAGGAAGATCGACTTCATGCGTGACGCTTCTTCGGCCACTTCCTTCGCGACTTCCAGCGCATGTTCGCGTTCGACCAGTGCTAGATTCGAATGCGTCAGTTCCGCGGTTCGCTCGGTCACGCGCTGTTCCAGCACGCGTTCCGATTGCTGCAGGTTCACCACCATTTGCTGCTGCGCGGCTTCCTTTTCTTCCCGGATCAGGTGGAAGCGGTCTGCCAGTGCGAGCGCCATCAGCAGCATCTCCAGCGCCGAACCGATCTGGGTCCCGTTGACGGTCACAAAATTGGTCGGCAGGATGCCGAAACTGCGCAACGCGGTCATCACGGCCGCCAGCGCGAGGCAACTGAAGGCCAGCAAGAAAAAGCGCGCACTGCGCTGGCCGCGCCGCAAGCAGGCGATGCCGACCACCAACGCCAGCAGCATGTGCATCGCATCGAGCGCGATCGCGACCCGGACCATGTGGCTGTAGGACCAAAGGAAGCCGGCTATCTGCAACACGTTCAACCCGATCACCACGCGCATCAAGCGGTCCAGCATCGGCACGGTCCGGCGCGTATCCAGCAGGCGCATCTGAAACAGGAACAGCGCGATGCCGTTGGAGGCGAACAGAATCATGGTGGAAACCTTGGTCCAGCCGGGCGAGTCGGGCCAGAGAAATTGATAGGCCATTCCGCTGAAGGCCGCCAGCGACAGCGCGCTGGTGATCGTGAACAGCACATAGTACAAATAGGTGCGGTCACGCAGCGACAGATACAGCAGGAAGTTATACAAGCCCAGGGCCAGCAATACCCCAAAGTACAGCGCCTGCCCCATGTATTGATATGTGCTTTCGGTGTTGAACGCCTGCGGTTCCCATAGCGTCGCAGGAACGTCGAGCGAGCTTTCCGACTTCAGGCGCAGGTAAAAGGTCGTGGACGCGGCCGCCGGCAGGCGCAGCGGAAAAACGAAATGCCGGTGCGGCACCGGCCGCGCAGAGAAAGGGAGTTCAGTCCCGGTGACAGTGCGCTGAAAGCCGCCCGCAACGGGCGTATAAAACTCGATCCTGTCATGGTGCGGATAGGCGATCTCAAGCAAGCGCTCCAGTTCTTTCGGCGCCGCGTTATGAATCGTCAGGCGCAACCACACCGCCGAATCGATGAATCCGAAGTTGATGGCATCGGCTTTCTGACTCGGCTGCCGAAAATCAGCGGCGAATGCCGGCTGACTCACTTCCTCCACCGTCAACTTGCGCGACGGGTCTTCCAGTGCGGTCCAATACGGGGTCAGATTGATTTGTTTTGGCGTCAGCGCTTCATCCACGAGGACGTTTTTGGCTTGCCCGGAGGAAGTAAACGCGACCGCCAGCAAACCCAGCAGAGCGAGGCAACGAAGCAAGCGGCGGAGTTTAGGCATCGATAAGGGTGCGCTGCAGCGGCAGATCGCAAGTTTCAAAAAGGAAACAGTTGTTCATCGTAGCAGAAACCTGATGACAAACGGAAAATTCACTGTTTTCCATAGAGGAGCTTTGGCAGTTGTCCGCGCGCGATTCGGTGTCCGGCCGTAATTATTCCCGCAAATTGCATCAACAAAACATATCATTTTCACATGGAAATATACTAACATTGCATCCAGGCAAAAACGGGACGCGCCCTTCGCATGGCGCTCGTCAAATTACTAAGGGGTGGCGGCGTTGAAGACAGACCTGGACCATGAGGCGGTGATCGTAGGCAGCGGATTCGGGGGCGCCGTGATGTGCGCCCGTTTGTCGAAGCGCTGCCCGGGACTGGTGCTGCTGCTGGAGCGCGGCAAGGCCTATCCGCTGGGCGGCTTTCCGCGCAGTCCGCACGATCTTGCCAATAATGTCTGGTACCCCGACGGCGACGGCGCGCGACGTCCGCCCGCGGTACATCAGCGCAGGGCAAGACGCAGGTCCTTGACCGGCATGTACGGATTCGGCCTGAAGTACGAGTCGAATTTTGCGGATACGCATCTCGGGCCGGTTCCACTTGATTTGCTGGCGCTTGCCACCAAGCTACTCGGATCGACGCGCAGCTAGCCGCGCCGCCGCAGCCGGACTTAGATGCAGCCAGACCGTTAGCCGTCCTGCTTGTCGACCTTCTGCGCTTCGATCGCGTTCAATACGGCATGCGGGTTCGTTTGCATCCGCATCTTGTCTACTTCGGGGTCGTGGCGGTTCTTGACGTTCGGCGAGTCTTGCCGCAATTCTTCCAGCAGCTGAATCACTTTGGTGGTCTTTTGTTCGGCCAGCAAATTCACCTGCAAGTTGAGGTGGGCATGTTGCTCGGCTACGCGCGCCATGCGATTCTGGCGAATCAGGACCGCGATGGTAATCACGACGCCATTCAGGCCGACGATGCCCTGCAACCAGAAAAAAGGTGGCGCATCGAACTGGCCATGACCGGTATAGTCCGCCAACTCGTTTGCGATGATCCACAGCGCGATGAACAGAATGAAGCCGCCGAAATAGGCAGGACTGCCGAAGTGGCAGCTGATCTCTTCGATCACACTCTGTGTTCCCGAAATCTTCGCTTGCTCTCGCTCATAAAACTCGGCGACCGAGTCGATGTTGTCCTTCACCGCATCAGGCAGATCCGATTGCGGCGTTGTCGACGATGGCTTCATGTGATGACCTCTGACATGATGGGCGTGGCGAAATTGCCCGGCATTCCGCCAATGGCGGCGACAA
>DHXL01000336.1:4431-4690 GCA_002415335.1 Oxalobacteraceae bacterium UBA5157
TCCAGGCACTTGATCAGCGCCGGGCGTTTCTTGTCGGTGCAGACAACGACCGGATTGGCTTCGCCCTTGCCTTCGGCCGTCAGGCGATTTGCCTCGATGCCCTTACCGACCAGATAATTCTTCACCGCGACGGCACGACGCTCCGACAGTTTCTGGTTGTATTTTGGCGACCCGATGCGGTCTGCGTAGCCGGTAATGACGACGTTGTTGATGTCGCGGTTCTTATTGAGGACGTTCGCGATTTCATCCAGCTTCGGTT
>DHXL01000334.1 GCA_002415335.1 Oxalobacteraceae bacterium UBA5157
CTGTTGAACGCAAATAGCTCGGTGGCCGACAGCGTATATTTTTCAAAACGCGGAGCCGGTGGCGCTACCGGTTCCGGCGCTGGCGCGACGACTTCCGCAACAGGTTCCGGTGCCGCTTCGACGCGTGGTGCCGGAGCCGGTGTCTTGGCCCCGAAACGGTAGGTCAGACCAACCGAATAAAGATCGACGTCGCCCTTGTTGCCGACCGCGTCGTTGATCCGGTAGCGTTCTGCCTCGACCCGCATGGCGAGCGCTTCCGTGAAAGCGTACTGTAGCCCTACCCCGTACTTGTAGTTTGTCTGACGCTGGCTCGGGCTGGGATTGAGGACCTGGACTGCGCCGGTGCCGGTAAAGGAATCCCTGGCATCGCCGTAATTCATCCCGACCCGGCCGAACGCGGAAAATTTTTGCGTGATGGGAAGGGTGCCGACCAGGTCAAGATTCAAGCCCCTGAGCTTGATATCGCCGCTCAGCATGCCAGGCGGTATCGTCGTCGCCTTGAAGCCGAATTTTCCCAGATCGAAGTAGCCGCCTTCAACGGCAAGATATTTGTTGAACTGGTACCCGCCAAAGAGCTTGAAGCCGGTATCGCGGTCGTCGTCGGTGATCGAAGTCGTGGCGAAGCCGCTACCCAGCAGACCGCTGGTAATTCTTGCGTCATCGATGTTTGCCCTTGACTGGCCGACATTGGCGCCGACGTACCAGCCCGGTGCATTATCGGCCATGGCGAATTGGCTGGCGATTGCGGCGAGTGCCACCAATCCCAGCGTCCCTGATGCCTTTGCTAGTTTCATGTTTTTCTCCAAAATCATTTAGAATTTTTCGCGTCTGTTCCGTCGTTCATGTGCTTTCCAAATAACCTGGTGGCTCCTATCAAACGCCACCAGGTTTTCAGCACAGCGAATACGGCATGCTTTTTACTTGCAGGTAGCGGGTGCGCTCGGATTTCCGGGTACCGAAACTACATTAGAGTCGAATACAAAGGCACCCGAGGTAAACGCTCCGGCAAACAATCTGCCGCACGAAGTCGCTCCCGTTTTCAGCGTGATATCACCGGCGGCAAGTATGTTGCCCTGCCATTCAGTCTGCGTTCCAATCGTCGCTGCAGAACCTGCCTGCCACCAGACATTCGAGGCCTTCGCACCATTGATCAGCAGGATGCGGGTATGCGCGCTGGGAGAAGCGGCACCGTCTGCTGCCCCGACCGTGCTGGACGACTGGAAGATGAAAGTCGCATTCGGGTCGTTTTGGGCATCGAGCGTGATGTCACCGCTGATTAGGATTGACGTAAGCGAGGTATAGACGCCCGGAAAGAACAGGTTATCTCCAAGCACAAGCGCGTTACCGGCTGGAGCGCCCAAGGTCGTGCCGGCGGGGATCGAGGTGCCCCCTCCCAATGAACCGGCGGCGGGCGGGCCGGCCGGCGGCGTGATGCTCAGATACGCTGCCCGCAAATCGGCGACGATCGCATTCGCAGTGGTGGTATCCGGGAATGTCGGCGTAATGACCGTCCCATTCATGGATGGAGCGGAGCCTCCGCACAGGCCGAAGCCTGCCGAACCGATACCACCGGGTGCCGCCACCAAATTACAGGTAGGCGTTGCAGTGAGCACCGCATTCCCGTTTATCAGCGTGTTAGGAGCGGTAGGCGTATTGGTTACTCCGGCGGTCGCCGCAATTCCGAACGGGGCGGCCAATCCGAGATTAACCGCGGATGGGCTCGGTGCGGTGCAGGAGCCCGCCACAACAGCGGTGAAGGTCCATGTGAAGTCACCTGACATCCCATTGGCGACCGGGACTGCCAGGTCCTTGACACCCGTGGCGCCGCCCTTGATCGTGGCCGTATAGATACCGGCGGCGAGCGGATTCTGCGGGGTAAAGGTCGCAATGCGCCCGGTGGGACCGTCAAGCGCGACGGTTGCCGGAGTGACCGATGTGGTGGCGGGTGCGGGGCCTGTCACGGTGAACGTCGTCGGGTTGATCGTTGCAGGGTCCATTTGCGTACCGGATGGCACTCTGAAGGTCGCGTTGACGGTCGCACTCGGGCACGCGGTCGCGTCAGCGGAGACAGGGTCAGTCGAGAGCACCGACAGGACGCCCGTGGTCGTGAAGCTCCACACGTAGTTGCTTGCCAGCGCATTGTTTGCCAGGTCGGTCGCGGCAGTCGTAATGGTGGCGGTATAGGTCGTGTTAGCGGTCAGCGCGGCGCTCGCGAACGTCGCGGTCTTGCTGGCAACCGAATAACTCACAGTACCGGCCGGTGACACGCAAGGGGCCGCGCAAGTTACCGTAAAGCTGGTTGCGGCGATGGTCGCCGGCACCATATCTTCACTGAAGACTGCGTTGATCGCCGTGTTCACTGACACGCCCAGAGTTGGACCGGGAACCGTGGTCACTGGAGTGGTGAGTGTCACGGTTGGCGGCGTCACATCCGGTGCCGTCGTAAAGGTCCATACGTAGTTGCTGGCCAGCGCGTTGCCTGCCAGATCGGTCGCCCCAGTAGTGATGGTGGCGGTATAGGTCGTGTTGGCAGTGAGGGCGGCGGCGGCAAACGTCGCGGTCTTGGTGGCTACCGCGTAACTTACCGTTGCGCTCGCAGGCGATGCGCACGGAGCGGCACAAGTCACCGTGAAGCTGGCTGCGGTAATCGTAGCCGGCGCCATATCTTCACTGAAGACCGCGTTGATTGCGGTGTTGGTCGCCACGCCCAGGGTTGGCCCTGGAACCGTGGTGGCCGGCGTGGTGCTGGTCACGGTGGGAGGCGTCAAATCAAGCATCCCAACCTGCCCGGTGCCCAGGATAGGATCTTTTCCTCCCCCTCCTCCGCATCCCACTACTAGTGCGGTCAGCAGGACCGGCATCAACCACTTTAGCCGCCTGGCGGTGCTCTCGATTCTGTTCATTTTATTTTCTTCCTCTTTTCAGTGATTGTTGTGGAGCTGATTCGCCGTGCGGATGCGTAGTCGTTGGAGTCCGTATCCTGGACAATGAGAATTTGGTTCTCATTCAAGCAGGTTGCACCCCTGCAAATTTCAGGTCTGTGCGCTGACGCACACATGCTCGCGGAAGGCGAACTCTCTCCCAGAATGTCGCGAAAAATACACAAAACCGGTTGCAAGAAGAAAGGACCCGATTCGGGTCCTTTCTTTGTTTAGTGAAGACGCTGCCGATCTCTGTTCCTATATCGGCAGTCGTGCGTTCACTCTGGACAGCGTTGCGGTCACAGCGCCGGCTGCGTCACCGCGTTGGCGTCCAGCGTGACTGCGGTCTGTGCCAGCGCCCTGCCGTTCAGTTTCGCGCCGGTTTGCAGGACAATCTGCGTCTTGCACAAGATGATTCCCTTGAAGTCCGAGGTCGTTCCAAGTACCGCCTGGCCGGCAACCTGCCAGAAAATGTTCTTGGCCTGTGCGCCGCC
>DHXL01000052.1:0-547 GCA_002415335.1 Oxalobacteraceae bacterium UBA5157
GCAGCGAACCACTCCGAAGGACGCAGGCCGAGCATTACGCTGGACAGGAACAGACTTTTAGCCAGCCCCGCAACTGTCGAACGCGATGCGTCCAGCTTTTTGGATAGTCTTTCGATAGATCTTTCGCTGGCGTGCTTGGCTTTCTTTGCCGATGTTTTTTGTGCGCGGCCTTCGTGACCCTTGAAAGACTTGAGCAGGCTTACGGCATTTTCGGCACTCTTGTCGGAGATGAGCCCCAGCGCTTTTTGCTGGTCGATGTAGTGAAGGATAGCGGAGCGGTACAGTCGAACGGTTGCTCTGGATTGCTGCGGTGCGGTGCGCTCCATCAGTAGTACGATGTTTTCGATGGATGGCTCTTCGTTGTACGAGTCCAAACGAAGCATGATGCGACGGACGATCTTTCCGTACTGATATTCGGTATCGATGGTTCGCGTTGGGATATAGCCAACTTGTTCCGATCTGATTACCTGATGTTCCGATGCTTTGCCAACCAAAATTGCCATTTTTTTGCCGCTCTATCATTGTAAATTGATCTTCCCCCGTTACT
>DHXL01000052.1:639-3140 GCA_002415335.1 Oxalobacteraceae bacterium UBA5157
CAACTTGAACGCTAACACTCACGGATAACGATTTATGTTTTATTTATTCTTGCATAACAAAATATATTGTGCAAGAATAATCCCTATTAGCTATTCAATTCTGTCAACCATTATTAATTAACAAGATCCTCAAATGGCGAATCCCTTTACCAGTAAGCTCCATAATTGCGTAACCGTCGGCCTAATCGCATTAACGTTATTTTATGCAAGTACTTCTTATGCACAATTAACTATTATAACCGGCTCCTATTCTCAGGTCGATTTGGCGAAAAAGCGCCTTGACGATCCTGCGTTCAAGGCGTTGGGCGCATATCTGTTGCACTCAAGAAGTCAGCAATACGCCGCCCGTGTCGCTGTCGGATGCTTTGTGTCGCCGGAGCTTGCGAAGCAGGCACTTATCGTTGTCCGGGCAGCTGGTGCCAAAGGGGTGTGGTTGCTCGATGTCGACAGCCGGTGCAAGGCAAAAGGCGCTCAAGCGGGACGCGCGGCATCGGCTGCCGGTTTGAGCTATCCCATTCACCAAAGTCGCAACATAACGAAAAGAATTCTGATCAAAAATGCAAAGCCCGATGTTGCCATCCAGTCAAAAAATGGCGACGGAGCCGAGGCAGATAGCGGGGCAGTCCTGATCAAACAGGAGGTCGCCGAGAGCGAAATGATGTCGCCTTCTCTTCATGTAACGAAAACGATCTCCTCACCGGCTCCGTCCAGCGAAAACCATCAAGGACCACCGCTGAACTTTCACCCGTCCAGGTGGCTGTACAAGAAAGGCGTGGCCGTTGCATTTACGTCCGGCATCAATCCAGCTGTATTCAAGCAAGCGAAATCGCCCTGCTACATCATCAAGAATTACCGCGTCACCTCGATTGTCGGTATCGAGCCGCCTGCATCAATCGAGAAATATGAGTTTCAGGCTGACGGGAATACTTGTTATACCGCGCACATCTATTCTGTGCCTTCTCTTCCCATAACGAAAACGATCACCGCACTAGATCCGCTTGGCGAAAACCAGACGGATAGGAAGTAAAAAATGAGCAGAATCATCATTGCTGCCATAGTCATACTTGCCATGACCACTCAAGGATGCACCACGACCAAAAAGGACGGCGACATCGTTGTGCTTGACGGACTAAGTAGCCTGGCCGACGAGGTGCATTCGGAATTAAAACGATTGAATGACGTTTCGAACCGCCCCGCCCTGTCGCCCGTGACGCAAGTACAAGGTTGCACATCCCGGATAGTTTCGCTGGACTTCGATGGCGACATCATGCTGCTCGTGGAAGACCTGAAAAAATCGAAGCTGTGCAGCGTGCGGCTGATTGGCAAAAAACCTCAGCAAGACCTGATTCTATCCTTGCACCATAACAAAGTGCCCCTCTGGCAAGTGCTTGAGGACGCATCAGTCCAGTTAGGCAAGATGGCCTCGATCACCTTGGGGCGTGAAGTCGTTGTGTTCCAGCTCAACGGGGGCGTCCAGCAATGAGATTTTTTCAGCGCGCCTCCATTTTTCTGTTGCTGGCCGCCGCTCCATTCCCGGCCTTCGCCGCTCCCGGTATCAACGATTTGTTCGATTATTCAAATGGCGACACGGTAGAGCTTTCCGTCAGGTTGAATGCAATCCAGGAATTCGGGCTGCAAGTCGGCGCGCAGGCGGGGATGATCGATCGCGCAAAACGCATTGTTGAGCAGGTCAACCTCCGGGCGCATGATCTGGACAAGACGTTCGAGTTTCAGCCATTGCTGTCCAATGACGGACTGCTCCCGCCGGTCATCGATGCTGTATCGCAGGGTGTCGAGGCCAAGAATGAAGCACAGCGCATCGAATTTTTCGGTGTGTCTTACAAGATTGTGCGCCCAGCCATATTTGTGCGCGTCGTCCCGACATGGCGCGACTACATATTCGCTGGTCTTTCAGATGAAAGACTGTCGGTCGACAAGCTGCCGGACACGTTGCGCCCGGTTACGGCCAGGGAGAAGAAGGTATGGACCAAAGCCGTCGAGGACGGGTGGAGAATCGGTGGCGAACAGGCCGATGCGATCTACAAGGAAAATCTGCAACGCTTGAAGCGCGATTATCTTGGCATGATCCGGTTCAAAACACTGGAAGCACAGCGCATGGTCAAGTCGCCGGTGCTTGCCATATCGCCAGAAACCAACGAAGTCCAGCCCGACCAAATCAGCATTGGCGTCGGAGTTAAGACCGTCGAGTCTCCGGCAATAATGGAAGACGCGCAAGGCGACTGGGGGCTGTCACCATGAGCGAAGTCGAGCTACCCGTGCTGCCGCTTTCCGTCTTGCCGGGTGCCGGCAAAAACGAATTGGACAGCATACTATGGACGGCGGCGAGGCTTGGAGCATCGGACGTCTCCATACAGTCCGAGGATTTTGTCTATTTCATGCTGATGGGCATTCAGACGCGCTCGACCGTCCGAACATTACAACAGTTCGAGGTCGAGACCATCGCCACCCTGCTTTACGGATCAAATGCCACCGCTATGCTG
>DHXL01000052.1:3328-4179 GCA_002415335.1 Oxalobacteraceae bacterium UBA5157
GCCGCTATGCTGTCGCAGGGCAGCCCCATCGACATGCGCTACGAGATTCGCCCGGTGCGCGGCGAGCGTATCGGCTTCCGTATCAATATGCTGCCGGCTCGCCTTGATGGCAACGATGCTGGGATAGCGATCACGTTCCGGGTACTGCCCAAGAACCCGCCGCACATCAACGACCTCAAGGTGCCGAGAGAGATCGTGGAGAACGCCCTGCCCCGTAACGGTCTGGTCGTGGTGGCCGGCGTGACCAGCTCCGGCAAGTCGACGCTTATCGCCTCGATCCTTCGCATGGCGATCGAGAACAAGGATGATCCGCGCAAGATCGCAACCTATGAAGCTCCGATCGAGTACATCTACGACGGCATTCCTTCTGCAGCACCCAAGATCAGCCAGACGCAGATCGGCGGGAACGCAGGGGGGTTGAGAAATTGGCACGAGGCCACCGAGACCGCGATGCGGCGCGCGCTATCCATCGTCCTGATCGGCGAATGCCGCGACGGGCAGACCATAGACGGCTGCATTTCGATGGCGCTGACCGGGCATTGCACGCTGACGACGGTGCATGCCAACAGGGTCGGCGTCGCGTTCCGCCGGATGGTGGCGATGGCAGCCAAGGAAGGCGGCGGCAACGAGTCTGTGGCAGAACGGCTTTTGGGATCTCTTAACATGATCGTGGTGCAGACGCTTTGCCCGAAGCTCGGCGGCGGGCGCGTTGCGCTGCGCGAATGGCTGGTCATCACCCGGACGTTGCAGGACAAGATGTTTGCACTCGATTTTGCCGATATCTCTTCTGCCTTGCAGGAAGAGGTGAGCATGAACGGCACCAGCCTGGGTCTGTCTCTTATACACATCTC
>DHXL01000039.1:0-5556 GCA_002415335.1 Oxalobacteraceae bacterium UBA5157
GCCGGCGGATCCGGCTTCTATGGCGGCATCATCGACTATTTCAACCTGGTCAACCTCAACGGCGGCATCAACGGCGTGAAACTTTCGTGGGAAGAATGCGAAACCGAATACAACGCGTCGCGCGGGATCGAATGTTATGAGCGCCTGAAAGCAAAGAGCGGCGGCGCATCGCTGGTCGATCCGCTGTCGACCGCCATCGCGTACGGCATCATCGATCGCGTCGGCCAGGACAAAATCCCGCTGACCACGATTGGTTACGGCCGCTCCGACGCTGCCAACGGCAAGGTATTTCCGTACGTGTTCCCGCTGATTACCAGCTACTGGAACCAGGCATCGGGCATGATGCGCTACCTGGTCGACAAAGCCGGTGGGCCGCAAAACCTGCGCGGCAAGAAGATCGTCGACCTGTATCACGACTCGGCCTACGGCAAGGAGCCGTTCCCGGTATTCGATCAGTACGCGAAAGACCTCGGCTTCGAGCTGATCAAGATTCCGGTCGCGCATCCCGGCAACGAACAGCAGTCGCAATGGCTGCAGATCCGGCAGGCCAATCCTGACTACGTGATCCTGTGGGGCTGGGGCGTGATGAATGCGGTGGCGATCAAGACTGCGCAACGCAACGGCTTCCCGCGCGAAAAAATGATCGGCGTCTGGTGGGCCGGATCGGAAGAGGACGTCATCCCGGCCGGCGACGCGGCCAAGGGTTACACGACGATGACGTTCAACACGCCGGGTAATTATCCGGTGCTCGATGAAATCCGCAAGAAGGTGTACGGCGCCGGCAAGGGCAACATGGATGACAAGTCCCGTGTCGGTTCCGTGTACCACATGCGCGGCGTCACGGCTGCGATTCTCTGGACCGAGGCGATCCGCAAGGCGCAGGAAAAATACGGCAAGGGCAAGGTCATGACCGGCGAACAGGTGCGCTGGGGCCTGGAGAATCTGAACGTGGATGCGGCACGGCAAAAGGCCTTGGGCGCATTCGACATGTTCCCGACCGTCAAGACGTCGTGCGAAGACCATGAAGGTTCGGGTGCGGTGAAAGTCCAGAAGTGGGACGGCGCCAAGTGGACCGCCGTGACGCCGAACTGGGTGGTGGGCGACAAGGCGATGACACGGCGGTTGCTGGAGGAATCCTCCGCCAAGTACGCGGCCGAGAAACACATCACGCCGGCGTGCATGAAGTAATGTTGATCGAGCGCCACTTCCGGCTAGCGGGAGTGGCCTCACGCAAGCGCTTCCCGGAGTGCTTGCGTGAGATAACCCGATTGATCGACCAAGACGAATCATGACAACGCCCATCGCCACTCCAGCCAGCTCCGGCGCCCCAGCCTATCTGTCGGTCAACAACATCGAGGTCATTTACGACCACGTGATCCTGGTGCTGAAGGGCGTCTCCCTGCAAGTGCCGCAAGGGAAAATCGTCGCACTGCTGGGCGCGAACGGCGCCGGCAAATCGACCACGCTGAAATCGATCTCGACCTTGCTGCGCGGCGAACGCGGCGACGTCACCAAGGGCAGCGTCGAATTCCAGGGCCAGCGCATCGACCAGTTGACGCCGAGCGAACTGGTGCGGCGCGGGCTGTCGCAAGTGATGGAAGGGCGCCACTGTTTCGGCCACTTGACGATCGAAGAGAACCTGCTGACCGGCGCCTACACCCGCAAGATTTCGCGTGCCGAATTGAAGCAGTCCCTGGAGATGGTGTACCACTACTTTCCACGCCTGCAACAGCGCCGCACGACGCACGCCGGCTACACCTCGGGAGGCGAGCAGCAGATGTGCGCGATCGGCCGCTCGCTGATGGCGAAGCCGTCGATGATCTTGCTGGATGAGCCGTCGATGGGACTGGCGCCGCAAATCGTCGAAGAAATCTTTGAGATCGTGAAGGACCTCAATCACCGGGAAAACGTCTCCTTCCTGCTGGCCGAGCAAAACACGATGGTGGCGCTGCGCTACGCCGACTTCGGTTACATCCTGGAGAACGGCCGGGTCGTGATGGAAGGCGATGCCAAGGACCTGGCCAGCAACGAGGACGTGAAGGAATTTTATCTTGGCGTATCCGGCGCCGGACGCAAGAGTTTTCGCGACATGAAGTTTTACCGGCGCCGCAAGCGCTGGCTGGCATGAGCCTGCCGTAGTGCGGACACGATCGAGAGCGGCAACAGCGTTTGCCAAACCAATAAAAATTACGGCTGGAAATCCAAGATGGCTGATTATTTCGACTCCCTCGAAGTGCGCGATCCGCAGGTGCGGGAACGCGATCTGATGGCGCAGTTGCCTCGGCTGATACAGCGCGCGCAGGCCGCGCCGGGCTGGGCGCGCATCCTGGGCAGCGTCCAGGCAGAGGACATCCGGTCACGCGTGGCGCTGGCGCAGTTACCGGTGACGCGCAAATCGGATCTCAAGGATTTGCAGCATGCCGATGTGCCGTTCGGCGGCTTGGCGACGACGCCGATGGGCCGGCTCAAACGCGTGTTCATGTCGCCGGGGCCGATCTTCGATCCGGAAGGCCGCGGCGAGGATTGGTGGCGCTTTGCGCGGCCATTGCATGCGGTCGGGCTGAGGGCCGGGCACACGATACAGAACTGTTTCGTCTACCAGTTCACGCCGGCCGCATTCATGGTCGAAGGCGGCGCCGCGAAAATCGGTTGCGCGGTGATTCCTGCCGGCGCCGGCCAGACCGAGATGCAGGTGCAGGCAATGGCCGCCCTTAAGCCGGATGCTTACCTCGGCACGCCGTCCTTCCTCAAGTTGATCATCGAAAAGGCACACGCGATGGGCGCCGATATCAGCGCCATGCAACGTGCCATGGTCGGCGCCGAGGCCTTGCCGCCGCTGCTGCGCAATTGGCTGCAAAGCAATGGCGTGCCGCATGTGCTGCAAATGTACGGCACTGCCGATATCGGCAATATCGCGTACGAATCGGAAACGGACGGCGCGGTCAATCCAGGCATGATCCTGGATGAGGAGCTGATCCTCGAAATCGTGCGTCCCGGAACCGGCGTGCCGGTCGCGGACGGTGAAGTCGGCGAGGTCGTGATCACCTCGTTCAATCCCGATTATCCGTTGATCCGGTTCGGCACCGGCGACCTGTCCGCGGTGCTGACCGGCATCTCGCCGTGCGGCCGCACCAACACCCGCATCAAGGGCTGGATGGGGCGCGCCGACCAGACCGCCAAAGTGCGTGCGATGTTCGTGCACCCATCACAGGTGGCCGAAGTGACCCGGCGCCATCCGGAAATCATCAAGGCACGCCTGGTGATCAGCGGCGAATTGGCGAACGACGAGATGACGCTTCGCTGCGAAGCCGGCACTCCGGGCGCGATGGATGCCACGGCAGCGGTAGTCGATACCATACGCGAGGTCACGAAGCTGCGCGGCGACGTGCAATGGGTCGCCGCCGGCAGTCTGCCTAACGACGGCATCGTCATCGAAGACGCGCGCAAGTACGAATAGATTGCCGCCTCAATCCGGGGATCGAGGTGTCCGGGGCATAGCGGGTCGGCGCCGGCGCCAAGGCGATCCGCTACGCGCCGATATAGGCATCCGCTTCAATCTCCACGAGCAATTCGGGGGCGATCAGCTTGCTCACTTCCACCATGCTGGATGCGGGTAAGATATTCTTGAAAAATTCCCCGTGGGCCGCGCCAATTTTCTCCCAATCGGAAATATTCACCACGTACACCCGCGTTCTTACCACGTCGGCCAGCGTTGCACCTGCATCCTTCAAGGCCGATTCGATGTTGCGTATGGTCTGGACGGTTTGTGCATAAGGGTCATCGATTCCGACGATGCCTCCCTTTCCGTCAGTTGCGGTAGTGCCCGACACGTGGATGTACGGCCCCACTTTCACCGCACGCGAATAGCCGACCACGGGCTCCCAAGCCGTCCCGGATGAATAGTTTGTTCTCGTCATTTTTTCGAGTCCTCCTTTTGCAGTGTGAAGTCCGAGGCAAGGCCTGCCAGGCAGTTCCGGAACCATTTTCTGATTTTATCGCACATTTTTTGCTCATCATCGAGGACGCTCGCAGCTATCAATCGCGATCCCATTTCGTCAATCGTTGCGATTCAACCAGCCACTTATTTTCATGGCGGGCTTTAGCGCGTGATTTTTCGACCGATAACCAAATGGTCCCGGCCAGAGAAGTCGGGATGATTCGCTATACGCCACGCGACTTTCGCCGGCGCCCATAAATCCAACGGAGACGACCATGAGAGCAGTTCTTAAGGGATTATTATTCGGTTTGTTCGCAATGACGCTGAATCATGCGGCGCTGGCCGCCGGCGGCAAAGGGTCCGCCGACGAAGCAATTGCACTGGTCAAGAAGGCCGCCAATTATCTGAAGAACAACGACAAGGAAAAGGCGTACGCGGAATTTGATAACAATAAGGGCCAGTTCATCGACCGCGATTTGTATATCTTTGTATTCGATATGTCGGGCAAGACGCTGGCGCATGGGTCTAATCCGAAGCTGCTCGGCAAAAACATGACCGATCTGAAGGATGCGGACGGCAAGTATTTCGTCAGGAGCTTCATTGAAGTCGCCAATACCAAGGGCAAGGGCTGGATCGATTACAAATGGATCAATCCGGTGTCCAAGGCGATCGAGCAAAAGTCGTCTTATATCGAGAAAGTGGGCGACGTACTGGTCGGCTGCGGCATCTATAAGTAAGCAAGCCTCGGCGCCGCACGTCTTTAGTCCACAGCGGGGTCATGCCGTCCAACGCTTCAGTTAGCCATGGATTGGTGTGGTCAAGCCGGCAGGGACGGGTTCGCTCCCATTCGCCGGCGAGCGGGAGGAGCGATGCACCGTAGTCGTTTCCTAAATTGCCAAACGCTTTCTGGCGGCGTCGTATTCCAATTTCAGACGCGTCACCATTTCGGCGACAGTCGGTACGTCGTGCATCAAACCGACGCCCTGGCCTGCGCCCCAGATGTCGCGCCACGCCTTCGCCTTGCTGCCGCTGCCGGAACCGAAATTCATCGCGGTCTTGTCGGCCACCGGCAGGTTCTCCGGATCGAGTCCGGCTGCCAGAATCGATTTCTTCAGGTAGTTGCCGTGCACGCCGGTGAACAGATTGGTGTAGATGATGTCGGCGGCGGCCGATTCGACGATCGCCTGGCGGTAGGCGTCGTCGACATTCGATTCCTTGGTCGCCAGCCAGCGCGAACCGATGTACGCAAAGTCGGCGCCCATCGCTTGCGCCGCCAGTACCGCATCGCCGGTGGCGATCGAGCCGGACAAGGCAATCGGCCCCTTGAAGAATTTGCGAATCTCACCGACCAGCGCGAACGGCGACAGCGCGCCGGCATGGCCGCCCGCCCCCGCCGCGACCAGGATCAAGCCGTCGACGCCGGCTTCCAATGCTTTCTTCGCATGCCGGATCGAGATCACGTCGTGTAGCACGATGCCGCCGTAGCTATGGATCGCATCGAGCATTTCTTTCGGCGGCGCGCGCAGGCTGGAGATGATGATCGGAATCTTGTGTTTGACGCACACTTCGACGTCATGCGCGAGGCGGTCGTTCGATTGGTGCACGATCTGGTTGACCGC
>DHXL01000039.1:5761-13033 GCA_002415335.1 Oxalobacteraceae bacterium UBA5157
GGAAAGGAGCCGACGATGCCGGCCTTGCATTGCGCGGTCACCAGCGCCGGGCCGCTCGCGATAAACAGGGGCGAGCCGATCACGGGCAGGCTGAGATTCTGCAGGGCAGCGGGCAAATGGTTGCTAGGCATGTCGGTTCCTTTAAATATTAAATGTGCGGAAAAGAGGAGCCCGCCGAGGCTTAAGCGCAACCCCCTCCGTCCTCGACTGATTGCGGAGCAAGTTGCTCGATAAGTTGGCAAATGCTTGTGTTTTTCCGTGTTCAGGTTATGATGTTACCAGAAAAAACAATGTTATTGGCAAGAGAAAAATGAGTGTGAAAAAGATCAAACCGAAGGTCGTCGATTTTCGCCAGGGTCAGGAAGAACTGCGGCAGACACTGCGCCACGGCATGCTGGATGCGGCGATTCAACTGCTGACCGCCGAAGGGCCGAGCGCGCTGACGGTGCGGCGGGTGGCAGATGCGGTCAATTGCTCGACCACGCTGTTGTATTCGCTGTTCGGCGGCAAGGACGGGTTGGCGAACGAACTGTACCTGGAAGGTTTCGCGCGCCTGAAAACCGAGTTCATGGCGCTGCACGCACCCGAGCAGCCGACCGACCGCCCGCGCGGCTTGGCGCGCATCCTGTCGCACGCGCAGATTTACCATGACTATGCGAAGCGCAATCCGGGCTACTACATGGTGATGTTCGGCGACGCGATTGCCGGTTTCGTGCCGCCGATCGAATCGCGCAAGCAGGCGTGGGCGTCGCTTGCTGTGTTGATCGAGACCTTCGACGAATGCATGCAAGACAAAGTGCTGCCGCCGTCCGATCCGACCGCCGCCGCACGCCTGCTATGGGCTGCGATGCATGGTGCGATCAGCCTCGAACTCAAGGGGTATTATTTGAAAACCGAGCGTGCCGATGAGTTGTTCAATGCCGCGGTGCGCGCGGTGCTGCGGGCATTGCAGGTCGGACCGGATCCGCTGCTCCTAGAGAAATGAACGAGCGTAGCTTGGAGGATCGCAGTGAGACCGGATTGGGCGGTGTTGTAGCGTGCGCTATGCGCACGATCTACCGCCGAGAAATGACATGATCGTGCGCATGGCGCACGCTACGGCGATGAATTACAAGCCAAGCGCATAAGCCCGCTTCACCAACAAAAACCCAGAACAGCCAAATGAATGAGGAATATGAAATGACCTATCAATGCATCGATTTCACCATCACCGATAAGGTCGCCCACCTGGTGCTGAACCGTCCGGAAGCGCTCAATACGATGCAGCCGGTATTGTGGCGCGAACTGGGCGAAGTCGTGCAGGCGCTGCAGCGCGTTGCGTCGGCGCGGGTATTGGTAATTTCGTCGACCGGCAAGCACTTCACGGCCGGCATGGCACTCGACGTGTTCAGCACCGACGCCAACGCCGGCATCGCGCTCAACGACAGCAGCGCCGGCGGCCGCGCCAATGTCGCGCCGCAGCTGGACGATATGCAACGCGTGTTCAACTTGATCGAGCAATTGCGCATGCCGGTCATCGCCGCGATTCAGGGCGGTTGCATCGGCGGCGGCGTCGACATGATTTGCGCCTGCGACATCCGGCTGGCGACGGCGGATGCCTTCTTCTGCATCCAGGAAATCAACATCGGCATGACGGCCGATCTCGGCACGCTGCAACGCCTGCCGAAACTGATTCCGGAAGGCGTGGTGCACGAAATGGCCTATACCGGGCGGCGCCTGCCGGCGCAACGCGCGCTGGCGGTCGGCCTGGTCAACGAAGTATTCGACTCGCAGGAAACGATGGTCGCAGCCGCCTTGCAGATGGCGCGCGAAATCGCCGAGAAGCCGCCAGTCGCAATCTGGGGCAGCAAGCAGGCGATCCACTACGCGCGCGATCACTCGACGCAGGATGCCTTGCAGCAAATGGGCTGGCTGCAATCCGGCATCTGGCAAACCAGCAACCTGGTGGAAGCCTTCACGGCAAAACAACAGGGACGCACGCCGCAGTTTGACGATTTGCCGGCGCTGCATTCGTTCGCCGATGCGGTTTACAAGTTGAAATAGAGTTTCACGCCGAGACACGGACATGGCTCGCGTCGAGCTGGCGGTACCGAAAAATTACTATCGAAACGGAAACTTCTATTGTTTATACTCGAATGTCTTGTGCGCGCTACCTTGCAATAGCGCGAATAACGAAACGGTCTTCACGTTTAGAGCCGCTGCTGCGTCTGGGAGCTTAATGTTTTTAAGGCTGTTAGGCGCCGAAATTTCATTAGTGACAATTATACAATCCCCCTCTGCGGCGGCCACTGCAATTAGCCAAGCATCGGCCGAGTTTGCATTCAAAAATTTGTCTTTAGCCGCTTGCATGTAGTCACCACGCACCGCCCAAGAGGCCAGATCCTTCCACTTCGCCGCGCTTGCTGCCGATCCCAGAAAGAAATCCTTCAGAGTATCGTTTTGAACCCACTCATAGAGCGGATCATCTTTATCGCCGTTCAACAATTCCTGTTTCACCTTATCGATACTAAACAGACGCCCAGCGGCATGACCGGCAATGATCCAACTCCAGAACGCTTCGCAGAAGTTCGGTCGGTAATAAAGGTTCTTAGACGTAATTAGTACGTCTGAATCAATTAGATATCGCTCATTGCTGGGCATGGAAGGTCATCACATTATTAGGATTTGTATTTAGTAAATTTCCAGCCTCGCGAAAACTGATTTTTCCCCGGATGGCAAGAGACGTAACGAAGTCAGTAAATTTTTTACTGTTCCGTAATGGAAACGTATTGTAAAAATTGCCGCCGGATCTGTCCTTATTTCTTGCTGCTTCGTACAGGCGCTTATACAGTTGATTGTAGTAGTCGCGCGAGATACGTCCCATTTCCAGCGCCCTACGTGCGATCACGTATGTGCTCACTTTTGTATGGCTACGTACGAACTCCATTTTGCGGTCCACGTCGCCATCCACCGCGTCCCAAAGCGCCAAGAATTTTTCACTAGGTATCAGCACCTCGGCTGCGATCGCATTACAGAACCGCTCGTGCTTGTCTTCACTGCTCGGCGACATATCAGAAATTCCAGATTCCCCGAGCCAGATATGCGCAAGCTCATGCGCGAGAGTGAACACCCAAGCTGTCGGAGCATCGACACCATTAATAAAAATGGCCGGGGCATACCTATCGCTAATTACAAATCCACGAAACTCCTTAACCGATAGCGCCCTTCTTGTGTTGTTACCAACGATGCCATTCTTAAAGATAAGAATACCGTTGGCCTCAGCCCTGCTCGCCATTAGACTATACAAAGCATCGGCATTTTTTTGCGCCTGAATTTCATCATCGGAAATACTAAGGGTATGCCTGATGTCTTTGGCGATCACAATGGCATTCGATTGCTTACTGGCGAATCGCCCAACAAAATCCAAGGGTGCGACCTGTTCGTTCTGCAGATAAGTGCGGTACCAATTCTGCTTAAATTCGATGTCGTCGAATGTTGCGTAGAAATCCTTACTTAAGGGAACAGGCTCGACTAACGTCCGGAAGTCAGCGAGTGGAAGTTTACGGTGATCAGGTGGGCTGTCCAAAAAAAGATAACCGAACGGAACGCCCGCGAATTTCGAAAACTTCACTGCCTCGGCAGTAGTGAGCTCGCCGCGCGTAATCACCGCTGCTCGTCTGTTCGAAATTTTTCGCGCAATCTCCTCGAGCGTGCTGCCGGATTGGTCCGCAGCCCATTCTAATATTTCAGGAGAAAGCTTTAGGGTTTCCATCATTTGAGAACTGTGAACATTGCCGAAAGTGTAACACCAGGTCATTTACGGGTAAACCTGCCCTCCATGAGATATAGAGTCCAATTACCGCATTCCGCTCTAGAAAGCCGTGGCAACCTTATATTGGAATTGTGGCATCTAATTCCACCCATCCCACGCCCGCTCAAAACATTAGTCCCGATTTAGCAACACCTCACCAACAACTTCAGCAGCGCCAGCCCGCACCAATTGCTCAACCGTCCACTGCGCCAATTGCTCCGCCGGTTGCCGCAAATAGCGCTCGTTCGCCATCGAGAAAAAACGGATATCGAGCAGCAGTTGCGACACGTCCGCCAACGGGATGCGCTGCCGCTCCAGCAGCAGAAACTTTAACAACACCTTCACCGCGTTTTGCGCATTGCGCACCGGATCGGCGGCGAGGTAATCGACGCGTGCAAACGCAGTATCGAGCGCCTTGCTGACTTCGGTGAACGGCGCGCCATGCCCGGGGATGACGAGGCCGACATCGAGCGAGGCAATCAATTCCAGCGTGGCGCGCGTCTCGGCAAAACCCGACTCGCCCTCCAGCTCGGGAAAGATCACGCCGAAGCCGTTTTGCCACAACGCATCGGCCGAGATCAGGAGTCGCTCCTCGGCGCAATAAAAGATCAGCGAATGCGGATCGTGGCCCGGCGCCGCCAGCGCTTGCCATTCGCGATCGCCGAGCGTCAGCACATCGCCCGATTGCAGCGTGTCGTCGAAGCGAAAACGCGCACATTGCTGGCCGGTGGCCGCGTACGTCAACACGTTCTCGTCCCACGCACTGACCTTGTCCGCCTCGGCCGCCGGTATCGTGGTGCGGCAGCCGTATGCCTGCTGCAAGGCCGCGTTGCCGCCGCAATGATCGGAATGCAGGTGCGTGTTGACCAGGCGATCCAGCGGCCTGCCCTGCAAGCCATGCGCGACCAGCGCCAGCGTTTGCGGCGCATGCGTCAGGTAACCGCTGTCGACCAGCGCAGTCTGTTCCCGTCCGAGAAACAGGATATTGTTGGATGATAGCCAGCCGCGCTCCAGCACGCGCATCGTGTCCGGCAACACCGACGGCATACGTGTATGCGCACTCATCGCTTCATCTGGAACGCCAGCGAGATCCTGGCGAACTCGATCAGCAGCTCGCGCGAGCCGCCATTGAAAGTCGTAAACGAATTGCCGGTGCGTACCACGAGACGCGGCGGAAACAGCCAGCTCGTATACGGAATGCCGATCATCTTGGCGCCGCGCACGTCGCGCCACTCGACACGCTTGTTGTACAGCCAAGTCTGGGTAATGCCGCCGGCATCGACGGTGGTGGTCGACCGCAAGAACCAGTAGTAGCTCACCGCCAGCATCAGCGCCGAACAGAGCAGGATCGCCTTGACGCCGAAACCGTATTGCAGCAGCGGGAAATGCAGCGCGATGCTGGCGCCATACAGCGCCAGCC
The DNA here is from genome assembly GCA_002415335.1 of Oxalobacteraceae bacterium UBA5157. Classification (GTDB taxonomy): domain Bacteria; phylum Pseudomonadota; class Gammaproteobacteria; order Burkholderiales; family Burkholderiaceae_D; genus UBA5157. The sequence continues at coordinate 10,972 of DHXL01000039.1, forward strand.
CGCCGGTCACCGTGCTGGCCAGCAACTTGAACCACGCGCTATAGGCTGGTCCGGTAACGGTGCGCGCCGGTTTATAAAATTCGATTGCCATCTGATTTCTCTTATTCTGCCGCACAGCCTGCGGCACGGCGCTTGATCTCGATCCATACGGCGCGCTTGTCCGCATCCGTCGCGCTGCCCCAGGCAACGATTTCCTCGATGGTGCGAAAACATCCTTCGCACCATCCGGTCTGCGCATCCATCAGGCACAGCCCGATGCACGGCGACGGTACAAATCCCGTTTCGGCGCCGGGGTCGAAGTCGCGTAATCGTCGATTGACAGCACTCATCGTTTTACTTCTCGATCCCACACGATTCATTGTAGCGTGCGCCGCGCCGGCAGTTCATGCGCGCAACGCGACGTCGGCGACTCGCGCGCCCGTCATCGCGACCAACTGTTGCGGCGTCAAATTGAACACCGCGTGCGGATGGCCGGCGGCGGCCCATACGCTGTCGAGTTGCAGCAGGTCTTGATCGATCAGCATCAGCGTTTTCTCGAGATGGCCGATCGGACAGACGCCGCCGATCGCGTAGCCGATGCGTTCCTTGACGAACCTGGCGTCGGCCCGGCCGACCGCGCCGACGATGGCGGTCACTTTCTGCTCATCGACCCGGTTGGCCCCGCTGGCGATCACCATAACGGCCGCGTCGTCCGACAAGCGGCGAAACACGATCGACTTGGCGATTTCGGCGACACCGCAACCCAACCCCGCCGCAGCCTCGGCGGAAGTCTTGCCGCTGGCCGGCAGCAGCACGACCGGCTTGTCGTGGCCGAGCGCGGCGAGCAGGTCCGCGACGCGTTGCGCGGTGTCGGGAAGGGCCATCGCCGGCCTAGCCTTTTCGCCTGGCCGCAATCGCGTTACCGGCCCGGCTCGCCGCCTTGCGTCCGAGATACTGCGCAATGAATTGTCCGGCATCGACCACCGCGTTCAAGTCGACCCCGGTTTCTATCCCCAAGCCCTGCATCATGTACAGCACGTCTTCGGTCGCGACGTTGCCGGTCGCGCCCTTGGCGTACGGACAACCGCCGAGCCCGGCCACCGACGAATGGAAAATCGAGATGCCGACTTCCATGCTGGCGTAGATGTTGGCCAGCGCCTGGCCGTAGGTGTCGTGGAAATGACCGGATAACTCGGTAATCGGAAATTCGCGCGCGACGCGCTCCATGACGTTCTGCGCCTGGAGCGGCGTGGCGACGCCGATGGTGTCGGCGATATCGATTTCATCGCACAGCAATTCACGCATGCGCCGCACCGCATCGGCCACCGATTCGGGCGATACCTCACCCTGGTAGGGACAGCCGAACGCGCAGCTGATACTGCCGCGCAAGCGCATGCCGTGCCGCTTGGCGGCCTCGGCGACCGGACGGAAACGCTCGATCGATTCGGCGATCGAACAATTGATATTCTTTTGCGAAAACGCTTCCGATGCCGAACCGAAAATCACCACCTCGCCCGCCTTGGCCGCGAGTGCTGCTTCGAAGCCCTGCATGTTCGGCGTCAGCGCCGAATACACGACGCCCGGTTTGCGCGTGATGCCGGCCATCACTTGCACCGACGTAGCCATCTGCGGCACCCATTTCGGCGACACGAAGGAAGCCGCCTCGATATTGCTGAAGCCGGCTCGCGTCAGGCGATTCACCAGTTCGATCTTGATCTCGGCGGGAATCGTTTCCTTTTCGTTTTGCAAGCCGTCGCGCGGACCAACTTCGACAATTTTTACGTTAATCGGGAGCAGCATTTCGATCTCCTCTCGTGCATGTTCAATTCAGGAAGTACGCCGGTGACGCGTTCATGGCCGCCACTCAGAAAACCTTGAGCGATAGCAACGGCGCGCCTTCCGTCACTTGGTCGCCAACCGCGTACAGCATTTCTTCCACGACACCCTTGCTCGGTGCTGCGATGGTGTGCTCCATCTTCATCGCTTCCATGATCAGCAGCGGCGCACCTTTCTCGACTGCATCGCCCTTAGCCACCAGCAGGGCGACGATCTTGCCGGGCATCGGCGCGGTCAGGCGACCGCC
>DHXL01000141.1:0-337 GCA_002415335.1 Oxalobacteraceae bacterium UBA5157
TGATTTCGGTGTGGCTGGCGCTCGGGCCGGAATCCGCGGCCAACGGCGGTTTGCAGTTCATCCCCGCTTCGCACGGTATCGCGATCCAGGCGGATCAACTCGATGAACTGGACTTTCTGCGTCCCGAGGCGACCCCGAATCAGGCGCTGTTCGCACAAGGAAAATCGCCTGTACTCGAGCAGGGCGACGTGGTTTTTTTCCACAGCCGGCTGTTCCACGCGGCTGGACGGAATACCGGCCACGCGACCAGGACGTCGGTCGTCTTTGCCTATCATGGAACCAGCAATACGCCGGTCGCCGGCAGCAAGTCGGCGGCGCCCGGGGATATTTTCCTAGG
>DHXL01000141.1:570-3922 GCA_002415335.1 Oxalobacteraceae bacterium UBA5157
AGTGGCTGGGTGCGCGCCAGCAGCCACGTCTTGGCTGCGCCGCTCACGTGCGGCAGCAAGCGCGCGCGCACGGTCGCGTGGTAGCCGTCAAGCCAGACGATTTCATCCGCGCGCAGCAGCGCCGCGTCGATGCAACGGCTATCGATCGGGCACAGCGTGAGCGTCTCGAAACGCAGGAACTGGCCGAATTCGGTACTTTCCGCGTCCCGGTTCAGCACCAGGTTTTCAATCCGGATGCCCCACTTGCCGGGCCGGTAAATGCCGGGTTCGATCGAGGTGATCATGCCCGGCTCCATCGCGGTATGCGGCTCCGGCTGCGCGAAGCAGGAAATGCTCTGCGGGCCTTCGTGCACATTGAGAAAATAGCCGACGCCATGCCCGGTGCCGTGGCCGTAATCGATGCCGCCGGCCCAGATCGGCGCGCGCGCGATCGCATCGAGCATCGGCGACTTCGTGCCGCGCGGAAAACGCGTGCTGCTCAATGCGATGACACCCTTCAGCACCAGCGTGAAGTCGCGCCTGTGCTCGGCCGATATCTGTCCGATCGGCACGACGCGCGTGATGTCGGTGGTGCCGCCGAGATACTGGCCGCCTGAATCGATCAGCAACAAGCCGTCGCCGGCGATCGTGGCATGCGATGCCGCTGTGGCGTGGTAATGCGGCATCGCACCGTTGCCATTGAAGCCGGCGATGGTGCCGAAACTGGGACTGACGAAAGCGGGCCGGCGCGCGCGCGCCGCGGTGATCTGCTCATCGATCATCAGTTCGGTGACGGTCTGCGTCGCCAGCGCCTGCTCCAGCCACGCAAAGAATTCGCACAGGGCGGCGCCGTCCTGCTCCATCGTGGCGCGCACATGGTCGGCCTCGGCGTCGCTCTTGCGCGATTTGGCGAAGCTGGTCGGATTGATCGCTTCGATCACCTTGAGCGTGGCCGGAACCGCCTGCCGCAGCCCGAGCGTGATGCGGCGCGGATCGATCAGCAGCGTCGCGCCGGCTGCGGCGTCCCCCAGTGCCGTCAGCGCGGCAGCCGCCTGATGATAGCCGGCCAGCTCCACGCCATCGGCGGCCAGCGCGTCGCGCAGTGCGGGCGGCACCTTGCCGTCCGCCACGAACAGCGTGGCGCGCTCGGTACCGACCAGCGCATGCGCAAGAAAAATCGGGTTGTAACTGACGTCGGCGCCGCGCAAATTGAACAGGTAAGCGATATCGTCCAGCGTCGAAATGAAATGCCAGTCGGCGCCGAGGTCTCGCATCGCGCTGCGCAGTGCGGCCAGCTTGGCGCGGCGCGTCATGCTCGCGTGCGGCGCGACATGTTCGTAGACGGGTGCGGCCGGCAGGCCGGGGCGTTCGGGCCACACCTCATCGAGCAAATCGAGATCGGTGCGCAAGCGGACGCCGCGCGCATCGAGCGCCTGCTGCAGCATCCGTGCCGCCGCCAGTCCCAGCACCGCGCCGTCGACTGCAACGGTGCCCCCGGCGCGGACGTGATCGGCCAGCCATTCGATATGCGCGGCGCTGCCGACCGCCGGGATTTTGATCAACGCGATGCCGGTACCGGCCAGCTCGGCTTCGGCTTGCGACCAGTAGCGGCTGTCGGTCCAGACCCCGGCGAAGTCGGCGCTGACGATCAGGGTCCCGACCGAGCCGGTAAAGCCGGAAAACCATTCACGGCCCTGCCAGCGCGGCGGCAGGTATTCCGACAGATGCGGATCGGACGACGGTACCATGCAGGCGTCGATGCCATGGCCTTGCATGGCCTGGCGCAGGGTTTGAATGCGGGTCCGAATGGTGGCTTTGGGTGCGTGCAGAATATCCATGGCGTATCGATGTCTTGGTTCGCGCAGTTGCGCAATACCGGCAATGATACAGGCGCTGCGGCAGCGGCGCGCGGTGCGGTCAGGCGCGCGCGGGACCATCCTTTTTCGGCAGGTCGAAATAATAGCTCATGCGCTTCCTCGGATTCAGATACTCGTGCACTTCGCGCGTCAATTGCGTCGGCTTCAGGCTGGTGCCGATGTTGATCTCCGGCTCATTCTGCAAGTCGAGGAACGTGACCCCGGCGCGCAGAAACTTCTTTTCGCAATCGACCACGGCAGCCCGCTGCAGGTTAATGCGGTCGATGCGCGCCCGCTTGGCGAGCACTGCCGCGCTCGGCGCTACCGCTTCGGCCGGTGCAGCGGCGGGCTCGGCATCCAGGCGCCTGGGCTGCGGCTGGCAGTCGCTGCGATCCAGGTCGATGCGAATGCGCTCCAGACCGAGGCTCCGGATCGCCGCGATCTGCTCGTCACTCTTGATCTTGAAGCTGCTGCGCGAGAAATCGTGGTCGAACCAGCTGAGGTCGAGATGCACGAACAGACCGACGCACAATTGATCGATCGTGACCCGCCGGTGTTTTGGATTCTCCGCCATGTGTTCCGCCGCTAGTTAATTGAATCGCCCGTGCCACACTCAGTTGCGCGCGTGCGATAGCTGGAAGCTTTCGACGCCTTCGAACTGGGCCAGCTCGCCGGCCAGTTCGGCGATCTTCGCGCTTTTTTCCTTGTTGATCGCAACGGCGACAAAATGCCATGACGGCTTGCCCTCCTGATAGGCGATCGCAATCGTGCCGCCGGCTATGGTGTAGCCGCGCTTGAACGCTGCGCTGCGCACCGTCTCTTCGAGCGGCACATAGTCTTTCTTGAACTGCAAGCCGATCGCGACCGCATGGCGCGAAGGCAGCCATGCCTCGAGCGTGGATATCACGGTCATGCAGACGGCGGAAAGCGCGGCGAGCAGGATCGCGGCGCCGTAGAAACCGAGTCCGACCAGGATCCCGATCACCGAGGTGGCCCAAATCGAGGCGGCGGTGGTCAGCCCGCTGATGTTGAATCCTTCGCGCATGATGACGCCGGCGCCGAGAAAGCCGACGCCGGTGACGATCCCCTGAATGATGCGGGTCGGATCGCCGCCGTACAGAGGCAGCGGCTGGCCGCCGAACCAGTAAGTCGGGAATCCAGACACCACGGTGAGCGCCGCGCAAGCCATGCAAACCAGGCCGTAGGTCCGCATGCCGGCGGCACGACCGTGATACGAGCGCTCGTATCCGACCGTCAGTCCCAGCAGCAGCGCGCCCAGCAGGGTAAGGAAGGTGATCACATTGGCGGCGACCATCGGGCCGGACCAATACGCGGACAGCGGGTTAATGGCATGCATGGATGATGCGTCCTTTCGTTTTTCGCTCGCTGCATCTTCGCATGAAATGTGCCGCATAAGCACATGGCATAAGCCGATTTTCGGCGCCGCACATGCCGATGCGATCCGCAACTGCCGGCCGCTCGAAAAACATGCATTCGGATACGGATCATGCCCGCCA
>DHXL01000141.1:4084-5583 GCA_002415335.1 Oxalobacteraceae bacterium UBA5157
TCGAGGATCTGGATGCCGCCGTAGTCGACTTTCAGCAGCCCCTCTTTCTCCAGTACCTGCAGCGCCTGGTTCGCGCGCTGGCGCGAGGTGCCGGTGAGATAGCCGATCTCTTCCTGCGACACCTGCAGCAGCGTGCCGATCCACGGATAAAGATGGCGGTTGAACAGGCCGGCCAGGCAACGCGCGACGCGCGTATCGACATCGAGCAAGCGGTCGAACTCGACCATGCCGATGAACTGGCCGAGGCGTTCGTTGAGTTGCATCAATAGAAAACGCGTGAACGGCAGGCTGGTGTCGAGCAGCCAGGTGAAAGTCCGCTCCGGCATGCACGCGATGCGGCTGTCGCGCAGCGCGGTGACGTCGTACTTGCGCGCCTCTTGCTTGAGCAGCGTACCTTCGCCGAACCAGCCGCCGGCCGGTACGCCGGTGAACGTGACCGACTTGCCTTCGGCCGACAAATTGTTCATCTTGACCAAGCCGTCCAGCACGCCGATCCAGAAATCGCCAGGGTCTCCCTTGCGGCAAATGAACCCGCCCTTCGGCACGAAATGCTCAAGCGTATCGGCTTCGACGCGCGCCATTTCCTTGTCCGTCAACAAGGATGCCCACGCGGTCTGGCGCAGCAATTGATCGAGCGGAAGAACGATAGAAGTCATTGTGCAGCGCACCAACAAGAGTTAACTTATTGCGGGAAAGAGTCAAGCATAGCGGCACTCCGTCCCCAACATAATAAAAAGGTGAAATTGTCGGGCAAATGACAGTACACGCGAACTGAACTGTCTAGTATTCTTGTTACAAGAACACAGAAGGCATTGTAAGCGGATAGTGTGGCATCGCTTGCATGCGGCACGTTGCCGGCCTTCGCAAAATATATCCATTTTGAATCGCGGGCGAGCCGTTCGAGCGTCCGCCGTGAGAGAGAGTGGGGCGATGGTGGAGAAGACAACCGGCAGCGTAGCGCTGACTTTCCCGCGCTTGCTGCTGCAACATGCGCAGACGCGCCCGAATCATCCTGCCTTCCGCGAAAAGGACTTGGGCATCTGGCAAACCACGAGCTGGGCCGCCGTCAACGATGAGGTGCGCGCGCTTGCCTGTGGCCTGGCCGCCCTCGGCTTCAGGCGCGGCATGAACCTGGCGGTGATCGGCGACAACCGGCCGCGCCTGTACTGGGCGATGGCGGCGGCGCAATGCCTGGGCGGCGTGCCGGTGCCCTTGTATCAGGATGCGCCGGCGGCCGACATGGCTTACGTACTGGAAGATGCCGAGATCGACTTCGCCGTGGTCGAGGACCAGGAGCAAGTCGACAAACTGCTCGAGATCAAGCAAACGCTGGGACGCATTTCGCACATCGTGTTCGACGATGAACGCGGCATGCGGAATTATGGGCAGGCGGAGCTGACTGCCTATGCCAGGCTGCAGCAACTCGGCCGCGCATACGACCAGGCCCATCCGGATTTTTTCATGAATGCCGTGCAAGCCGGCCAGCCGGACGACATCGC
>DHXL01000141.1:5931-7873 GCA_002415335.1 Oxalobacteraceae bacterium UBA5157
TTGCAGGTGCTGTGCGAATTCGATCATCTGGACGACAGCAACGACATCCTGTGCTATCTGCCGCTGGCCTGGGTCGGCGACTTCCTGTACTCGTACGGCATGGCGCACCTGACCGGCTTCTGCCTGAACTGTCCGGAATCTCCCAATACCGTCATGACCGATTTGCGCGAGATCGGCCCGACTTACTATTTCGGCCCGCCGCGCGTGTATGAAAACATTCTGACGCAAGTGATGATCCGCATCGAGGATGCCAGCTGGATCAAGCGCACGCTGTTTCACTCGTTCATGCGTGTCGCGCGCCGTGTCGGCATCCGCGTGCTGGACGGCAAAGGCGGCGTCGGCCTGGCCGATCGCTTCCTGTATGCGCTCGGCGAATTGTGTATCTACGGCCCGCTCAAGAACGTGCTCGGCATGTCCCGCATCCGCGTCGCATATACCGGCGGCGAAGCGATCGGACCGGACCTGTTCGATTTTTATCGCTCGATCGGCGTCAACCTGAAACAGCTGTATGGCATGACCGAAACCTGCGTCACGGTATGCATGCAGGCCTCGGGCGACGTGCGGCTCGATACGGTCGGTCCGCCGATGCCGGGCGTCGAAGTCAAGATTGCCGAGAATGGCGAGGTGCTGGTGCGCGCACCGGGCTTGATGCAGGGTTATTACAAACGGCCGGACGCCACCGCCGAGGCAATCGATGCCGACGGCTATTTCCATACCGGCGACGCCGGCTTCTTCGACCATGATGGCCACCTGAAAATCATCGACCGCGCCAAGGATGTCGGCAAGATGGCCGGCGGTACGATGTTTGCGCCCAAGTACATCGAAAACAAACTCAAGTTCTTCCCCTTCATCAAGGAAGCGGTCGCATTCGGCGACGGCCGCGCGCAGTGCAACGCGTTCATCAACATCGACATGGACGCGGTCGGCAACTGGGCCGAGCGGCGCGGCATCGCGTACAGCGGCTATACCGACCTGGCGGGGCACGCGGCGGTGTACGACCTGATCGCGGGCTGCGTCGAAAAAGTCAACGCCGACCTGGCCGGTGACGAATTGCTGGCCGATTCGCAAATCCATCGCTTCCTGATCCTGCACAAGGAACTCGACCCGGACGACGACGAATTGACGCGTACCCGTAAAGTGCGGCGCGGCTTCATCGCGACCAAGTACGCCGTGCTGATCGAAGCGCTCTATTCCGGCAAGGCGTCGCAATACATCGAGACCGAGGTCAAGTTCGAGGACGGCCGCCAGGGCAAGGTCGCGGCGGATCTGCAGATCCGCGATGTGAAGATCTTCGCACCGCTGAGAAAGGCCGCCTGAGGCAGATCATGGATATGACCACGACAGCGATGACAACCGCAGGCGGCCGGAAGATCGGTGACGTCATCCTGGATCTGCAGAGGATCTCGCTTTCGTTCGGCGGCGTGAATGCCTTGACCGACATTTCCTTCGATGTGCGCGAGCACGAAATCCGCGCCATCATCGGCCCCAACGGCGCCGGCAAGAGTTCCATGCTGAACGTGATCAACGGCGTGTACCGGCCGCAGCAAGGAGAGATCACGTATCGCGGCGTACATCGCAAGGGCATGAATACCTATGCCGCCGCCAAGAGCGGCATTGCGCGCACGTTTCAGAACATCGCCCTGTTCAAGGGCATGAGCGTACTCGACAACATCATGACCGGTCGCAACTTGAAGATGAAATGCAATTTCCTGCTGCAGGCGCTGTACTGGGGCCCAGCGCAAAGAGAAGAGATCGAACACCGCAAGAAGGTGGAAGAGGTCATCGACTTCCTGGAAATCCAGCACATCCGCAAGACACCGGTCGGGCGTCTTCCGTACGGCTTGCAAAAACGCGTCGAGCTTGGTCGCGCACTGGCCGCCGAACCGGAGATCCTGCTGCTGGACGAGCCGATGGCCGGCATGAACGTCGAGGAAAAACAGGA
>DHXL01000213.1:0-2220 GCA_002415335.1 Oxalobacteraceae bacterium UBA5157
GATGACGGGCGATGCCTCGGTAACCCCATAGCCTTCCAGAAGCGAGATGCCACATTTGCGCCGGACGAAAGCGCGGGTTTCATCCCGCAACCGCTCAGCACCGCAGACCGCCAGGCGCAAGGTATCGAGGTCGCCCGCATCGGAGGCGCGGGCATACTGATTGATGAAGGTGTCGGTCGACAGAAGAATGGTGGCGCCATAAAGGCGAATGCGGCGGACAATTTCCCTGGGCTGCAGCGGCGAGGGATGCGAGACGACCTTGATGCCTGCGATCAACGGCAGAAGCGTGCCCACCACCAGCCCGAAACAGTGAAAAACGGGCAGGGGATTGAACACCACGTCGCCGGACCAGATGTCGATATGAGCGCGCACCTGCGCCACGTTGGCGAGAATGTTTTCGTGGCTCAGCACCACGCCCTTGGGTTCGCCTTCCGTGCCCGAGGTGAACAGGATCACGGCCGGATCGGACGGGCTGCACCGGGCCGCCAGCATCCCGGGCATCAGCTTGCCGGCGACCGCTGTCAGCTTGTCGGCCAGGGACAGGTTCTTGCGCACATCCTCCAGATAGACGATCTCGGTGCCGCAAAGACCTGCGATCAGCTCATGAAGATCGGCAACCTCGACCAGGCGACGCGCCGTGACGATGCGTTTCACCTGCGCAGTACAAAGCGCGCTCTTCAGTCCCGCAAGCCCACTGGTGAAATTCAACATGGTAGGCACGCGGCCAAAGGCAGACAGGGCAAAAAACGTCAGCGCCGCCGCTGCGCCGGTCGGCAGCATCACGCCGACACAGTCGCCGCTCCGCGTTCCTGCCTTCAGCGCAGATCCCAATGCGAAGCTGGCACGGATGATCTCGTCATAGGACAGCGCACGGTCGTCGCCATCGACCAGTGCAACGCTGCTGCCGCCATATTCTTCGCGCGCATCTGCAAGGGCACGAAACAGCGATCGTCGCGTCATCGCCAGGTCGAACGGCGTGCTACGCGGCGTTCCCGATGGAATGGACATGGCTCGGATCCGATTGGTTCGGACGAGTCTTTACCTCAACTGGCGTGAAAATGCCCGATCCAGCTCTGGAAGCTGCGAGCCAGCTTCTTTCTTCCGGCCGGCGTGGCGTTTTCCAAAAGGCCCGCGATCTGGTCGCGCAGGGGCTTAGCATCCGCCCAAAGTTTTTCGGCCTGGGGCTCGATCGCGCCGCGCAACGGGCGGATGACGTCCTTTTCCAGTCGCCTGGGACCGACCAGCGCCACCGCAAGCGCCGCCAGCCCTACCGTGCCAACCACCACGAAGGCGGTCTTGGCTGCCGGGCTGCTTGCCAGCAGCAGCAGCTTCTCGCCCAGCGACGGTGCCCTGCTGGCATGGTGCGCCGGGGCAACGGCGCGAACCGCCCGCCGGCGAGAGCGGACGGATGGGGAAGAGGTGGGGTCTGGCATCTTAAATGCTCCGATGGGTCAGTCTGACCAACGCTTCGGACGAGTTCCGGTTCAAACAAAAAACGTCAGAACCTAACTAAAGAGGTGTCTGCAGCAGCGCAGACGCACACTATACCGGGATACCGGGCACTGAGGGGGAGCGCATCTTGCCGATCCCTCAAAGTCAGGTGCCAAGCCCCTCGTTGCTTGGAGGGGCAAACTATCGGCCCGCAATCCCTTCCGGGCGTCGCGGGCCGACGTGCTTTATCAGGCCGTAGTGGTGGTCGTCGCCACAGTCGTGGTGGTCGTCGGCCCAGTCTTGTTTTCGTTCGAAGTCCCAATGGCAACGGCTGCGACAACGCCCGCCATCAAACCGATGAACACCAGCGTGGATGTGTCGCCGCCCATTTGTGCCTGCTGAACGCCAGCAGGCTTGCCCGGCTGCAGCGGGAGATCCCCTGCGTATGCGGCAGAAGACGCGAACAGGGCTCCGGCCAGTGCTATCGCCGCGGTACGGCGCATTAAAAACTCCTAGAAATGTTGTGTCGCTGTTATTTTGCTGCGTTCGCGAGCTATGTCAATAATTAGACTTGCCTAAAAATACGGCAGGTCAATAGACGCCAGGCACAAACTAACTCGAACTGCCTACACCAGATTAGGATATCATTCCCAATTATATACTTGAGTTAGCGGTTTTCTGGGGGTAAATTCCCACAGACAGGCCGACTAACGCAGGTAACCGGCGGGTGGTCCGCTGTGATTGGGGTGTCATCCTAAGGACCGCCCGCCAGATAAGGACCGGCTATGG
>DHXL01000213.1:2304-4582 GCA_002415335.1 Oxalobacteraceae bacterium UBA5157
CAGCCCGGAAATTGAGATTACACCGGCCATGATAGCGGCCGGCGAAGACGAAATTCTTGCAAGTTACGGTGGGTTAGACCTTAAGCCTTGTCCTTCAGAGGTGGCAGCGAGGGTCTTTTTGGCCATGTCCCGTCTGGCTTTTCCAAAGCCTGAAAAATAGCTGAGGCCCACAGGTCGAGATACTCAGCGTAATCGCGGTACCGATTTATTTCGGTAAGCAAGTCCTTCCCCACATGAATAGTGGAGTTCGCCAGTTTCAGAGCATGATCATTAAGTACCCCGCCGGGATAAACATCTCCGACTTTTTTCCCGATCATTGCAGCAACAATAACACTCGACACCTCCTCAAGTGGCGCGTGAATTACGTTGTTTCTTTTATCCTCAAGGGAATTTGCACGGCCGATAAGATACAGAATATCAGGGGCTAATTCAGGGAATTCCTTGTGCCGTTTTTCGCCCATCCAATTTACAGCCGCTTCAAGTAAAATGCGCTTTTGGCGGTCGTTGGATACAGACCCCCAAACTGCCATGCACTGCATTTTATGGTCCATATCAGTGCTGCCTCCCAGCACTTTACAAAACAGGGCCCCCAGCGTTTCGTGTAGTTCGTTCCAAGCGAGCGTTGTCTGTCCAATAGCGAGAGCATACGGCTCTAATTTCGCGGTCGACATTACCATGCTATGATAGTCCCCATGACAGATGAACTAAGCCAGAATGAAATTGAACGCCGGCGCGAAGCAGCGCTAAAGACTATGCTTTCTACGCCCCCGGCACCGCGCCCTAAGCCTAAGGTGAGTCCGCGTCCGCCCGCTACCAAGGCAGAACAAGCCAAGTACAAGCGTTCGGACAAAACCAGCTTTAAGCCAGCCCCGCGCAAGACCTAGCTGGAAAACAGTTCCAGCAGTTCCAGGATTAAGCGGAGGTTATCGCGGCCTTTGCGAAAGGCGCGCTCGCTATCAGTACCGACTAGCTTACCTGTCGATAGGTGAGACGCTTGCCTTCGGCACCTTTGATGATGCTGGCGGCACGGCCAATGTCAGACCAGCCCAGTTTGGTGCGGGTCGAATAACGGAAATCAAATTCCGCGAGATACCGCTGCAAGTGCTGTTCGCCGCAATGGTGATAGGTGCCCTTCATGCCGCGCTTGAAGATCGAGAAGAAGCCTTCCACCGAATTGGTGGTGACATCGCCACGGGCATACTCACTGTTGCCGTGGTTGATGGTTTCATGGGCAGCATAAACCTTGTCCGCACCAGCATAGAGGCGGCTTTCGTCCGTATGGAGGCGGGTATCCGGGGCTACGTTGGCCGAAACGATGTCGGCAACGGTTCGCTGATCGGCGCGCTCCACATAAAACGAGCGGGCCTTGCCGCCGCGTTCCACAAGGCTAACAACGGCCATCTTGTGATGGGCGCCACCACGCTTCACCGTGCGGCCCTTCTTGCGACCGATGTATGTTTCATCGGCTTCCACGATGCCGCCGTTGCCGCCCATGGGGGCGCTGTCAGCCGGGGCCATGGCTTCGCGGATACGATGGGCCATAAACCACGCGCTCTTGTAGGTGATGCCCAGCATCCGGTGCAGCTGGTGGGCGCTGATGCCCTTCTTGCTGGAAGCCATCAGGTGCGTCGCAAGCAGCCACTTGTGCAGCGGGATATGTGACCGCTCAAACACGGTCCCGGTGCGGACGGTGAACTTGCCCCGGCAATCGCCGCACAGGAACATTCCGGCCTGCGTCTTGCCGCCCATTTTCTTGGCCTTGTCAGCCGAACCGCACAGGGGGCAGGTCACCCCCTGCGACCAGCGAGAAGCCTCCAGATGCTCTATGGCACTGGCTTCATTGGTAAAAATCGGGTTGGTCAGGTCGCAAGTCATGGTCATCTCCTATGGGGAGAAACCTAGATATTGGCCGTTGCTAAGTCAAGTATATAATTAGGATATCATTCCCAAAATGCAGGGCTGCCGTGACGCTGTGCGTGATGATTTCACCAAGGATGGCAGCTATATCTGACTCATGACCGTCGTGATCAACAATCTCTCCAGCGTTCCGCGGCACCCCGAAAAGGCCCATCGCCCGGACAACGACATCCAGCGCAAGCCGGACTGGATTCGCGTCAAGGCGCCGGTGTCCAAGGAGTACGTCGTCACGCGCGAGATCGTGCGCGCCAACAAGCTGCACACCGTCTGCGAGGAAGCCGCCTGTCCCAATATCGGCGAATGCTGGACCAAGCGGCACGCCACCATGATGATCATGGGCGACACCTGCACCCGCGCCTGC
>DHXL01000303.1 GCA_002415335.1 Oxalobacteraceae bacterium UBA5157
TTATATAATAATGCGGAAAACTTACACAACGAACATTTAACCGGAACAACATCGGATATGACATCGAAATCAAACTTATTGAACATCATGGTCGGGCAGGTAGTAATCCCTGATGGACTCGGGATTGGTTGTTCCAACTGCAACGTCTCCATCAGGCTTTCCGAAACCGTCGACACCCATCAGAAAGTGGACACGAGAACTGAGCATATCCACCAGTGCAAGCTAAAGAAGGGCGCGCGATTCAACTGGGATGTCAAGCATGAAGACCTGATCCACCGTTGCGACAGTTTCGTACCGGTGGATACGGGGCAGCCGGTATGCTTCAGGCCGTTGTCCTCCGATGCCGTCCATCAGCGGATCGAGCAGATGGCGCAGGACCCGCGATGCGATTACATCGCGTCTGCCGCGCTTGCAGACAGACTGTTCGGCAAGTTGAAAAACCGGGTCAAACGGATCAATCTGCAAGATGCCAGACGGGAAATTGCTGACCTCCAGAAGCGTTCTCCCCTCGTCGGGCAGATCGCCAGCGGGATATTCGAAGACAGAGTACAGATTGACAAGTTGCAACGCGGGCGTTTTTCAAGATGATCAATCGTCCGCCGCTGGCCGACCTCATTGAGTCCGCGATTGGTGCTATCGGACTCGAATCAATCTCCTATCATGAACATCATGTCGTTTGCGGAAGCGAGCAGAAGATACGGGAACGGCTGCTTCTATTGCAGTCCGCGATCAATGGCGCAACGCCTGCTGTGCGCTCTTCTCGCGCGGCAATCGAGTCGTTGATCGCCATTCTGAAATCGACGGAGATCACCTGCGCGCCAGAGTTCATCGCCTTTCTTGGCCGCAAGTATCCGAAAATGATGATGGACGTTATCAGCGATCCGGTTATCAGCAACAGGATTCAGCATCTCTACCTGGTCATGGAGTTGAACGAGTGCTTTTCTCTCGATGCGATGAAGCGCCTCAACAAAGGCATCGATGTGGTCAGACGTCGCTTGTTCGACATCTCCCAGCGCGTGACCGACATTGACATAATTGACCGTAATTTCGATGTTTTTGGCGACGAAGAGGGGTCTGCATGACAACGCAAAAAACCAGTGGGCAAAACAAAGTACCGGAAAAGAAAGTCTTTAACATCACCGCAGAGGGTGTGGTGGGTGTCGTCTCCGGCTATTCCGCCCTAAAAAGAACAGCGGGCGTAATCAAGGTTGCCGCCAACAGTGTGAAGGGCCTTAAAAAAGCCGTGACCGAATCAGAGCTGGATGATGTCTCGCAACACAGGTTGCGCGACATACATGACGGGAAAGTGGACGGAAAAAAAAGCCGTTATACCATTTACAGCCATACCAAAAAGATGATTTTCCACGGCGACGATTTTGGCGCGTGCCTGCGCGAGGCTTATACGCAGACGGAGATAAGCCGGATGGAAAGCGATGCAAGACTGATGCGGCGCATCCATGCCTACGGCGCTGCAGTCGTCTATCTGTCAGCGATACTGGTATCGCTAAAGATGCACAGCGCCATCCCGCTGTTCTCGTTGTTCCCCGCCGCGACGCTATTGGCTTTCGCGCTCCGTCGCGGCTGTTACGAAGAAACGATGAGGCAGCAGAAGTTGATTCCTTATCAGGAATACCTGTCGCAACGCGGTCTGCGCGCGCTTTGGAAGTAACGCAAGGGGCCGAGAATGATTTACGCAACCCCTCCCCTGCCCCCATTTGACCGGGAAGTCATGCACTGCGTAGTGTATGCCGCAAAGTCTTATCATGTTCCGCGCGTCCTGGTGCTAGCCGTTATCAAGACCGAATCGGACGGGAAGCGCAGCGCTGTCAGTGTTAATCAGAACGGAACCCGTGATGTCGGCATCATGCAGATCAACACAATCTGGCATGAGACGCTCGAAATGAAATACGGCATCAAAAACGCGGCCTTTCATATCAAAAAGGACACCTGCTATAACATTCGCGTCGGGACGTGGCTATTGAGCAGCGAGATTGCCGCCGCGCAGAAATCTGGCGAGGGAATGTGGGTTGGAATCGGGAACTATCACTCGCATTCGCCGCGCCTGAACCGGCAGTATCAAAACTTGATTGCCAAGAACATCAAGTGGCTGACGCAAAATACTAACTGGAGCGTTTTCTAAATGGCCGATAATCGAGGCGCAAACACAGGGAAAGGAGTGGGTGTCGGCACAGGGCTAGGGATCATGGCAGGAACGCTGGCGCTGCTCTTCTTTGCGCTGTGGGTCATGTTCCACGACCAGACTATCCGGTTCCTGCTCAAATATGCGTATTACATGAACCTGCCGCTAGCGTGGATAACACCCAGGATCGGCATTGTGTTTTTTGCGGAAGCGACGCAGGAAATCGTGGTGCTTGCCGCCCATCCGGCATCTGTATCGCTTCAAAAACTGTTCGCGTTAGTGAACACCGCAAGCGCGATCTATATTCCGTCGCTTTCCTTTTTAGCATATTCGGCATGGAAGATACATAAGCACGTCTTGCGAAAATTGGAGAGTCTGCACGACCACTGGCGGCTAATGAAACTGCAATCGCTGACCAATCCCTGCATCGTTCCGGTTGTCGGATTCACGGAGTTTTGGCGTGATCACAATATCGAGCGACATAAAAATCTGTTCCGTGCATTGACCCCCGACGAATTTGCTGACCGTCACGACCTGATCAAAAAGGAAGGCAGTAATATCTTGATGGACTATGATAAGACCATCAAGATATTAGAGGCGCAGCTTGGCGGCAAGCTTGATGTTGCGAAACTCACGCCGCATTACAAGGCGCTCGCCGCCATTTTTATGACGCGCATCATTTATCGCGGAGAAGAAGGTCGGAAAAAAGCAAAGCGCATGCAGGATGCGATCAACCTGTCTTGCGATCCATCCAAAACCCTTGCGGCCAACGATGCGGACTGCACACCGGCTTTCGATTTTTCGGAAGTGGCGCAGGAATTCGACGCGCTGTTCAAGCGTGACGAAATACAGCGCATTGCCGCGTTCTTCGTGTACGAAAAAACATTCCTGATGCAGCTTTTGCAAGAAGCGCGCAAAGACGGCAAGCTCGCCCCATCCGAATTCATCTGGCTCAAGCTGATCGATCGCCCGCTCTTTTACGCGCTTTACGGCGTATCAAAAAATCTGATCGCCAAGGCGTATTGCGAAGGCGCGGCAGCGTTCGCGCAGTATTGGGCTTCCGTGACCGCATGCGAGAACAATCATTTCGTGTACCTGCCATGCCTGCATGAAGCGGCAGCCGCCCTCGAAAAGAGGTTGTTTGAGGCCAACATGGTGTCTTCACGCGAGCTGATCACGAGGCGGGAGCAGGAGCGCGAAGCGGAGTTTGGGCGAATACCGGAAGTCTGATAGAACTACTAGCCAATTTTTGAACCCGTTGGTCACCAAGGAGTCATCCATGAAGCAAGAAACACTAACAATCACCAACATTCTGGTCGGCGAAAGCATTGCACGGCAGATCCTTGCCTTGATTGGCAGGACTTCCACGGACAAGCCGGTAGCCGATATGGCGCGGCGCGTAACCGCCCTGGCCAACACCAAGGCCGGTAGGTGGATCGATACCATTAAGCCGTTAGGTGCGCCGCCCACGGGCGTTCTGATTCCGGTGGCGGGGCAATACAATGAATTCGAGGTCAGGGTCATTCGCGCCGCATTAAAGCGAATCGCCAAAAAAGTGTTCTCGATTGATGAAGCCAGTCTTTCAGGAGCGGTCGCGCAAATGACGCGCGTCAAGATAGCATCGCCTGATGCTCGTAATAAATTCGTCACGACCCATGCTTATCGCGCTCACGAAATCCAGATGGGCATGACAGGGCGCTCTTCACTTGAGGGCGCGCGCGCCATGCTCTCACGGCTCAAGTCCTTGCGTTCGCGCCTTTCATTTCACGCATTAAATAGACCTGCACTAATCGCCAGACGGGTGGCGCTCTATGGATTCGCCGCGTTCGGCGTTTTCGCCACGGCAGCCATGCTTCTGCAACCCAAAGCTGCGCAGATGCAGTCAGCCGCAAACAAGGACGCGCAAGACTACCGCGATATGGAAGCCTCGCTGGCACAAGCATCACAGGTGCAGCCGTCACCACAGTCGGTTCAACAGAAGCCCCTGGTTGCTCCGCCAAGAGAGATCGAGATCGTGACCGGCAAGGCCGATTTGCCACAGCATCGCTTCTATGTATTTTCCGACCCGCTGTGTCCGTACTGCAAGGAATTCGAGCCGGTGCTGGAAAAGGTTGCGGCGAAAAAGGGGTTCGAGATGCACCTGTTCCCTACCCCGCTGCACGACGGCGCGCGGGCGCTGGTAAGCCAAATCGCTTGCGCGAAGAACCGTGGACTTGCCTGGCACGAAAGCATCACGAAAGAACAGGTGAATGACGCGGTAGTGTGTTCGGCGGGCGAGAGTGCGCCGTCCCGCGCCATCGAATTTTTCCATTCCATCAACATGGAAGGAACGCCGACAGTGATCAATGAGTCCGGGTTCGTTCACTCGGGCGGTTTCAGCAGCGAAGAGGACATGATCAAGTTCCTTGAGAAACAGGACTGACAATGGCATCCAACGGGGTTGAAAGCAACCAGGAACTCAAAGACCGTGCCATCTTTATCGATGGGCGATCCGTCGAACAACGGTTAGGCGATTTCCTGCTCAATCATCATGTGATGCGCAATGTGCTGATCGGCATTGTTTGCGCAGGACTGGTGCTGCCCTCGATTATTCCTGCCCTGTTGTTGGTCGGCGTCACCTTGTCCGCGTGGTGGAACATGACCATATCCCGCGTCAGGATGCCGATTCGCTATCCGGCATGGACGAAGCATCCAGACCCCTCATCCATCGATGACAACTTGGGATTGCTTCCTGCTTCCGGCATCGAGTTCATCGGCGTGGAGCGCAGGGGTGCGACCATTGACCGCACAAGGGAGATATGGTGCTCCGAGTCCGATGCGCGAACGCATCGCATCTACATGGGCACCACGGGGGCGGGTAAGACGCAGGCTTTGTTGTCCATGCTCTTCAATCCGCTTTGTTGGGGTTCCGGTTTCTCGTTTACCGACGGCAAGGCGCAAATTGACGTGACGGCCAACGTGTTCGTCATGGCATGGATGTTCTGGCGCGAGGACGACGTGGTGATCCTGAACTACATGCGCGGCGGCCAGGACAGGTTCAAAGAGATGGTAAACAAACCGAAGGTCGGCGTGCGCAAGACCCGCGTGTCGAATACATGGAACCCGTTTAGCACGGCAAACCATGAAACCATCAGCCAGATCATCGACTCGATCATGGAGAAAGCGACCGGCGATGGCGCGCAATGGCAGGCCAAGGCGATCAACATGAAGAACGCGGTGGTACAGACCATCGCGTATCTGCGCGCCAAGGGCGACATGCTGATGTCGGTTTCCGCAATCCGCGAAATGATGTCGCTCGACAATGTGGTTAAGCTGGCGATGAGCACTGATATTCCGCCCGCTGCGGCTGCCGCGATAAGAAGCTACCTATCGTCCGGACTGCCGGGATTTTCCTGGCAGTTGGCGAAAAAGGGCAAGCCGCAATCATCGGATACGCTATTGCAGCACGGATATCTGACCGGGCAATTCACCCGCACGTTGGGGCTGATGACCGATACTTATTTCGATATTTTTGGCGACGAGATTCCCGAATTCGATACTCAGGACACCATCCTCAACAACCGCATCAGTTTTACCATGATTCCGACGCTGGAAAAGGGCGTGGAAGAAGCGGGCAACCTGGGCAAGATGCAGGTGGCCAGCGCCAAGATGATGATGTCGGAAAATTTGGGCTTTGAGATCGAGGGCGACTATGAAACCGTCGTCGAAAACCGCCAGACGAATACCGATCGCCCGTTCTACCTGGTCATGGACGAGCTGGGGTATTACTTTGCACCCGGCATAGACCTGATGTTCGCGCAAGGCCGCTCATTGCAGATCGCGCTCGTTGCTGCCGGGCAGGATTTTCAGGCAATGGCGAAGAACAACAAGAACGAGGTCGAGTCGATGATCGCGAACACGCGAATCAAGATCTCGCTAAAACTGGAAGATCCGAAGGAGACGTTCGAGATATTTCAGAAGGCTGCCGGCGAAGCGTATGTCGCAAGGCTGTCCGGCTTCGAGATGGGTGAGGCATCCGCCATGACCGCCGCCGGACAATACAACAAGACGCATAATGCGACAATTGAAAAGGTAAGCCGCATCTCTTTGCAGGAGCTCAAGAAGCTGGGCGCGGGCGACGGGGTCATGTTGTACGCGGACAAGGTGATCCGGTTCAGGTCGTTCAACCTTTTCATGCACTACAAGTTCGACAAGAAGAAGGTCAACATCCGCATCAATACTTTTCTCCCGATTGCGCTGCCCGAACTCAGCAAACTAAGCGATGCGTCCAAGCCTTATGCAGGGAAAGAGGCCAGCCCGTCCACGGTAATCTACAACATATTGAATTCCGGCACGGTCAACTGGAAAGATCGCAGCATAATCAAGGTGGAGTCCGGACTGGTTTTTCAGGCGCTCAAGGATGCGTCGCGGCTACTGAAGGAAATGCCCAACACTAATCCGGCTGACAGAGGCGCGTTTCTGTTTATCAAGGCGCTTGACGCGATGAAGAACGGAATCGTCGCAGACGCGGCGGCTGATATCGTAAATAACAAGTCACCGGTGTCGGCGAATCCTGCCGCCCAGCATTCCCCATCCCCGTCTGACACCGGCGGCACCGCTCGGCTACCGATCCAGCCTCCGGCCATCGTTGTCGACACGAAAAACGCGGGCGTCGACGTTCAGGATGTAGCGGA
>DHXL01000248.1:0-1185 GCA_002415335.1 Oxalobacteraceae bacterium UBA5157
AGATGTGTATAAGAGACAGATGGTACGAGGCGCGCGAGCGACGGCTTGATCCAGAATTTACGCAGCGAATGTGCGGTGACGGTGAACTCGGACAGGGCGGCATTGTGAGATGCCAACAGCGTGGCGCGTTCCAGTTGGCCATCCTTGAGCGCAGCCAGCAATGGTGCAAACCAGTCGGCTTCCAGTTGATGCAGGCGCGTCAGCCATTCGGACCAGTCGGCGGCCAGCGCCGCTTCGATCAGCGTGTCCAGCACCAACAAGCGCTTTTCCGTTCCGGGCGCGACGACTTCGGCCATCGTGGCCGCCGGCTGCCCGGATCGCGTCTGCAGCCAGGACGGCAGATGAAAGCTTTGCGTGTACGGACCAGCGGTCGCGGGCGATAGGGGGTTGTTTTGCGCATCGGCCGTGCCGCCGCCCCACAGCCAGAGCGAATTGACCGGCTTCAGGCCGCGCGCTGCGCGCTCCTCATTGACCGGATGCCCGTGCCAATGCATCTGTACCTCGTTATGCAGTTTGCGCCAATTCCGGTCGCCATCGCCCTTCGGCATCCAGATGTCGATATTGTGGCCGCAAGCTGCATCGGGCGTCGACGTGTGCAGCTCGCCCCAGTCGTCGGCTCGGACGAACCAGGTGTCGGCGTCTCCATAAACCAATTGCCTGCCCGCCTCTTCGAACAGCGGCCGCGCCGATTCGAACAAGACGCGCGATTCCGCTTCGGCGATCTGCAAGTGGCGGCGATCGATCAGCACCAAATGGTCGGACGCGGCAAGAATATGGACCGGATGCAGGATAAACCAGACGCCGGCAGCTGGCGGCAGGCCGAACGCTTGGCGCGCGCTATGCGCGACGGGCAGGCTGCCGCCAGCCTTGGTGCCGTCCGGCAGCCCGAACTGAAGCGCCAGCCAGGCTTCATGCGGCAGCGCGCGCGCGAAGCCGTCGAACGCCTGATGCCGCAGCCTGGCACGTGCCAGCAGCATCGCCAGCGAGGGAGCCTTAAGCGCGCGTAATAAGTCGGATGCCAGCTCCGCCGGCGGCAAGCCAAAAGGTAATAGGATATCGAGATGACTCATGCCGCGATTGTATGGCAAACTGCGTGCTGCATTCACCGTTGCACTGATCTTTTACAACTCTTATGAGCATCACAAAAAATTTTCCTTTCGAATGGCTGGTCGGCATCCGTTACAC
>DHXL01000248.1:1435-5598 GCA_002415335.1 Oxalobacteraceae bacterium UBA5157
ATCGAGGTCTTCGACGCGACCGGCAGCCTGCCCGATTGGCAGCGCACAGCGCTCGAAGCGAAGCGGGACAAGGAAGTCATCGGCACCGCGCCCTACATCTCCGAGGAAGTCATGCTGATGCAGGATGGCAAGATGCATGGCGCGCTGATCCGCGGCGTGCTGCCGCAGCAGGAGCCGAACGTGTCCGACGTCGCGTCGCAAGTGATTCACGGCTCGTTCGACGCGCTAAAGGCGGGGGAATTCAATATCGTGCTCGGTAGTGAGCTGGCGCGCAGCATGCAGGTCGAGGTGGGCGACCGCGTCACGCTGGTTGCGCCGCAAGGACAGGTCACGCCCGCCGGGGTCGTGCCCCGCATGAAGGCATTCCACGTGGTAGGCATATTCGAGGCCGGCCATTACGAATTCGATTCCACCTTCGCATTCATCCATATCGATGACGCCGAGAAGATGTTCAAGATGAATGCACCGTCGGGCTTGCGTCTCAAGGTGGTCGACATGCAGCGCGCACCGCAAGTCGCAATGGACTTGTCGCGGATATTGACCGGCGATGTGTTGATCCGCGATTGGTCGAAGCAAAATCGCAACTGGTTCGCGGCGGTGCAAACCGAGAAGCGCATGATGTTCATCATCCTGACGCTGATCATCGCGGTGGCGGCCTTCAACCTGGTATCGACGCTGGTCATGACCGTCACCGACAAGCAGGCAGATATCGCGATCCTGCGTACGCTGGGCGCATCGCCTCGCTCGATCATGAAGATATTCATGATCCAGGGCGCGCTGGTCGGGTTGATCGGCACCGCGCTCGGGATCGGACTGGGTGTGCTGATTGCGCTCAATATCGATGTGATCGTGCCGTTCATCGAGCATTTGCTGGGAGTGCAATTCCTGCCGCGCGACATCTACCTGATCAGCGTCTTGCCATCCGACTTGCGTTGGCCCGATGTCTGGACCATCGGCGGCGTCGCCGTGGTGCTGGCCTTCCTGGCGACGCTCTATCCGAGCTGGTGGGCGGCGCGCGTCAAGCCCGCGGACGCGCTGCGCTACGAATAACGATTTGAACTTACGGAACTGCGAAATGAAACTGATCGGATTATTTGATTCAGCCTATGTGCGCCGCGTCGCGGTGTCGATGCGTCTGCAGGGATTTGCATTTGAGCATGTGGCGCTGTCGGTGTTTCGCCACCAGGATGAAATGCGGCGCGTCAATCCGCTCGTCAAAGTACCGATGCTGGTGCTGGACGATGGCGATAAGTTAATCGAAAGCAGCTTCATCCTGGACTACCTGGATGGTATCGCTGCGCCGGAGCGGCGCCTGGTTCCGGCTTCCGGCACGGAGCGCCAGCGGCTGCTGCAGCAATGCGCGGTCGCGCTGGTCGCGACCGAGAAAGCAGTCCAGGTCTATTACGAAACGCAATTGCGGCCAGCCGAATTTTCTTACGGGCCCTGGGTCGCGCGCTGTACCGGGCAGATGCATGAGGCGTTCGGGATGCTGGATGCAACCCCGGCGTCGCCGTTGTTGAGCGGTGCGCAGATTACCCAGGCGGACGTCACAAAAGCGGTCGCGCTGCGCTTCGCTCGCTTCGTCCATCCGGCGCAGTTTCCGGCTGATCGCTATCCGCGGCTGGAGAAATTATCGGCACACTGCGAAGCCTTGCCGGCCTTCCTGGAGACCCCGCTGGAATGACCAATCGAACCGTACTGTCCTGCCGCGGCCTTGCGAAAACTTTTACGCAGGGAAAATACTCGGTCAAGGTGTTGAGTGGCATCGATTTCGACGTCGTCGAGGGCGAGCGCGTGGCGATCGTCGGCGCATCCGGCTCGGGCAAGTCGACCTTGCTGCATTTGCTGGGCGGACTCGATACGCCGACCGCCGGCAGCGTCACGCTGCAGGGCCGCGACTTCGCCGCGATGAACGAGAAGACGCGCGGCGATTTGCGCAATACTGCGCTCGGCTTCGTGTACCAGTTTCATCACCTGCTGCCGGAATTTTCCGCGCTCGATAACGTCGCCATGCCGCTGATGATTCGTCGCATGAAGCGGGCCGATGCGCAGCAAGCGGCGCAGGCGGTGCTGGCGCGCGTCGGGCTGGCGCAGCGCGTCACGCATGTGCCGGGCGAGCTGTCGGGCGGCGAGCGCCAGCGCGTCGCGTTGGCACGTGCGCTGGTGACGCAACCGGCATGCGTGCTGGCGGACGAGCCGACCGGCAATCTGGATCGCCATACCGCGCACCAGACTTTCGATTTGATGCTGGAACTGTCGCGCACCCTGGGCACTGCCTTCGTGATCGTCACGCACGATATCGAACTGGCGCGGCATTGCGATCGGATCCTGCGCCTGTCGGAGGACGGCTTGCAGCCGTATGTGGACTAAGGTCCCGGTATGTGGATAGACACCCATTGCCATCTCGACGCGCAGGAATTCGCCGGGGAAGAGGGCGAAATCGCCGCGCGCGCCCAGCAGCAGGGGGTGTCGTGGATCGTGATTCCGGCGGTGGAGCGCGCCAATTTCGCTGCGGTCGCCGCACTCGCCCATCGGTTGCCGAATTGTGCCTATGCGTTGGGCATCCATCCGATGGTCGTGCCGCGCGCGCAAGATGCGGATTTGCTGGCGCTTCGCACTGCAATCGAAGCGGCATTACCTGACCCACGCCTGGTCGCAATCGGCGAAATCGGTCTCGATTTCTTTGTCCCGTACTTGCGCGAAGTGCCGATGCGCGACAAGCAGGAGTATTTCTATAGCGAACAACTCAAACTGGCGCGCGACTTCGATTTGCCGGTCCTGTTACACGTGCGGCGCTCGCAAGACATGATCCTCAAACATTTGCGCCGCATTAAGGTATGCGGCGGCATCGCCCATGCCTTCAACGGCAGCGCGCAACAGGCCAATGCGTTCATTGGACTCGGCCTCAAGCTCGGATTCGGCGGCGCGATGACGTTCCCGCGCGCGCTGCAAATCAGGCGGCTGGCGAGCGACTTGCCGGCCGATGCAGTGGTACTCGAGACGGACGCTCCCGACATGCCGCCGGCCTGGCTGCACCCGGCACGCAACAGCCCGGAGCAATTGCCCGGCATAGGGGAGACCATGGCCGCTTTGCGCGGAATCTCGACCGACAGTCTGGCTCGACTGACGGCGCAAAATGCCCTCGATGTATTGCCCCGGCTCGCCAGGATAAGTTAAGCGACGATGCGCGCCGTCATCATCGGGTTCGTTCTCGGCGCTTACTTGCTACAAATTCAGGCGGCATTACCGACGCAATCGGTTATCTGGCTGCTGCTCGCGATGACGTTGCTGTTCGGCTTGTGCGCCTACGCAATCCGGCGTGCGGTCTTCAATATCCCGCTCCTGTTTTGCTGTGGTATCAGCGTCGGATTCTTATGGGCCGCACTGTTCGCGCAACACACGTTGGCGCACACGCTTCCGAAGCAGCTGGAAGGCGCTGATATTACGGTCGTCGGCACGGTCGACAGTCTGCCTTTCCCCTTCCAGCGTGGCGTCCGTTTCAACTTTTCAGTCGAACACGCGACCGATCTTCGTGGCGTGCCGGTGACGGTGCCGCCCAAGCTGGCATTGGCCTGGTATTCCACCTTCCGCGCCCAAGGGCTGCAGCCGGTCGCCGAGGTGAAGCCAGGCGAGCGTTGGCAATTGACGGTGCGCCTGCGCCGCCCGCACGGCAATGCCAATCCCTACGGTTTCGATTATGAAGTCTGGCTGCTGGAACAAAATTTGCGCGCCACCGGCACGGTCCGTTCAGACGAGAATGCGGCACAAAAGAACCGGCGCATCACTCCTTTCGTCTTGAGTTTCAACAACATAGTGGAACGCAGCCGCGGCTGGCTGCGCGAGCGGATAGTCGCCGCGTTGCCGGACAAGCAGTACGCCGGTGTGATCGTCGCGCTGGTAGTCGGCGACCAGCGCGAAGTCAGTCAATCCGACTGGAAGATATTCAACCGGACCGGCATCGGACATTTGATCTCGATTTCCGGCCTGCACATTACGATGATCGCCGGCTTGTTTGCCGCACTCGTTCTGGCATTGTGGCGCCGTTCGTTCTTTACGGGTGCGCAATTGCCGCTGCTGTTGCCGGCGCAGAAAGCGGCTGCGTTCGCCGGCGCATCGATTGCCTTATTGTATGTGCTGCTGGCTGGGTTCGGCGTGCCGGCTCA
>DHXL01000167.1:0-3026 GCA_002415335.1 Oxalobacteraceae bacterium UBA5157
TCAGATGTGTATAAGAGACAGGCGCCTGGGCCACCTGCCCAAGGGGCATGGACTGGGCATGGCTTGCGCCCATTTCGTCAGCGGCTCGGCCAAGCCGGTGCACTTCGAGACGCGGGAACCGCATGCCACCGTGATCCTGAAAGTCGACTTCGATGCCGGCATCACCATCCTGACCGGCGCCGCCGATATCGGCCAGGGCTCGTCCACGGTGCTGACCCAGGCGGTGGTCGAAATACTCGGCGTCGACTATGGCCGGGTGCGGGTGATCGCCAACGACTCGGCCATCACGCCCAAGGACAACGGTTCGTATTCCTCGCGCGTGACGTTCATGGTCGGCAATGCCGCCATCGACGCGGCGGAACGCATGAAAGAAGCCTTGACCGCCGCCGCCGCACGGCGCTTGGGCGTCTCGGTGGCGGAAGTCGAATGCCTCGGTGAAGCCTACTGCGTACACGCCGAGCCGGTACGCATGATCAGCTTCAACGATGCGGTGCATGAAGCGTTGGTCGACACCGGCACCCTGACTTTCAAGGGCACCTTCACCTGCCCGGTCGAATTTCAGGGTGGCAAGCAGCGTGGCGGCGCGGTCGGTTCCACCATGGGGTTTTCGTACTCGGCGACGGTGGTCGAAGTGGCGGTCGATGAAGAACTCGGCACCGTCAAGATCGAGAAAGTCTGGACCGCGCTCGACTGCGGCTTCGCGATCAATCCGCTGGCGGTCGAAGGCCAGGTACAAGGCGCGGTGTGGATGGGAATGGGCCAGGCGCTGTGCGAGGAAACCACCTACAACAAAGACGGCAAGCACAGCGCGGCCAGCATGCTCGAATACCGCATCCCGACGTTCATCGATTCGCCCGACGTCGAGGTCTACATTGTCGAGAGCATCGACCCGAACGGCCCGTTTGGCGCCAAGGAAGCCAGCGAAGGGCCACTGGCCGGCATGACCGCGGCGATTGCCAACGCGATGGAGAACGCCACCGGCGTGGCCTTCGATGCGATGCCGCTGACGCCGGATCGCGTGCTGGACGCGATTTCCGCGCACAAACGTGACGCGACTCGCAAGCAGCCGGTGCCCACTACCAAAGAAAAGGAAGTCGCCTGATGGAATCGTTACCCAACTTCAGCCTGCTGCGTCCGCGATCGATCGCCGAGGCTGTCGCAGCCCGCGCCGGCGCCGGAGAAATCCGTTTTCTCGCCGGTGGCACCGACCTGCTGCCGGCACTGCGGCACGGCCTGATGCAGGCAAGCACGTTGATCGACCTCAGCAACGTCGCGGAATTGCGCGGCATCACCAGCGACCGCGAAGGCGTGCGCATCGGCGCCGGCACCACGATCCAGGAACTATCCGCACATCCGCTGGTGGCGCGCGACTACCCGGCCGTGGCCGAGGCGGCCGTGGCGATTGCCGGCCCGACCCATCGCGCGGTTGGCACGGTCGGCGGCAACCTCTGCGTCGATACGCGCTGCCGCTTTTACAACCAGAGCGAACCGTGGCGCACGGCGAACAACTTTTGCATGAAGCTGGCCGGCGACATCTGCCGCGTGGCGCCCAAAGCGGATCGCTGCTACGCTGCCTACAGCGGCGACCTGGCGCCGGCGCTGATTGCGCACGCCGCAATCGCCGAGATCATCGGGCCGGCCGGACTGCGCCATGCTCCGCTGGCGGAGATTTTTACCGATGACGGCATCGTGTATCTCACGCTCGCGCCGGGCGAATTGCTGGTATCGGTGCGGTTGCCGGCGGCACCCGGATGGCGTTCCGGCTATGAAAAAATCCGGACCCGCGGCGCCATCGATTTCCCACTGGTCGGAGTCGCCGTGGCATTGCGCTGCGAGAATGGCAAGCTGCGTGAACTGCGCGTCGTCGTCACCGGGACCGACTCATGCCCGCTTTCGATCGTCGGTCTGGATGATCTGTGCGCACTGCCGCTCGATGAGGCGCTGACGCGGCTCGACAAGCTGGTGCGCAAGCAGGTCGGCCCGATGGAAACCACGCTCGCGCCGGCAACCTACCGGCGTCGCGTGGTGCCGGTGCTGGCGCGGCGCCTGATTAACCGGCTCCTGCCGGGCGTTCCGGCATAAACGATGGACAGCGTCGACCTCCAGGTCCTGAAAGCGGCCGCCGCCTGGTCGCCAAAAGGCTATCGAGCGACGCTCTGCACGATTACCCGCACCTGGGGTTCCGCGCCGCGTCCGGTCGGCGCCATGATGCTGATCCGTGATGACGGCGTGGTGGTCGGGTCGGTGTCGGGCGGCTGCATCGAAGACGATTTGATCGCGCGCGTAAAGGACGGCAAGCTGGGGCTGCTGAAGCCCGAAGTAACCAGCTACGGCGTATCCGCCGACGAAGCCAGGCGCTTCGGCCTGCCCTGCGGCGGCACGCTGCAGCTTGTGATGGAGCCGATCGCGGCCTGCCCCTGGGTTGACGGCATCCTCGGCCTGCTGGACCAGGGCCGTGCCGCCTCGCGCACACTCGACCTTGAGACCGGAGCCGTGACGGTGGCGGCGGGCGCCGCCCACGCCTTGTGCGAATTCGACGAGCGCACCCTGACCAGCAGCTACGGTCCGCGTTACCGGCTGCTGATCATCGGGGCCGGCCAGTTGTCGCAGTATCTGGCGCAAGTCGCACAAGGGCTCGATTATCAAGTCATCGTATGCGACCCGCGCGAGGAATACACCCAGGAGTGGGCGCTGCCTGGCGTCGAACTGACGCGCGACATGCCCGACGACGTGGTGGTGGCGCTGAAACTCGATGCCAACTGCGCGGTGGTGGCGCTGACGCACGACCCCAAGCTCGACGATCTGGCGCTGCTGGAAGCGCTCAAATCGCCCGCGTTTTATGTCGGCGCCCTCGGCTCCAGAGCCAACACGGCGAAACGGCGCGAACGGCTCAAGCTGTTCGACTTGTCCGAGCGCCAGATCGATCGGCTGCACGGGCCGGTCGGCCTCGACATCGGCAGCCGCACGCCGCCGGAAATCGCGATCTCGATTCTGGCCGACATGATCCGCGTGAAGAACGGCGTGGC
>DHXL01000167.1:3190-5488 GCA_002415335.1 Oxalobacteraceae bacterium UBA5157
CGCGTCAGCTTCCGGCCGTCGACCGCGGCTCGGCATACAGAGGCGCCAGCCCACTCTCCCCCGCGCCGGCTGAAACGCTTGCGGCCGGCCGGCGCGCGGCGAATAATCGCCAGAACGCCTCTCCACGCCAGTCGGTCTGCAGCTTCGCGTAGCGCGTCTTGTCCAGTTCCGTCAGCGCCTCGGCCAGCGCCGGGGCGCACAAGCGGGCCATCGCCGTCAGGCTCGTCGGCGAATTCACCGGCCATCGCAGTCTTGCCCACGCCAGCAATTGCTCGGTAGCCCGCGCGGCGTCATTTTCGAGGCAAACCTTTTTCAGTTTCGCTTCGACCTTTCTGAAGCTCTCATCCGCATCCCGCTTGGTTGCGGTTTCAGATTTCTTCTTTCGCGAGACAGACCACCAGGCAAGTACAGTGGCCAGCCAACCGACGGCGAGCGCGAGCGACAACCACGGCCACCACCCGCCAACGACCCTCATTCCAGGGACCGTCACGGACTGCGCGCCGGAATCAATCGGCGCCTGCGATTGGACGACGGGCGGTGCAGTTCCATTGCGATCGATCTGGCCGGCGGCGACGGTGACGCTGCGCGCGGGCAGCTGCGCGACCTGTTCTTTGTCGGTACGGGTGTTCCACCATTTGACTTCGATGGCAGGCAAGTCGAGCTTGCCGGCCCGCGTCGGGATCAGCGCGATTTTCTGCTCGCGCGTGCCGGTAATCCCGTTGTTGCCTGGTTGATCCTTCAAGGTCGCCTGATCGGGGTAAAGCTTGAAGCCATCCAGGGCATCGCTGGCGAGCGCGGAAAGCTGGGAAGCAGTCAATCCTTGCGCCGATATAGTCAAGGTTCTGGTAATCGGCTCACCCACCTTGAATGCCGGAGGGTCCTGCGACCAGTTTTCCGCCAGGGTCAGCTCGGCAGCAGGAAGCCATTGTTTCCCGCTGAATCGCGCCGGGGCCGGCTTGACTGAAATGCGAACCGGTTCCGAGTGCGTCCGGACGTGGCTGGTGTGTTGATTGAAAGGATCAGCAAAGAATCCGCCCTGATTACCGTCGACGACATTGCCGTCGAACTGGATCGGATCCATGCTGAATTGCCCGCTCTTTTGCGGATAGATGGCATAGCGCCGCTCTATCACCGCATAATCCTGCCCGTTCTTGACGGTCTGGAATTCACGATCCTGCCCGAGCTTTTCAACCACCGCATTCGCATTGGGAAATTTCGGCTCGCTGAGCGTACTTCCCTGTCCCAAGTCCACCGTTCGGTAAAGACGCACCGTTAGTAGAATTTGTTGCTGAACGTAGCCGGTAAGCGGCTCCGCGCCGACTTCCAGGAACAGGTTCGATCCCTGCCCGGAAGCATTCCCCTGATTCGTTCCCGCCGCAGTCACGGTCAGCGCAATCGCCGCACTCGACTCGCCGTTGACGGACAGCGGCGGAATCTGGATCTGGCCGGCGTGCTTGGGCATCAGGACGATCTGCCACGAAATCGTGTGGCTGGATTGGCCATTGATGAATTGATAGCTGCTGCTCTTGCCCTGGCTCAGAATATCGAAATCCTGCTGCAATGGCGTTAGAACCGGGTCACCATCCTCGCTGCTTTGCAGCGTGAGCGTAAAGGACTGATCCAGCGTAACCGGATTGCGATCGACCAACGCCTTCACCGAAGCGAAAGACGATGCCGAAGCGAGCGCGAACAAGACGGCGATGAGCGCCGCCGGCAGGCGCTTGAATAAGCTCGTTACCATGGCTGCCTTTCACTCCGTTTCGCTTGTCGCTTGTATTGATAAAGAAATTTGTTGCGCCACAAGCCGCCAGGATCGTCGGGAATGCGTTGCAGCCACTGCCTATCCGCCTGCGCCTTTTCCAGCGAGTCCTGGCGCGGGTTTCCGTTCGACGCCGAGGCATCCTTTTTCTCCTGGGCACCCGCCTTCGCACGGTCCGGCTGCACGTTGGCTGGTTCATTCTTCGGCTGCTGCTGTTCTTCCGATTTCTTTTGCATATTCTGTTGCGACCCGTCCTCCGGCTTCGCGTGATCCTTGGCTGGATTTTCCTGCGCATTGCCGGCGGCGCCGGACGATGAATTCCTGTTCTCGCTTCCGGCATTCTTTTGCGCATCGGCCTGGGGTTTGTCCGGCGTCTGCGATGCGGCCTTCTGTCCCTCTTTCGAAGGCTTGCCGTCCTTCGACGGCGGCGGCTTGGCCGACGATGGCGATGCGTTTTTCTTTTTATCCTGCTGCATCATTTTCTGGAGCAGATCGCGATTGTAGGCAGCGTCCTCCAGCTTCGGGTTTTTCTTCAGCGC
>DHXL01000167.1:5712-18921 GCA_002415335.1 Oxalobacteraceae bacterium UBA5157
GCGCGCCAGTTCGGATCATGGAAAAGCTGCGCGGCCTGTTGCGGTTGTTGCGCCGCCAGCGCGCGTTGGCCGCGCTGATCGGCGTTCAACCAGAGGCTGTTCCACTCCATCGCCTGCACCGGACGCATCGGCTGCAACATCATTAACAGAATAACCAGCCAGGCGCCTCGGCGAAAAGCGGCGGCGCCAAGCAGCAGCAGGGGCAACAGCAGCCAAGGCCCTTCGTCGCGCCACTGGTCGCTTTGCATGCCCTCGACTTCGGCACTGTGCCGCCGGCTGATCGCGCTCTCGACAGAGGGCAGCAAGACGTCGATATCGGCATCGCCCGCGCTGAGCCGCCGATACGCGCCGTGGCCTTGCCTGGCAATCTCGGTGAGGCCGGCATCATCGAGCCTGGGCAGCACGATGGCGCCGCTGCCGTCCTTGAGAAAGCCTCCTCCGGGCGCCGGAATGGGTGCGCCTTGCGCAGTGCCGACACCCAGCACCGTCAGGCGGTGGCCCGCATCGTGCAGATGCCTTACGGCTTTTTCGAGCGCATCACGGTCTTCGTCGTCAACCCCATCGGTGATCAGCAAGACGCCGCCGTGTGCGCTGCCTGCTTGCTTGAGCAAGTCCTCCGCCTTGCCGACCGCCAGATCGGGACGCGAACCCTGGGCCGGCATCAAGCTGGTCGAGAAGCTCTGCAGCTGGCTGATGATGGTATTCGCGTCTGTGGTGAGCGGACTCACGACAAAGGCATCGGCGGCGAATACGATCAGCGCGGTTTCTCCTTCCTTTTGGCGCCGCAGAATATCTGTCAGCTTCAGCTTGGCACGTTCAAGACGGCTTGGCTTGACGTCCTCGGCATCCATCGAACGCGACAGGTCGAACAGCAGCACCAGGGCCGACTCCTGGCGGAACACCGGCACCTCGAGCTTGCGCCACGCCGGGCCGGCCAGGGCCAGGATGGCCAGAGCGCCACCGACGAGGACCGCACTCCAGCCCCACGGATTCTTCTTCTTGCTTTCGCCAATCAACAGGTGCGGCAGCAGCTTGGCGTCCACCACGCTTTGCCAACTGCGGCTGGCCAGACGCTGTCGCCACATTAGCCACAGAAGAATCGATAGCGGAATAAAACAGAGCAGCCATGCCGGACGCAGGAAATGAAATGCCGAGATCATGTTCATCGCTTCATTGCCTCCGCACGTTCGAAAATAGAAGCAATCCCGCCAGCAACAGGCTGATCGAAAGAGGCCAATAGAACAGCGATTTGCGGGGGCGGAAAGTGTGCTGGTCGCGGTCGACCGGTTGCAGCTTATCGAGGATCGCGTAAATCTGGTCGAGCTGCTCGGTATCGCGCGCGCGGAAGTAACGCCCGCCCGTCACCTTGGCAATTTCGGTCAGGCTCTTTTCATCCAGATCGCTGGAGGGATTGACTTTCCGGTTGCCAAACAGGGAAGGCACCACCATTTCATCGGCGCCGATGCCAATGGTGTAGATGGTCAGCCCTTCCTTGGCGGCGAGTTCCGCAGCCTTGATCGGATCCACCGCACCGGCATCGTTGACGCCGTCGGTGAGGAGTATCAGCACGCGGTTTTTTTGCGGATGTTGCACCAGCTGCTTCACCGCCAATCCAATGGCGTCGCCGATCGCCGTTTCCGCGCCGGCGAGACCGATGGCCGATTCCTGCAACATCGCGTTGACCGTCTTGCGATCGAAGGTCAGCGGCGTCTGCAAATAGGCTTGCGAGCCGAACAGGATCAACCCGAGCCGATCGCCCGCCCGCCTCTCGATGAATTGGCCGGCGATTTGCTTGATCGCATCGAGGCGATCCATCTGCGTGCCGTGGATCTCGAAGTCTTCCGTTTGCATGCTGCCGGACAGGTCAACGGCCAGCATCAAGTCGCGGCCGCTGAGCGATAATTCCAGGGGATCGCCGATCCAGAGCGGCTGGGCGATCGCCGTCACCAGCAGCAGCCACGCGAGCGCGCCAATCCATGACCGATAACGCGGCGCGGCCGACTTGCCTGACTTTCCTTCCGCGCGCAGCGAAAATGAAGACAGGTTCGGGACCCTTAACGCGGCTTCTTCGACCTCGCCGTTGGATGGCAGCAGGCGCCACGCCAACCAGGGCAGCGGCAGACAGAGGAATATCCATGGCCAATTGAAACTGATCATTTTCTTGCGCATCCCGGCAACTTTCTGATCCACTTTTCAGCCAGCGAAAACAGTGCAGCAAGATCGTTCGCATCGATTGCAGGCTGGCGCAGATAGGGACCGCTGCCGAGCCATCGACCCGGATTCGATTGGAACGCATCGGCCTGGCCGAGCGTACGGTCGAGAAAGGCAAGCCACTGATCACCGTACAGCGAGGCTACTTCGTCGCGCGGAAAACGGCCGATCGCGACCCGCCGCAGCAGCACCGACAGTGCGCCAAGCAGTGTTGGCAGATCCTGTGTCTGACTGGCGTCGCGCAGCCGTTTCAATTCATCCAGCGCGGCACGACGCCAGCGATTGGCATGTCTGCGGCGAATGAAAATAGCGGCGAACAGCGCACCGAACAGCAGCGCAGCGGCCAGTATCCACCAGCCCGTCGCCGGCGGCCACCATGAGACCGCTGCCGGCAAGTGAATGTCGCGCAACCGGCTCAAGTCCGGCGGCGTCATCGGCGCACTCCCAGGCATCGTTGCAACGCTTGCTGCGGTTCCTCCGCAGTCGTCATTGGCACCAGCGTCATGCGGTGCCGTTGACACAGTTGCCGCAGGCGCTCCTGCTGTTGTTCAAAGTTCTGGCGGTAACGGGTTCGCAAGGACGCGTCCGCCGTGGCGATGGTCAGGAACTGCTCACCATCGCTGACCCGGTAGCTGCCGGCGGGAGGCAGCTCTGCTTCGAGGGGATCGTGAATATCGATCAACATGAGTTCGTTGTGCCGCGCCAACTGTGCCAGATGCGCATCGCTGTGGGCGTCCATGCCGGCAAAGTCGCTGAGCAAGGCGATCAGGCTGCCCGGCTGGGCGACGGCGCGCAAGCGCGATAATGCCTGGTTCATCGCGTCGGGATTGCCCGGATTATCCGCGTGCAAGACGGAGTGCTCCGCGATCTTCTTGAGCAAATGCAGCAAGGGCGGCTTGCCGCGTTTCGGGCGCAGTTCGGTATGCTGGCTATCGGAAAAAATCAGGGCCCCGAGCCGGTCGCCATGGTGGACTGCGCTCCATCCGAGCAGCGCCGCCGCCTGAGCCGCGCGCACCGACTTGAAGGCGCCGCGCGTCGCAAAAAACATCGGACGGCGGAAATCCATCCAGAGCAGCACCGCCCGCTCGCGTTCCTCGCGAAACTGCTTGGTGTGGGCGCGGCCGGTGCGCGCGGTGACACGCCAGTCGAGCATGCGCACGTCGTCGCCCTGCATGTACGGGCGGACTTCGTCGAACTCCATGCCGCGGCCCTTGAAGGACGACAGATAATTTCCGCTGGTGCTGGCGCGGATTCGCCCGGGCTTGAACGCGATCGCTTCCGCTTCATGGTGCAAGGCCAGCAAAGACGCGAGACTGACGGCAATGACGCCGTCATCCGCGCTGGACACGTCTGCGCGCGCCTGCGGGCGCGCGCCGGCAGATTGGAACGGCGGACTCATGGCACCGGAATCAGTTGAATCAGGTTCTCGATAAGGTTGTCAGGCGTGTGGCCGGCCGCTTCGGCTTCGTAAGTCAGCACCAGGCGATGGCGCAGTACATCGTAGGCCATCGTCTGGATATCCTCCGGCCCGACATAATCGCGGCCAGCCAGCCATGCATGCGCGCGTGCGCAGCGATCGAGCGCAATCGTGGCACGCGGACTGGCGCCCCATTGAATCCAGTTGCCGAGTTTCGCACTGTAAGCGGACCCTTTGCGGGTGGCAAAAATGATCTCGATCAGATAGCGTTCCAGATTGTCGGCCATGTGCACCGCCAGCACTTCCTGGCGCGCGGCCAGCAACGTTTCCAGGGAAAGCTTCGGCGCTCTCAGCGCGAAACCCGAGTCCTGCCGCATCGCTTCCTTGCGCGCCAGGCGCAGGATCAATTGTTCGGTCTCCTGCTTCGGATAGCCTACTTTGATGTGCAGCAGAAAGCGGTCGAGCTGCGCTTCGGGCAGCGGATAGGTTCCCTCCTGCTCGATCGGATTCTGGGTCGCCATTACGAGGAAGACCTCGGGCAGCGGATAGGTGGTGGTGCCCACTGTAATTTGGCGCTCCGCCATCGCTTCCAGCAGCGCCGACTGCACCTTGGCCGGCGCCCGGTTCACTTCGTCGGCCAGCACAAGGTTATGGAACAGCGGGCCGCGCTGGAACTGGAAAGAGCCATCCTGCGGGCGGAATATGTCGGTGCCGGTCAGATCCGCCGGCAGCAGGTCGGGAGTGAATTGCACCCGGTGGAAGTCGCCCTCGATGCCTTCGCTCAGGACCTTGATCGCGCGAGTCTTGGCCAGCCCGGGCGCGCCTTCGATCAACAGATGGCCGTCGGCCAGAAGCGCGATCAACAGGCGCTCGACCAGCAATTCCTGCCCGAGAACCTGTTGGGAAATATGTTGCTTAAGTGTCTGAAACCCCTGCTGGATTCTGGATTGTTCCGTCATGGCATTTTTGATTGTTGATGAAATTGACTACAATTCGGCGGCGGGAAGAAATTGGGAAAGCGCGATCGCGCATGCCCGACCCCAGAACGAATGGATACTCCGGGCTCATGTTAGTTCCCCAAAAACAAGTATTTCTTATTTGACAGTGGTTGATAAACTGAAGATGACCGGCGGACCGAAGAGTGCGATAGCGAGGAAGACGCCGAACTTGGGATGTGCTGAATTACTGGCTTAGTCCCTGCAGTCCGGGCGTGCGCCCGTCGCGGCCAGCGTCAAGAATGATGCGGCGCCCGCGCGAAAACGGAACTCGACGGTGGCGCGGGCGCGCGGAAGCGGCGCTCGTTTACATGGATTTACAAGGCACTGGACTCGCATGCTGCAGAGAGCAAGCTCAGTCTCGAATCAACCTATGCGGATGCGTGAAGGCCGTCAGCCGGCCATGGCGCACGAAGCCGCACAAGGTGATGCCGAGCCGATTCGCGGCATCGATCGCCAGCGACGAAGGGGCAGAAACGGCGGCCACGATTTCGATCCCGGCGCGTGCCGCCTTGATGATCAATTCGAGGCTGACCCGGCCCGATAGCATCGCGCCGCAACCTGCCGTCGGCCGGCCGCGCAACAGGCATTGGCCGATCACCTTGTCCAGCGCATTGTGCCGTCCCAGATCTTCGGCGCTGGCCAGCAGTGAGGCCTCACCCGAAAACAGCGCCGCCGCATGGGTGCCGCCGGTGGTATTGAAGACGGTCTGCAGGCGCTGCATCTGGTCCATCAACGGCGCGGAGCGTGCGGCGTCGATGCGCAGTATGTCGCCCACGCGCACCAGCCCCCCCTGGATATCGCCCGCATGGTCGACCCCGCCGCAGATGCCGCAGGAACTGGCGACCAAGCCGCCGCGCCGGTTGCTGCGGACGCGCGTCGGATCGACCAGGCGCACCTTCACGACATCGGGCGATTCGGGACAGATCGCGAGCGAGGCGATATCCGCCATCGTGTCGATCATGCTTTCAGTGAGCAGGAAACCGGCACACAGGGCAAGCGCCTCCGGAACCGGCGCCGGCACGCCAGCGGCACCATCATCCAGGACGCCGTCGCCGGGCAGGAAGCCCGCCGCGCCGCCGGCGTCGGTCCGCGTACACATCAAGGTATAGAGGCCGACCTCGGCGACGTCAAGAAACAAGGCCCGTTCTTCGACCACCCAACAGTCTTCCGCCACCGCGGCTTCGCCGCTCGCGGGAAATCGATGCGACGGCACGCAGCGCATGCCGCCGGTCGGCGCCATGGCGATCAGCGCGGGAAGGTCCTCGCGGCGCATGATGGGCCGGCCTCAGGCGTGTACCGCCTGCGTCACGCGCTTGACGCTGACACGGACGATATCCGCGCCGGAGCCCGTGGCATCGGTCAGTTCGATCGACATCGGCGTAATGCCGTTCATGCTCGGTGACTTGAGGTCTTTCGCATAAGGCGTTGCCCAGTGCCCGAACTGGCCGACGATGACCAGCGTGTCTGGGCGAATCCCTTGCACGACGATGGCCGCGCCCTCGGTGGTGCCGAGCACCGAGGTGATCTGCAGCATGTCACCGTCCTCGATACCCATTTTGGCGGCGGCACCGGTGTTGATCATGATGCCGCCGTGGCCGCGCACGTTTCGCGACAGCTCATCCATGAGCTGAATGCCGACGTTACCACCGGCGTGATACTGCATGCTCTTGGTGGCGATCAGCCAGAACGGGAAATCCTCCGGCTTGTGCCCGTGGCGCACCAGGTCGCGTTCCCACAGTCCCGGAAAATCATGCCAGACCGGCAGCGGCTGGTATTCCTCCAACTGCTCATCCCACCAGTGCACGTCCGACTCATGCAGGCGCCGGCCGAGTTCACGCCCGGAGCGCATCAGGCGCTCCTGGTACGGCAGTTCGAAGCGCAAATTGTGCTTCTTGATGGTCGGATACAGATACCACTGGGTGTGCGGATAAGGCCGGCTCATCAGGCCGTTGGCCTTGAACCAGTCGAGGTCGTGGACCTCCTCGCCGTGGCTGAGTTCATGGCTGGCGGCACGGCATACCGCGTCCCAGATGTTGTCGACCGAATGCGCCTGCGTCGGATCGAGCGAGAAATCGCGTTCGCCGGTCTTGAGCGGCACGCCGCATGCACCCTTGTTGATGGCTTCGTTGAACGGCTCGAGCAAGTTGGTGCGGCGGGCGATTTCAGTCGCAATCCAGGTGAAGTCGCGCGCATCGCCCTGCGGCGCCACGGCCGGTTGGCGCAGGATAAAGCCCTGGTGCTGCCAGTACTGCTCCATGAACTTGGTCCGGCCGAGCCGGATCAGTTGCGTGCTCTCCAGGTCGCTTGCCTCCGGCAGCAGGATGTCGGCCATGTGGTTGGTTTCGTCGGGCGTGTAGACGAAGCACACGGTGAACGGAAACGACGCCATGGTTTCCGCCACCGCATCGGTGTCCCAGAACGAAATCGCCGGATTGGTGCGGTAGGCAAACCAGATTTCCGGCTTGGTCGCTTGCGGCCAGTGATCCGGCGTCTCCTTCTGGAACATCCAGGCTAGGTGCGTCGGTCCCAGCGCCTGACTCCACGGGCCGTTGTTGCCGACCAGCGGGACCAGCGTGCGGTGCGCATTGCGTCCGCTCGGCTTCTTCAGCCAGGTTTCCTTCTCGGTCGGATTGAGCTTGTTGAGCATGAATCCGTCGGGACCCGCTGCGACGCTCTGGTGACGATCGTCGTGCGGCTTGTTGAGCCGCACCGTGGTGCCGAGCGTGCCGCCCGGCACTTCCAGCGCGCCGACCAGTACCGCCAGCATGGTGCGCGACCAGCAGCATTCATACGCGCCCCAGCCGTTGTTGACGGTCTTGCCCAGCGTCACGGCGACCGGGCGGTACGGCAGCGGTGCGCCATCGACTTCCATGGTCTCGCCGATGCAGGCATGGTCGAGAAATTCATTGGCGATGCGGCGGATCTTGGCCGCCGGTACGTCGCAGATCGCCGACGCCCATTCGGGGCTGTACTGCCGCATGTGATCCACCAGGGCCGAAAACGCGGTCTTGACCACGATATCGGTGTGCTGCCAGCGCTCGGCATCGGCGCCCACTTCAATCGCTGCCGCGACCCTCACGCTGCCTTCGAGCAGCGCGTCGATCTGCGGCGTGTCGTGCGGCACGGCTGCATTGCGCAGGCTGTCCCATAGCAGCGGCTTGAGCGTCTCCGGATCGCGCATGTAGTAGCCGTGCGGACCGACCAGATAAGGCGACGAGCTTGTGTCGCGCAGGAAGGCAAGATCGAGCCGCTCGCGCGCATTCTCGTGCAGCATGACATGGATCATGGCGAACATGAACGCGGGATCGGTTTTCGGCTTGATCGGCACCCATTCCGCCGACGCGCCGGCGGTGATCGACAGGTGCGGTTCGACCTGCACGCGCTTGGCGCCGCGCACGCGCGCGGCCGCATGGCGCGCGGCGGCGCACGGGCCGCCGGTAACTTCGACGTTGGCGCCGAAAGACACAATGTAATTGGCGTGCGGCGTATCGGCCGACACCGTGAATGCACGATGCCAGTACTCGCCGTACAGGTGCTCCGAGTGCACGCACTTGACGCCCTGGCCGGAGCCGAAGCTGTAGTCGATCATGCCCCAGGCCGAGAGAAATGCCGGGAACGCGCCCATGTAACTGGCCGGCGTGCCGCCGTGGCCGAAGGTGGCGGCGACACGCGGCAAGCCCTGTTCGTCGATCAACCC
Source organism: Oxalobacteraceae bacterium UBA5157 (assembly GCA_002415335.1). GTDB lineage: Bacteria > Pseudomonadota > Gammaproteobacteria > Burkholderiales > Burkholderiaceae_D > UBA5157. Next base: position 14,036 of record DHXL01000167.1, read on the forward strand.
TCGCGCGCGGATATCGTTGAGCTTGGCCGCGACCGCATCAAGCGCCTCGTCCCAGCTGATCGGCACGAAACTGGGGTCCTGGTCCCTGCCCTTGTTGGGGTTGGTGCGCTTCATTGGCGTCAGGATGCGGTGCGGATTGTAGGTCTTCTGGATCAGCCCGTATGCCTTGACGCAGGGCTTGCCGTCGGCCGGGTGCAGGCCGGCGCCGGCGAAGTTGGGGCCGATCTCGGTGGCGACGCCATTCTTGACCTTGACTGTCAGCAAGTCCGGCCCCGATACGCAGTTATAGCAATAGGTGGGAACGTTCGCCGTGCCGGAGGACTGCTTGCTGCTCATGAAAACTCCTTTGGTTGGGGCTTTATGCGGGGTGCCGATCAGTCAACATACTACACAATTCTATCATTTACAACAAAAAGTGTATCGTAAAATGATTCATGGTCCGGCCCGCTTCCTTGTGCATGATCCGACTTCAGTTTGAAGATCGAGATTGCAGCGCGCGCCGATCGGCAGCTCCGGCCAGGGCCGTAGCGATGCGCCTGGCGCTCAGCTACTTCTTGTAGATGCCGCAACCGACATAGACGTCTTCATATCTCTCGACATAACTGGACTTTGCCTCAAGGATTTTGGTCGCGGGATTCGGCCACTTGTAATCGACCCAGCCCTTGCCTTTTCCGCTGCTGGCGACCGCAACCATGCTCTTGACGAAAAATTTGCCGTCGGCGTCCTTGAGTTCGATCAAGTCCTTGCCGACCAGCTTGCCGTTCTCGCCATGCGCCAGCATCTTGCCGTTCATGTCTTGCACAAAGACGTAAAGATCGCGGTCCTTGAACTGGCCACTTTGACTGCTGAATTCCGCAAAGGCCTTTTCCTTGCCGTTCGCCTTCAGGTAAGCCACCGCTTTCTTGACCATGGCCGTCGCTTCCGCAGCAGAACCTTGCTCGGCGGCGAACGCCGCCGTACTGATGACCATGGCGAACAGGCTGGCTGCGATAACGGCGAAACTTTTTTTCATATTGATGCTCTCTTTGGTGGACGTAATCAAAAAAATTGCGGAACATGCCGCGTCTCAAGCGCCACCGGGAAAGTGGTACGGTGCCTTCGCGGCCCCAGTGACCCTGCCGCGATCAAGGATGCAGGCCTGTGACAATGTGCCAGTGACAATGTCATGGCCCGCATGGCGATGTTGCTTCATTCCGGGCCGGGTCGGAGCACCGGATCAGGATCAGGCCGCCACCGAAATCTCGGGAGCCGCCTGCTTGTCGTGCTTCTTTGCCAGACCGAGATAGGTCTCGATCACTTTCGGATCCTTCGCCAGATCGGCGGCCGGGCCTTCCAGCACCAGGTCGCCGGTCTCCAGCACGTAACCATAATCGGCTACCTGCAAGGCGGCGCGCGCGTTTTGTTCGATCAGCAGCGTGGCGACGCCAGTCTCGCGCAGGCGATCGATGATGTGAAAAATGTCTTTGGCGATGCGTGGCGCCAGGCCGAGGCTCGGTTCGTCCAGCATCAACAGTTCCGGTTTTCCCATCAGTGCACGGCCGACCGCTAACATCTGGCGCTCGCCGCCGGACAGGGTCCGCGCTTCCTGCCTGTGGCGTTCCTTCAGGCGCGGAAATAGCTGAAATACATAGTCCATTTGATCGTCGTAGCCGGATTCGCGTGCGCGGTAGCGCCGATAACAGCCGAGCAGCAAATTGTCTGCAACGCTCATGCGGCCGAACAGTTCGCGCGTTTCCGGGACCAGGCTCATACCGCGTCCGACTCGCCGTTCGATTTCGACGCCGGCCAGATCGTGGCCGAGAAAATTCACTTCACCGCGCGAGGGCAGGCAGCCCATGATCGCATTCAGCATCGTCGACTTGCCTGCCCCGTTGGGGCCGATGACGGTGACGATCTGGCCCGCTTGCACGCGGATGCTGGCGCCGTGCAGCGCTTCGACCTTGCCGTAGCAGACGCGCAGGTCGCTGACTTCGAGAATGGAGTTATTCATCGATACCTCCCAGATAGGCTTCCAGCACAGCCTCGTCTTGCTGTATCTCCGCAGGCAGGCCTTCGGCGATCTTGGTGCCGAACTCCATGACGACCAACCGGTCGGTCAGATTCATCACGAAGTCCATGTCGTGCTCGACGATCAAGATGCTCATTCCTTCCAATCTGAGCCTCTTCAACAGCACGGCAAGCGCCTGTTTTTCCATGTACCGCAAACCTGCGGCCGGCTCGTCCAGCAACAGCAATACCGGGTCGCAGCACAGCGCCCGTGCGATCTCGAGTATGCGCTGCTGGCCGAGCGCCAGGCTGCCGGCCTCTTCATACATGCAGTCCTTCAAGCCGACGCGCTCCAGTTGCCGCGCCGCCTCATACAGCAGCGCCGCTTCATCCTGCTTATTCGCGCACACAAGGCTGCGCGCAACGCCGGCCCGGCCGCGCAAATGGGCGCCGATGGCGACATTTTCGAGAACGGTCATGGTGGGCAGCAGCTTCACGTGCTGGAAGGTGCGCGCAATACCGCGGCCGGCGATCTGGCGCGAATACAGCTTGCCGATCGGCTCATTGCGGAACAGGATTTTGCCGGAAGTGACCGGCAGCACGCCGGTCACCAGGTTGAACATGGTCGATTTACCGGCGCCATTCGGCCCGATCAGGCCCACGATTTCACCGGTCTTGACAGTGAAGGACAAATTGTTGAGCGCGACCAGGCCACCGAACTGTTTGCGCGCATCAATGACTTCGAGGATGTTCGTGCCCGCCTTTGGCTTCTCGCGAATCGACAGCGCCGTGGCCTCGGTCGGTGCCGTGATCGACCGTTTTTGCGGGAACCACCTTCTGATGAATGGCCAGAGTCCTTCCGGCGCGTGCTGCAGCAACACGATCAGCAAGATGCCGAACACGATCATCTCGTAGTTGCCGGAGGCGCCGAACAGCGCGGGAAGGATGCCTTGCAGCTGATCTTTCAGAATGGTCAGCACGGTCGCCCCGAGAATGGCGCCCCAGATGTAGCCGGCGCCGCCGATGACCACCATGAACAGATACTCGATGCCGACGTTGAGACTGAAGGGACTGGGGTTGACGGCGCGCTGCAGGTGCGCGTACAGCCAGCCGGAGATGCCCGCAATGACCGCCGCATACACGAACACGACAGTCTTCATGTGCGCAGTGTCGACGCCCATCGCCTCTGCCATCACGCCGCCCCCCTTGAGCGCGCGGATGGCGCGGCCGGGGCGCGAGTTCAGCAGATTGCGCGATGTGATAACGACCACGATGACGATCAGCCAGATCAGGTAATACATCTGGCGCCCGGTGGTGAGCGGTACGCCGAACAGGCTGATCGGTTCGATGCCGCTGATGCCGTCATACTTGCCGAGGATCTGGAGATTGCCGAATAGATAGTAGAGCGACAGGCCCCACGCGATGGTCCCCAGCGGCAGATAATGTCCGGACAGCGGCATCGTGATTATTCCCAGGAGGAACGCCGCCAGCGCGGTCAGCGCAACCCCGATCAGCAGCGTGATCCACGGGTCCATGCCGTATGTGGAAGTCAGATAGGCGGTGGTATAGGACCCGATCCCGACGAACGCCGCCTGGCCGAACGAGGTCATGCCACCGACGCCGGTCAACAGCACCAAACCGATCGCGACGATGCTGTAGAGGCCGATGTAATTCGCGAGCGTAATCCAGAATTCCGGTGATGGCCCGAGCGGCAGCAGAACAACCAGCGCGACAAATAAAATGAAAGCGGGATTCTTCATCGGCTATTCCTCTTCGTCCGTATGGCCGGATGTGAGCGAAAGCCATAGCAGCACCGGAATCACCAGCGTGAACACGATCACTTCCTTGTAGGCACTGGCCCAGAATGACGAGAAGGATTCAAGCAGTCCCACCATGATCGCGCCGATCGCCGCCGCCGGATAGCTGGCGAGGCCGCCGACGACTCCGGCGACAAATCCTTTCAAGCCGATCAGGAACCCCGAGTCATAGTAGATCGTCGTAATCGGCGCGATCAGTATCCCGGACAGCGCTCCCATACCAGCGGCCAACGTAAAGGCCAGCCGTCCGGCCTGCACGGTACCGATTCCCATGAGCTGGGCGCCGACGCGGTTGATCGCGGTCGCGCGCAGCGACTTGCCGGCCAGGGTCCGCTCGAAAAACACATACAAGGCGCCGATCAGCAGTAACGACACCACCACGATCGCGATGCTCTGACCGGTTACGGTGGTCGCGCCCCACTGGAACGTCGCTTCGGAGAAAGGCGTTGTCCGCGAGCCCTCTGCGCCGAACATCACGAGTCCGAGACCGACCAGCGCAAAGTGCACGGCGACCGAAACGATCAGCAGTACCAGGATGCTTGCTTGCGCCAGCGGCTGGTAGGCGACGCGATACAGCAACGGCCCCATCGGCACGACGATCGCGAGCGTCAGGGCCAGCTGCAGGATCATCGGCAGCCCGGCCGTGTCGATCGATTTCGCGATCGCGTAGATGATGATCGGGAACAGCAAATATTTACCGGCGCCAAGCGCCACGATCCTCGGCAGTGCGCCCACCCGCCTCGTGAGACGGTAGCGCTTGCCGGCGTCATACAGTTCCATCGTGAATGCGACCGCGCCCAATGCGACCAGCAGCGTTGCGGCCGAGGCAAACTTGCCGCTTTGCAGCGCAGCCATTGTCAGTGCGCCATAGGAGACGAACTCGCCCTGCGGAATAAAAATGACACGCGTAACCGAAAACACCAGTACCGTCGCCAACGCCAGCAGCGCATAAATGGCCCCGGTCGAGACACCATCCTGCGCGAGAATGGCGGCGATTGAAAAATCCATGAGTTCCTCTTCCTGACGCCCGTCGGTGCAGCAGTGATTGAGAGTGATGAAAATGGACCGGTGCCACCGTCCCGG
>DHXL01000127.1 GCA_002415335.1 Oxalobacteraceae bacterium UBA5157
TGCTCGATCCGGTCCAGCATGACTAGGCTGAAGGTTCTGAGCACGTGATAAGCCGGGTGTGAAATCGGCAGCGCGCCATCGACGTTGGTCACGGTTTCCAGCAGCATCAAGGCTTCGGCGCTGCGATTGATGTGGATCAGGACCCAGGCGTAGACCGAGATCAGTTTCGGATGTTCGGCCAGGCTGGTGCGATCCAGCATGTCGAACCAGCGCGCGAGCAATCGGACGCGGCCTTGCAGGAACAATGATTCGGCATTCTGGCTGAGTAAGCGCAGGACCAGTTGCATGTCGCCCGAAGCGATCGCATGATCGATCGCGTGGGTTGGGCGTTCCTGCGCGACATACCAGGTCGCCGCGCGCCGGTGCAATGACGAGGCGAGGCCGGGGTACTGGCGTTCCAGCTGCGTGCGCAGGAAATCGGCGAACAGCGGATGGTAGCTGAACCAGACGCGCTGTTCGTCCAGCGCGGTCATGAACATGTTGGAGCGCTCGATCTCCTGCAGTAATTCGCGGCTGTCGTCGCGGCCGGTGACGGCGTTGCAACTGTCGGCGCAGAACTTTTGCAGGATGCTGGTGTGAAGAATGAAATCCTGCAAGTGTTTCGGCCGATGCGACAACACGTCTTCGGCAAGATAGGACGCCAGCACCGTGTTGGAGCCGGAGAAGGTCCGGATATAGCGCTTCGGATCATCGTTGTTTTCCAGCGCCAGCGAGGATAGCCAGAGGGCCGCCGGCCAGCCGCCGGTGATTTGGTGCAAGCGCTCGACATCTTGCTTATCGAGTTTCAGGCTGCGCTTCTCGCACAGGAATGCAGTGGTTTCATCGACGCTGAACCGCAGTTGCGCCGCGTCGATTTCGAGCAATTGCTGGCGTGCGCGCAGGCGGCCGACGGAGATGTTCGGCGTCTCGCGTGAGCCGACCACGATCTTCTGCTGCGGCCCCAGCATTTCGACCAGTTGCTGCACCACCGAGAGCGCTGCCGGGTTGTGCAAGTGCTCGAAGTCATCGAGGATCAGCATGAACGGCAGGCGCGTGGTGGCAACGGCATGCGCCAATTCAAAGGTGCCATCGTCATGGCGGCGCGACAATCCGCGCGCCGGCACAATGTCGGGCCGGTGCGACGACGGCTGGTTGAGTTGCTTGAACGCCTGGCCGAGACAGGTCATGAACCGGTCCAGATCATTGTCGCCGGCGTCGAGCGCCAGCCACGCCATCGCGCAACCGTCCGCGCTGAACGCGTCATAGATATGTCGCAACAAGGTGGTCTTGCCGAATCCGGCCGGTGCCTGCACCCAGGTCAGCTTGGCGCCCGGCGTCTGCCGGATGCGCTCGATCAGGCGGTCGCGCGGCACGAACGGCGTGCCGATCACAGGCGGCCTGAGTTTGGATGGCGGCGACCGCAGTATGGTCAGCTTTTCGCGCGTATCGTCCGGCATCGTTGACATCAACAAACTCCCCCAATAGGTGCAGACAAGATTACCGCATCGCGGGCACGCTCTTGTGGCGCTAGTACAAAGCCGCTGCAGTCAACAGGCCCAATCACATTGCAGGATAAATCGGCGTTGTGCGAAAGGATGGGCGGTACTTCTTATGCTAGATACAGTTCGTGGCACATGCAGAGCGCTTGCACCAGGTTGGGATGAAAGCCCGGGCAGGCAAGAAATGACAGTGGTCCTGGAATTTGCCGATATTGAGCAACTTGGTAAGTTGTCCGAAAGAAGCTGAAGTTTGCATCAAATTGCCGCAAATACAATAGAGTCTGTCCTCTAATTCCGGTCGATTTGACGTTCGTCAATCTCAGCGCGGAAGCGCAATGCGCCATCGTGGCGCGCAGACATGATTACTCCGCTGTGGCCGCGTCTCGCGCGAAATCCGGGGTCGTTTTACGCGGCGGATCGCATGACGCGCTGCGTCATTTCGCTGTTTTTTTCGCTTTCGAACCCGGCTGGCTCACGAAGCCAAGGATTTGGCTTCGCAGGTCAGCACGAATAACTCGCCGGCGCGAATTATTAACTTAAGATTAAGTCACTTAATATTTAAACAATGTTAAGCGCTACAAGACGAAGAACTCGAAGCGACCAGGGGGTTGCCGGTAGTAATGGTTAATCACCGCGCCGCGTTCCCACAAGGAATAGGGGGCAAGCGTCTTACGGTAATTGCAGCAAGAACCCGATTGAAAAACATTCCCTCACCAATTTTTGGAGACTTAACCATGAAACTGATCGCAAAAACTGTTATCGCCGCCGCTCTGTCCGCACTCGCTCTGTCCGCTTCGGCCATGACCCCAATCCAGGACGCTGACCTGAGCCAGGTCACCGGTCAAGACGGCGTATCGATCGCTGCTGATCTGCATATCAACATCGGTTCGTTCGTCTATACCGACACTGGCGCTGGCGGCGGTTCGGTCAGCTTCAACAATATCGGCATCAACGGTTCGGTCGCCGCGACTCTCGATATCATCGATAATGCAACATTCATGACCGCTGCTTCCGCAGCAAATCCAGCCGGAACACTTGGCGTTATGGGTACCGGCTCGGGCCTAGCCGGGTTTGTGCCAACTGGTGACGTCGTCCAGATCGCAATTCCACAGATTGATATTGCCGCCAATCACGCCCTGAACGTAACGGTTGCCGGCATCACGATGGGCAACAGCGCCGCTTCGTTCGGTTCGTTCGCAATGAACGACATCAAACTGCAAGGCACCACAGTCTACATGTGGGC
>DHXL01000410.1:0-4033 GCA_002415335.1 Oxalobacteraceae bacterium UBA5157
GAGTCGGTGGCGGTATTGGTTGAATCCGTGCATGAACTGAGCCGTCCCCTGCACCAGGCGGGCCATTAGAAGGGATCACGCCAAATCCTCGGATGGCGATACATCGCGATGGCCGGAAAAGGATCGCGTGCGAGTTCGCCATTATTGCCGTTTACGGAGGTGGACCGTTTATGGGCGGTTCGGGGCTTATTCACAGGAATAAATTTCTGCAAATCAATATCAAGGGATCAAACGTATTCGATTCATGACTGGCGCGGCTGTTTTCAAGTCATTGATTTTTAAGGTTTTATTTCTTGCTTTGCATTTCAGCATTTTACCGAGACCCGCATGAAATATGGTATTTCCGGCTGTAAGGGAAGATTTATCCACAAAGTTATCCACAGCTTTTGTGGATAGTTTGAAAAATGCTTATAAAACCGATACTTATGGCAATTCCAGACAAAGCGAAACATAGTCCTCTCGCGAAACTGGCCTGCCGCTCCCGACCCGGAAATCGATTGCGCACGAAGATCATTCCTGGCACTTATTCACAAAATATGGCTTTGTTAAATGACGTGAAATATTTAAGTTTGGCTTTTTTTCCGACGAAAGTGGTTTTTTCAAGTCATTGATTTTAAAAGAGTTATTTTCTGCATTTCGTTTCGGCACTTTGTCGAAACGCGCATGGAGTCTAGCGATGGGGGTTGTCAAGGGGCACTTGTCCACAAAGTTATCCACAGTCTTTGTGGATAGTTCAAAAAGTGCTTACGAAACCGATAGTTAAACGATTTCCTCACGTTTTACATTAAGTTAAAACGAGAACCTGTGCATTTTTATCAACCATTTCGGGCCTTGACTTTATCCGAGATTATCGTTGCTATTCAGATATCTCTGGCATCGCACGAAAATGGTTTTGCGGACGCGTTAAGGAATCGCACAATCACTTTATGCCGGTTCGCGCAAGCGACTTATTCACAAATTGAATTGGTGCGGAGCAGCAATTATATTCAACGATAATTATTATTTCCGTCATGCGAGACTTTTTAAGTGATTGATTTTAAAGACATTATTTTTTGCTCTTCGTTTGGGCAATTTGGCAATATCCGCATAAACGCTCGCTTCGCGGGCATCTGATCGAATTTATCCACAAAGTTATCCACAGACTTTGTGGACAGTTTAAAAAGCACTTATGAAACCGCTAGTTAGCCAATTTCTTCATCCATCACATTAAACTCGTGGAACAATGCATTCTCCAGATCGCGCTCGATACGCCGCTCGATTTCTGCTTTGACTACCGGTGGACCGGTGCGCCGGGAGCGAGCTTGCCGCTGGTCGGCCAGCTGGCGCTGGTCCCGTTCGGACGGCGCGAGGTGGCCGGCGTGATCGTCGCGCTGGCCGAAAAAACCGAGGTTCCGCTCGACAAGCTGAAGGATGTGCTGGCGGTGCGCGCGCAATTGGCACCTCTGTCGGATACCTGGCTGGCTCTGTGCGCGTTCGCCGCCGATTATTACCAACGGCCGTTGGGCGAGGTCATGGTGCCCGGCTTGCCGAAGAACCTGCGAGCCTCCAAGACGACGTCGCTCGATCGCGCGCTGAAGAAGCTGGGAAAGGCCTTGCCCGGGCACGACGCCACGCCGGCCGCCGTGCCCATCCTGAACGCGGCGCAACAGGCTGCCGCCGACGCGATTGCCGACGGCGTCGGGTTCTCGCCAAGTTTGCTGTATGGCGTGACCGGCAGCGGCAAGACCGAAGTGTATCTGCAAGCCGCGGCCCAGTTGCTGGCGCAGCATGGCGCTCAGCCGAATCCCGCGCAAATCCTGATTCTGGTGCCGGAAATCAACCTGACGCCGCAACTGGAGGGCAACGTGCGTGCGCGCTTCCCCGGCCTCGCGGTTGTCACGCTGCACAGCGGCTTGGCGGAAGGCGAGCGGCTGACGCACTGGCTAGCCGCCCATCTCGGCCAAGCGCGCATCGTGCTCGGCACCCGGCTGGCAATCCTGGCCTCTCTGCCGCACCTGCGCTTGATCATCATCGACGAGGAGCACGACCCTTCCTACAAGCAACAGGAGGGTTTGCGCTATTCGGCGCGCGATCTCGCCGTGTGGCGCGCGCACCAGCTCGGGATTCCAATCGTGCTAGGCTCGGCCACGCCGTCGCTGGAAACCTGGCAGCATGCGCAATCGGGCCGTTACCGCAAGCTGGAACTGCGCGAGCGCGCCGTCAAGGACGCGGTCTTGCCGACGGTGCGCCTGATCGACATGGAGCGCGACAAGCCGACTGAAGGCATCACATCATTCTTGATTTCCGCGCTGAAGCTGAGGCTGGAGCGCGGTGAGCAATCACTATTATTCCTCAACCGGCGCGGCTATGCGCCGGTCATCGCGTGTGATGCCTGCGGCTGGATCAGCAATTGCACACGATGCACCGCCTTCATGGTGTTGCACAAGCCGGATCGCCGGCTGCGTTGCCACCACTGCGGACTGGAACACCGCGTCCCGCGCGCCTGCCCGACCTGCGGCAATATCGACATCCAGCCGCTCGGGCGCGGCACGCAGCGGATAGAAGAGAGCTTGACAAACATTTTTCCGGAGGCGCGCATCACGCGCATCGATGCCGATTCGACCCGCCGCAAAGGCAGCGCGCAGGCCGCGTTCGCCACGGTACACCGCGGCGAAATCGACATTCTGATCGGCACCCAGATGGTGGCCAAGGGCCATGACTTCCAAAACCTGACCCTGGTTGGTGTCATCAACCCCGATACCGCCTTGTTCTCGCAGGACTACCGCGCCGGTGAAAGGCTGTTCGCGCAGCTGATGCAAGTCGCCGGAAGAGCCGGACGGGTCGCGCGGAAAGAAGGCGGTAGCCCCAGCGAAGTGCTGATCCAGACGCGCTATCCGCAGCACCCGCTGTATGCCGCCGTGATGGCGCACGACTACGATCGCTTCGCGAGTGCGCTGTTGGCCGAGCGCCAGCAAGCCGCCTTGCCGCCTTTCATCTACCAGGCCTTGCTGCGCGCCGAGGCGAAGGAATTGAAAACGGGCCTCGATTTCCTGCAGTTTGCCGCCACGTGCCTGGCGCATCCCGGCATCACGATCAACGATCCGATTCCGATGACCATGACGCGGGTCGCCAATGTCGACCGCGCGCAACTGCTGGTCGAATCCGCGTCGCGGCCGGCATTGCAGGCTTTTCTCAAGCGCTGGATCATGGTGTTGCGCGCAACCAAAACCAGGGCGCGCTGGTCGCTCGAAGTCGATCCGGTCGATATCTAGTCCTCAGGTGGTAACAAATTCCCGGCTTACACCAATTTTCATGGACAAGCGGGGCCAGGCTCGCCTAGGATGGCGCATGTGAGAATTTGTCTAATCCCCAACATTGCGTTTTCTTAGGGGCGGCCTGATTCCGGCATCGCGCCCGTGGCTCCCAGCGCGACAAAAACCCCAATTCCAGCAGGAGGGACAATCATGAAAAGAATGCCGAAAGTACTGATCGCGATCGCAAGCACATTTCTGATGTCGGCTTGCGCCAGCGGCATGCGCAATGCCTCGGCAGGCTCGTCCAATCCAGGACATGCAGACCTTGAGCATGCCGTCACGCATGCGCCGGTTAGTCCAGCGCAGCGCGCCGATCAACTCAGTATCGATGATGGTAGCGGCAACAAGGTGTTGATCCAGAGAGTCGCATTCCGCCCCGGCGTGTCATCCATCACGGTTGAACGGCTTGCCAGGCGATACGGTTGCGAAGGCGGCGCCGGGGCCGGCCTGGTCACCGGCAAGGGTCCGCGCGAGATGTATCGCATGAACTGCAACAACGGCCGGGTATTCCTTGCCAAGTGCGAACTGCGGCAGTGCCAGGCGGCGCGTTAGGATCGCCGCTTCTTTCTATCCGGCCGAGACGCGGCGGGTAACAGCGCGTCGCGCCATTCCCGGCGCTAGAGCGGGTCGAAACGCCCTTCGTCCGCCAGCTGGCGGATGATGCGAATCGTATCGATGTCGGATTCCTGGTAGGCCGAGCGCCGAAATTCGTTGTAAAACGCATCCATCGAATTCGCCAG
>DHXL01000410.1:4128-6259 GCA_002415335.1 Oxalobacteraceae bacterium UBA5157
CGGCGCGTTAGGATCGCCGCTTCCCTCAATCCCGCCGAGACGCGGCCGGTAACAGCGCGTCGCACTATTCCCGGCGCTAGAGCGGATCGAAACGCCCTTCGTCCGCCAGCTGGCGAATGATGCGAATCGTATCGATGTCGGATTCCTGGTAGGCCGAGCGCCGAAATTCGTTATAGAACGCATCCATCGAATTCGCCAGATCGGGCGTAGCGTCCTCGTAATCGAAGCGCACCACCAGCAAACCTTCCTGCGGTTCGCCGATCGACATCGTCAGGCTGGATGCCGGAATATCCTGTTGCGCCGGGACCTCGTAACGCACTTCATGCCGAGGGGAAAACTTCACCTCGTCGCGCACCACCAGCGTCCCATAGCGCAATTCGCGCTGCAAGGAGTCGCCTGAGCGGTCCAGCAACACGCACTGGTCGAGGTGGGGCACGAAGCGCATCGGCTCTTCCGCCCGCAGCACGAGCCCTTGCCACAATTGATCGCACGTCAGCGGCTCGATCAATGGGCTAAGCGGATCGTTAATCACGATAAGGTGGCTAAATTTCATGTCGAAGCACATTCATTGAAAACATAAAGTGTAATACCGCTCGGGCGTACCCATGCGTAAAACAGCGGACGGGTGCCGAAATCGCCATTGCGTGCGGGCATGCAAATCGGAAACAGGCGACACCGCGCCCGCGAGTATGCCATTCTCTCGACTGGAGCAATTCCTATCCATCAGCAAGGAGCAATGAGATGACCCTATGTCCGATCGCCATCGTGGCCAGTTGCAAGCAATGTCCAGCATTCAAGGTCTGCCCGCTGAAAAACGTCATCGGCGATTACAAACCCGACCATCCGCAAAATAATGCAAGCAGCAACAAACAAAAAAAGCGGACCAAGTAAAGCGCGAGACCGCGCAGCTGCGCGGCCTTGCCGGTTCGTCGAGTGCGCCATCCCATAAACGCGGGATTGTTGGCTTGCCAGGTTTTCTATATAAAGTGCTTCAGGGATAACGAAAGCACAATAGAGATGAAAACACTTTACGAGTTACTGGGCGTCGAACCTAACGCGGCCCACGTCGACATCGAGCGCGGCTACCGGCGCTGCCTCGATGCCTACCTGGCCAACAAGGGCACCGGTCAGCCGGACCTGGAGACGCTGCAGATGCGAACGATCCGCGAAGCCTATCTGCTGCTGTCCTCGCCTACGCGGCGTCAGGCATACGATCACAAACTGCGGGAAAGCGCCGAGCTGCGATACGCACGCGCCGGCACCGGCGGATCACCGCGGGCTTCGGTGATGCTGGTCATCGCATTGCTGCTCGGAAGCGGCAGCTACCTCTTCAAAGTCCAGCAAGCCAAAGTTCATGTGACATCGCACGTGGAGGCCGCCGCGGCCGGCACGCCCGATCAGCTCGATGCGCGCGCGCTGGCCGACGAAACGGCGCGCGTTGAAAAACAAAAGCGCGAGGGGCGCGCCGCCGCCATCCGCCGCCGCGAAATGGGGCAGGCGCGCAGCGACGCCCAGCGATGGAACCTGCAGAACCAGCAACTCGCCGGAGTCAACTAGCCCGCCGTATCCCGCGCGGCTTCCTGCAACACTTCCTGCGCAGCGCGGAACGCATCGACTGCCAGCGGCACGCCGCAATACACGGTCGCATGCAGCAATACTTCACGGATTTCTTCAACGGTCACGCCATTGTTCAGCGCGCCGCGCACATGCCCTTTCAATTCCTGGGTGCGGCCGAGCGCGGTCAGCATCGACAGCGTGATCAGGCTGCGGGTCTTCAAATCCAGGCCGTCGCGGCACCACACGGTGCCCCATGCGTTGCGCGTGATGTACTCCTGCAGCGGCCGGGTGAACTCATCGACGCCGGCAAACGCCCTGTCGACGAACGGCTCGCCCATTACCTGTTTGCGCACCCGCAAGCCATCTTCAAATTGCTGATCCATGAGCCATACCTCCGCTGGTAAATTGAAATTGGACTAGGCGTGAATGATACAATGCCGTGCGTTCCGTAATGTTAAGGACAGAGTACCGCTACGCTTCACTCTGTCGCGCAATTCTTCAGTTATGTCGTGGACAAGGTACCGCTACGCTTAACTCTGCCCTGCAATCTTCCGGCTTGCCCGCATGTCAACTC
>DHXL01000410.1:6522-10646 GCA_002415335.1 Oxalobacteraceae bacterium UBA5157
GATCACGCAAAAAATCGCGCATCTGATCGAAGACTGCGGCTATGAATCGAAGCACATCGCGGCGCTCACTTTCACCAACAAGGCAGCGGCCGAGATGCAGGAACGGATCGCCAAGCTGCTGAAGGATCCGAAACAGGCAAAGAACCTCACCGTCAGCACGTTCCACTCGCTCGGCGTCAAGATCCTGCGCCAGGAAGCGAAGGAACTGGGCCTGAAGGACCGCTTCTCGATCATGGACAGCGACGATTGCTTCTCGCTGGTGCAGGACTTGGCGATCACCACGGACAAGCAACTGATCCGGCGCATCCAGGGCGCGATGTCGCTGTGGAAGAACGGCCTGGTCGATCCCGACGCCGCGCTCAAAAACGCCGTCACCGAAGACGAGGCGCAAGCCGCGCGCATCTACCGCAACTACGTCGCGACGCTGTCGGCCTATCAAGCGGTCGACTTCGACGATTTGATCCGGCTGCCGGTCGAACTCTTCCGCGACAAGGAAGCGGTGCGCGACAAATGGCAGCGCCGCTTGCGCTACCTGCTGGTCGACGAATACCAGGACACCAACACCTGCCAGTACGAGCTGGTCAAGCTGCTGGTCACCGGCCTCGGCAAGAAGCCGATGTTCACCGCGGTGGGCGACGACGACCAGGCGATCTATGCATGGCGCGGCGCCACCATCGAAAACCTGAAGCAGCTGCAAGTCGATTTTCCCGATCTGAAAGTCATCAAGCTGGAGCAGAACTACCGCTCCACCACGCGGATTCTGCAAGCCGCCAACGCGGTGATCGCCAACAACCCGAAACTGTTCGAAAAATCGCTGTGGTCGGAGCACGGCCTGGGCGACCCGATCAAGGTGATGGGCATGCAGGACGACGATCAGGAAGCCGAGCAAATCGCGATCATGGTGTCGGCGCACCGCTTCGAGCGGCGCGCGAAATTTTCCGATTATGCGATCCTGTATCGCGGCAACCACCAGTCGCGCGTAATCGAACAGGCGCTGCGCAAGGAGCGCATTCCGTACACGATCTCCGGCGGGCAAAGCTTCTTCGATCGGGCCGAGATCAAGGATTTGATCAGCTACCTGCGCCTGATCGCCAACCAGGACGACGACCCGGCCTTCATCCGCGCGGTCACCACGCCCAAGCGCGGCGTCGGTCAATCGACGCTGGAAGTGCTCGGCGCCTATGCCGGGCAATGGCAATGTTCGCTGTTCGAAGCCGTGTTCAAGGGTGGCATCGAAGCCAAGCTGGCCGACCGCCAGCTGACGCCGCTGCGCGAATTTTGCACGTTCATCAACCAGCTCGAAGCGCGCGCCACGCGGGTCGGCAAAGCCGGCAGCGGCGACAACGCCGCGCAAGTGCTGGACGACATGATGAAAGAGATCAATTACGAGGCCTACCTGTACGACGCCTTCGACGACCGTCAGGCGCAGAGCAAATGGCAAAACGTGCTCGACTTCACCACTTGGCTGAAACAGAAGGGCACCGGCGGCAAGGACGGCACCGACCCTGAAAAGAGCCTGCTGGAACTGACCCAGATGGTCGCATTGATGACCATGCTGGAAGGCCGCGACGAAGAGCCGGACGCGGTGCGCATGTCGACCTTGCACGCATCGAAGGGACTGGAGTTTCCGCATGTGTTCCTGGTCGGCGTGGAAGAAGGCATCCTGCCGCACAAGGGCGACCCCGATGCGCCGCTCGACACGCTCGGCGCGCGCATCGAAGAAGAGCGGCGCCTGATGTACGTCGGTATCACGCGCGCGCAGCGCAGTCTGCATGTGAGCTGGTGCAAGAAGCGCAAGCGGGCGCGCGAGAACGTGCATTGCGATGAGTCCAGATTCATCAAGGAAATGAAGCTGGACGAGGGCAATGCGGTACCGACCGCGGAAGAGACGATTACGCCGCAGAATCGGTTGGCTAATTTGAAGGCGCTGCTGCAAAAGCCGAAAGCGGCTTGAGTGCTTATCCCGCTTATTCGGCGTCCTTCTTGCGCTGCAACTGCTTCTCAAACGCCACATCCAATTTACTGACGCGCACTTTCTGCTGCGGTCCGGTTTGATTGACGAACCGGACGAACTCATCGAGCGGGAGATCGTCGCCGATCCGTTCCGGCGACCCTTCCGATGCAGCGCGCAGCAAATAAAAAAGCCCGCTGCCGGTGATCCCCATCGAATAACTGTGGTCGCCGTCGCGCGCATTCAGGCGCGCGATCGCTGCGCTGGCTCTGGTCGATCTCATGGAAAACCTCTAGACAGAAATTGGGATGTATTGATCGCCACGATTATGCGGGATGCTTGCTCATGCGCCTTTATTCATGCGCCTTAGTTCATGATAATGCAGGCATGTGCGTCACGCAGGATCGAATTGACAGATGTGCGAGAATACGGCGGTTCAGCGTCTGCCAGATCATTTGCGAAACAGCGTACTGTCGGCACGCTGTTTCGCATAAAGCCGCCGCTACTGGAAAGGCATGCCTATCACGGAGCGACCACGACCATGCAGCACAAGCTATTCTGTCTTCGCGGCACTCCTGGCCGCTAGCGCGTTTTGCGCGCCGGCGCAGGCGCAGACGATGTACCGTTGCGGCAAGACCTATCAGGACCGGCCCTGCGACAATGGTCAGCAAGGCAAGGTAATCGGCAACAGCGAGGCACCGCATGCGACTGGCAAATCGGTGGTCGATGCGAGTTGCGCGCGTCGTGGCAACGATGCACAGAAAATAGTTTGGTCGCGCGGAGCCGGTGCGCTGCAGGACCAGTTACAGGCTGCGGCCGGGAGCGGCGAGCAAAGAAAGTTGATTGTGGACGTGTATGCGATCAGGGGCACGTCTTCCGCAGTGCGCGCCGCGATCGAAACGGATTGCGTGCAGGAAAAGGAGAAATCCGCCTTGGCCGCGACAATGCTGGGCGGCGCTGGTAACGCACCATCTGCACCATCAACCGATATGCCGCGCAAGGCCGACGACAGCGGCGCCGAGGCGGCGCGGCGCGCCGACAATGCGGCGCGCGCCAATCGGACTGCGGCGGTGCGCAAGCGTGCGCTGTGCGGCGACCTCAAAGTGCAATCCGATCGCAATCGTAGTAGTCAACGTGGCGGCGGCGACGTTGCACAGATGGAGCGCCTCAATCAGCAGCGGCGCGCGACCGATAGCGAATGAGCGCCGCCGGCTGTGACGACCGCTCGACGCAAATGCAATGAGCGATTGCACGCAGGGGAGCCTGACAGATTCTCACCGTGAAGAACCGACACCATGAACGAAGACCGCATCATCGACATCGAAATAAAGCTCGCGCGCCAGGAAGATCTGGTCGAATCCTTGAACCAGGTGGTCTACCAGCAGCAAAAAAAGATAGACGAATTGGCAGCGCTGTGCGCCGCGCTGGCGCGCCGCACCAGGGACATGTCGAGCAGCGATAGCGACAGCCGGCCGGCCGATGAAAAGCCGCCGCATTACTAGCTATGAGCGCGCCGGCCGTCTAGTTCAAATCACCTTGCCACTTTCACGCGACCTATGACGACGCCCGAAGAAGCAAATGAATCGCTGCGCAACAAGCTGAACAGCGAAACCGCGCGTATGCGGTGGAAGGACTTGCTGGTGTACTTCGCCGGCGGCAGCGTGATCGCGGTGAACGCTGAACTCGATCTGGTAGACGTTGCGCTGCATGTCACACAAGACGACAAGACGGCGGTTGCGAATTGGATGGCGCAGGAGAAGCTCGGCCAAGTGTCGGACCAGCAAGCGGCCGCATGGCTGGAATCCGATGCGGTGTTGTGGACGATCGTGGTGCGGCCATGGATCCTCGTGCAACCGCAAAAGGCCGGCTAATTGACCGCCTGGTTGAGCGCTTCCGCGAGTTTTAAGAAATGCCATAAAATGGTATTTGCCGATGATTTTGAGTGTGTTTTGGACCGACTTGGCGCCGCGCAAATAAGGTGCGGCAGTGCATAATCCGCGCAATGCGGATATCTTGAAAAGGAGATGCAAATGACGACCAAAGTGAAACCGATACCCGATGGCCACCACTCCGTCACGCCGTACCTGACGGTCAAGGACGCGGCTTCCGCGCTCGAGTTCTACAAGAAAGCGTTTGGCGCGACCGAATTGCTGCGCCATATCGATCCGACCAA
>DHXL01000410.1:10836-10979 GCA_002415335.1 Oxalobacteraceae bacterium UBA5157
GCCGGCGCGACGCTGACGCGGCCGGTGGAAGACCAGTTTTACGGCGATCGCGGCGGTAATCTGGAAGATTCCTACGGCCACATATGGTGGATCGCGACCCATAAGGAAGACTTGACGATGGCACAAATTGAAGAGCGCGCGGC
>DHXL01000410.1:11291-13833 GCA_002415335.1 Oxalobacteraceae bacterium UBA5157
CTGTCGCGCTTCGAAACCGCGCCGTGTCGGCGGCGCGGCAACTACTGGGCGGTTTCTTCGGATACGGGTGGACTATGCACAATGTCGAGATTCGGGATATCGCGGACTTTTCGCATTGGCTGCCGACCATTTCAAGCTGGTTCTATTCCGAATGGCGTGAACTGTACGGCAGCCAAACACAAGGCGATGTCGAACGCAGGATCGGCGGCTGGCTGCAAAGAGATGCCATCCCGACGGCGCTGGTCGCGGTGGTCGATGGCCAGGTAATCGGCACCGTCGCGCTCAAGGAAAAGGAACTTGATCAGTTCACCGGCTCGCCGTGGCTGGCCGGATTGTTCGTGGTGCCGCAGTACCGCAATGCCGGCGTCGGTGCGCAGCTGCTGCGCGCGGCTGAGAACAAGGCGCGAGCGCTCGGCTTGCGTAAGCTTTATCTCTATACGCCCAGATCGCGCCGCTATTACGACACGCTGGGATGGCGGCTGCAGCAGGAAGTCGATCTGGCCTCCGGCAGTGTCGCGGTGATGGAAAAAATTTTGGTACCGCACAGCCTGTTTCAACAGCCGCCGCAAGGGCGGCGCGGCTAGATTTCTGCGCGGCAGGCGTGCGCGCGGCCCGGTAGAATGGGGCCAACCTTCGCCGAACAGCACCACCCGATCCCGTTGAATCCGCCGTCCCGAAAAATCATCCATTGCGATTGCGACTGCTTTTACGCAGCAGTCGAAATGCGCGACGATCCCGCGTTGCGCACTCTTCCGGTCGCGGTCGGCGGCCGCCCCGATCAGCGCGGCGTGGTCGCGACCTGCAACTATGAGGCGCGGCGCTTCGGCGTGCATTCGGCGATGGCGACCTCGCAGGCGCTGCAGCGCTGTCCCGGCCTGGTGGTGTTGCGCCCGGCGATGGAGAAATATCGCATCGCGTCGCGCCAAATTCTGGCGATTTATCGCGAATACACAGACCTGGTTGAACCGTTGTCGCTGGACGAGGCTTACCTCGACGTCACGCACGCGCCGCGCTGCAACGGCAGCGCGACCTTGATCGCACAAGAGATCCGCAGCCGCATCGCGCAGACCGTCGGCATCACCGCATCGGCCGGGATTGCGCCCAACAAGTTCATCGCGAAAATTGCCAGCGACTGGAACAAGCCGGACGGCCAATTCGTGGTGCGGCCACATGAAATCGATGCCTTCGTCGCCGCGCTTCCGGTCGGCAAGTTGCACGGAGTCGGCAAGGTTACAGCCGCCAAACTGAATCGGCTCGGTGCCCATACCTGCGCCGATTTGCGCGACTGGACGCGCGTCGATTTGCAGCGCCATTTTGGAAAATTTGGCGGCCGGATGTACGACTTGTGCCGCGGCATCGACGCCCGCGAAGTGTGCCCCGACAGTGAGCGTAAATCGGTCAGCGTGGAAGAAACCTACACCCCCGATTTGCCGGATCTGGCGGCCTGCGCGCAACAGATGACCGAACTCGTCGCGCAGTTGGCGGCGCGCGTGCGGCGGGTCGATGCCGAGCGCAATATCCGCAAGCTATACGTCAAGATTCGGTTCGCCGATTTCCGGAAGACCACGGTCGAATGCCCCGGCTCGGCGATCGAGCCGGGGCAGTTTCAAAAATTGCTGGAAACCGGTTTTCAGCGCGGCGGGCAAGCGGTGCGCCTGCTCGGCGCCGGCGTGCGCCTCGAGGAAGAAGAGGCGCTCACGCAGCTCGATTTCTTGTTTGGCGCTCAGTGACGATCGCGCAATGGACGCCGACTTGCCTGCGATCTTGCTTTCGCTTTCGCGCAGGGCAAGCCGGAATTCCCATGCGGGGCTGGACGCAACAACGGTTACAAGATCGTCGTCAAAATGCTGACGGTCGGCGTGTAGAATGGACCCTTTTTTCGAGGGATCGCCATGTGGTTCAAGAACCTTCAGATTTACCGTCTTTCCGCACCGTGGACCATGACGCCGGAGCAACTGGAAGCGGCGTTGGCGCCGCAGGCGTTCGCGCCATGCACCAGCCTCGATTTGCAGAGCCAGGGCTGGGTCTCGCCGCGAGATAACGGCATGCTGGTGCACACCATCAACCGCCAGATGCTGCTGTTGCTCGGCACCGAAAAAAAGCTGCTGCCGGCCACGGTCATCAACCAGGTCGCCAAGGCCAAGGCGGCCGAGATCGAGGAGCAGCAGGGCTTCCAGCCGGGCCGCAAGCAGATGCGCGAAATCAAGGAACAAGTCGCCGACGAATTGTTGCCGCGCGCGTTCAGCATTCAACGCAATACCTGGACCTGGATCGATCCGGTCAACGGCTGGCTGGTGGTCGACGCCGCGAGTCCGGCCAAGGCCGACGAAGTGTTCAAACTGTTGCTGAAATCGATCGCGAAACTGCCGTTTGAAAGCTTGCGCGTGCAGCGTTCGCCGCTGGCGGCGATGACCGATTGGCTGGCGGCCGACGAAGCGCCGGGCGGCTTCACGGTCGATCAGGATACCGAGTTGCGCGCCGCCGGCGAGAGCAAGGCAACCGTGCGTTACGTGCGCCATACGCTGGAAGCGGAAGACGTGCG
>DHXL01000410.1:14127-14335 GCA_002415335.1 Oxalobacteraceae bacterium UBA5157
CTGACCGAGTCGCTGGCGATCAAACGGATCGCGCCGCTCGACGTGCTGAAAGAAAACGATGCGACCACCAAGAACGACGACGAACGCTTCGATTCCGACTTGATGCTGATGACCGGCGAGCTGAGCAAGCTGATCGCGGCGCTGGTGGAAGCGTTGGGCGGCGAGCTGAAAGTGGCGGGCTTGCTGGCCGCATAAGCGACGCATAAGC
>DHXL01000409.1:0-6848 GCA_002415335.1 Oxalobacteraceae bacterium UBA5157
TCTTGCGATGCGCTTGGTTAGTTGTAGGGGATTGGACGAGGAGGGCGTTCGGACGCTGGCAAAGAAACGCTACTGAAAAGCGGATCAACTTGGGGTACTTGAGGGGCAATGATCGAGCCTTCAATTGAAATTTTACGAGCAAGAGCACGCGCACGTATAAGCGACTTGTACGAAAACAGGTAGACGGCGAGGTAAATGACGAAGGCGCCGAAGAGGATAAGTACGTCGGCATCCACGAACCGCAAGTAAATAAGCGAGCAAGCAGCACATACCGTCGCACACAAAGAAAATGTGCTGAGTATATAAGCGTCTTGGACTTGCTTTCTCTTGACCATGACGCACTTTAGCAAGTGCCTGGACAAGAAACAAGCGTTAGAAGATACCGCAATATACCAAAATACTTGCGGTGTCTTATTTCAGGAAGAGGGGGCGCGCAGGCTGGTCAAATCTGGTCAAATGATGGGGTCGAAATCGGTATAATTGGGCATCCCCCTCTATACCTATTTCTTCAATCCTATTGGTGCCGGGAGCCGGAATCGAACCGGCACGATGTTTCCACCGCGGGATTTTGAGTCCCGTGCGTCTACCTATTCCGCCATCCCGGCGACGCGAGGCGCTATTATCACTGATTTGCGGCTTTCTCGCAACAGCATGCACGCGGGATAGCGTTGTCACTCAGTAATCTAAAGGCGTATCATCGCCTACCTGTAAAAATTAAGCCGCGTAAACGACGTGCCAAATTAAACAATGAAGACCGCAAGAATTCGCGAAATTGTACTCGGTAAGGCGCTTGATCCGATGGGCAGTGAGACCCGTCACTCGTTGGCGTTGGTCGCCTTTATTGCCTGGGTCGGGCTCGGCGCCGACGGACTCTCCTCATCTGCCTACGGCCCGGAAGAGACTTTCCGCGCGCTCGGTGGACACACCCATCTCGGCCTGTATATGGCCATCGCGACTGCCGTAACGGTATTCATTATTGCGCTGGCATACAACCAGGTGATTGAGTTGTTCCCGACAGGCGGCGGCGGTTACCGCGTTGCCACCAAGCTGGTCGGCCCTTACATGGGATTGATCGCCGGTTGCGCGCTCATTTTGGATTACGTGCTGACGATCGCGATTTCAATCGCCGCCGGGGTCGAGGCACTGGCATCGCTTTTGCCATTGGGCTTCCAGCCCTACAAAGTCTGGACCGAGATGTTCGTCATGGGCGTGCTGATTGTGCTTAATTTGCGCGGCATGAAAGAGGCAATCAAGATCCTGCTGCCGATTTTTCTCGGGTTCGTTGCCACCCACTTTATTCTGATCGTTTATGGCATCTTCGCGCATGCCTCATCGTTGCCTGCATTGGTGCCGAGGACGCTGGCCGAGACGACCGAATTGGCGGGGCACATCGGTTGGGCGAGTGTGGCCGGCATGCTGTTGCTGGCGTATTCACAGGGCGGCGGCACCTACACCGGCCTGGAAGCCGTGTCGAACAACGTCAACATCCTGGCGGAGCCGCGCGTGCATACCGGCAAAATGACGATGTTCTATATGGCGCTGTCGCTCGCGTTTACTGCGGGTGGCATTATCCTGCTCTATTTGTTGTGGCATGCAAAACCGGTCGAAGGCCAGACGCTCAATGCGTCGACCTTCAAGGCAATCATTGCCAGCATTGGATTCGGCGGGGAGTGGGCCAATCATGCGGTGCTGGTCGTGGTGCTGGCTTTTGAAGCCGGACTGTTGTTTGTTGCGGCCAATACCGGTTTTCTCGGTGGCCCGGCGGTGTTGTCGAATATGGCCGCCGATTCCTGGGTGCCGCATAAATTTCGTTACCTGTCGACCCGGCTGGTGACCCAAAACGGTATCCTGGTATTGGGGACTGCGGCATTGGGAATCCTGTTCTGGACCCGCGGCAGCGTGGCCTTGCTGGTGGTGCTGTACTCGATCTCGGTGTTTCTCACGTTTGCGATTTCCTTGTTCGGTCTATGCCTGTATTGGTGGCGTAATCGCAAGACTCAGAAATCCTGGAAAAGACGCTTTTCCCTATCGCTGGTTGGCTTCGTAATCTGTACCGGTATTCTGCTCGTGCTGCTGGCCGAAAAATTTGCCGAAGGTGGGTGGGTTACCGTATTGATCATCGCGGCAATCGCCGGACTATGCGTCCATATCCGGAATCACTATAGCGACACCAAGGATGCGATCCACTCAGTCGATCGCGTATTCGCCAATCAACCGTTCGGCCCGCATGGCGGTGCGGTGAAGCCGGACCCGGACGATCAGACTGCCGTGTTCATCGTCGGTACCTCGCGCGGCGGCGGTTTGCACGCATTGCTATGGGTGCAGCGCATGTTTCCGGGGCATTTCAAGAACTTCATTTTCGTCAACGCACGCACGGTCGATTCGCACGCTTACGGTGGCGAGGGCGCGGTCGAGCAGATGCGCGCGGAAGCGAACGCGACGCTCAAATTCTTTGTCGATTTTTGCCAGAGTCACGGCATGGCTTCCACCTCGTATCTCGGTTTCGGTACCGATGTGGTGAACGAAGTGACCAAACAGTGCGAAGAGATCAGCAGGGAATATCCGAATTCGATCTTCTTCACCAGCAAACTGATTTTCGAGCACGACAACTGGTTCACTCGCCTGCTGCACAACCAAGCCGCGCTGGCGATTCAGAGGCGCTTGCATTTTGACGGTTTACAGATGGTCATTCTGCCGATGAAAGTGTAGGTTTTCATCGGGGCCTTTCTGGCTATGTGGTGTGTGCTTGGGCGGCGACCTCAGAATCCGCTCAATGTGTCCTGCACGCTCGCGACGCCGACTAGCGCCGCGCCTTCGGCGAATGTGATGCCGAGTTGCTGACCAACCTTGATTTGATGCGGCTTGCGCACAATCTCGCCGCGTTGATCGACGACGATCGCGTAGCCGCGTTCCAGTGTACGTTGCGGATTGAGCAGTTCCAGTTGCGACGCGAGTGACGCCAGTAAATGGCGCTGCTGCACCGTAGCGCTCATCATGCGTGCATGCACGCGGCGCGCACGTTCGGACAGTTGCGCGCGGTATGGCGCAGTGGAAGGCAACTGTGCAGCCCAGCGCATTTGCAGGTGCATCAACGCGTAGCGCGACTGGTTCAGCGGGATGCGCGTCGCATGCGTCAGGCGCGCGTGCATGCTGTTCAACTTCAAGCGCTCGTTCGAAATATACGCGGCCGGGCTGATCAGTCTGCGTGACAAAGAGTCGAGCGTCTGCGCGGTGTCGGATAGGCGGCGCCTCAGTGCTCTGCTCAGGTCGCCGGCCTGCGCATTGAGCGTCGCCAACCAATCGGTGCGCGGCAACACCGCCAGCTCGGCGGCGGCAGTCGGCGTCGGGGCGCGCAAGTCGGCGACGAAATCGGCGATCGTGAAATCGGTCTCGTGGCCGACTCCGACGATCACGGGCATCGCGCAACCCGCGATCGTGCGCGCGACCACTTCTTCATTAAACGACCACAAATCTTCAATGCTGCCACCGCCGCGGCACACCAGCAAGACGTCGCATTCGGCGCGCGCCGATGCGGTGGCGATTGCTTGCGCGATCTTGAGCGCTGCGCCGTCGCCTTGCACTGGGGTCGGATACAGGATGATTCTCACGTGCGGTGCGCGCCGGTGCAGCGTCGCCAGAATATCGCGCAATGCCGCTGCCTGCGGGCTGGTGACGATACCGATGGTTCGGGCGAACACCGGCAATCGGCGTTTGCGCACCGGCGCAAATAGACCCTCTGCCTCGAGTTTTTCTTTCAGGCGCAGGAACGCTTCGTACAAATTGCCGACGCCGGCGCGTCGAATCGCTTCGACGTTGAGCTGGTAATCGCCGCGCGGCGCGTACAAGGTGACCAGTGCGCGCACTTCGACCCTGTCGCCTTCGCGCGGATTGAAGTCGGCAAACTGGGCGCGGCCGCGGAACATGACTGCGCGCACCTGGGCGGCGTCATCCTTTAGCGTGAAATACCAATGGCCCGATGTGGCGCGTGTGAAATTCGAGATTTCACCGGAGACCCATGCAAGCGGAAAGTTTCTTTCCAGCATGCGAGCGACTGCCTGATTTAAATTGGATACTGTCAAGACTGGCGGTAGTCTCGCCGGATCTTCCATGTTAAGGCCAATATTCATGCGGTGTTCCAAGGTAAAAGCTGTCCACAGGCGCACGGCGCTGTCATGTTGCCGTCATAAAGTGCGCGAAAACATTTGCGTTTTTCTTAAGTGCCTGATTCTAAAACGAAAACGATATGTGCCTGATTTCCGTGCAGCACGATAAAGTGCTTTAGAATCAAGCACTTTGGTACGATCAACCGAGTTACTCACAAAGTTATCCACAGAAATTGTGGAGAATTCAATCGCACGCCACGGTGGATACTGCACTTGCCCGCAGCCGCGCAACGCGTTACATTCTGGCTCCAGACAACCTAACTCATAAGGAGCTTTTCTTGCTCGCCATAATTCAAGCAGCGGGATGGCCGATCTGGCTATTGCTTACCGCGTCCGTCATTGCATTGGCATTGATCATCGAACGAATATTGTACCTGCGGCGTAGCCGTATCCTGCCGGTGAATTTGCTGCAGGAGGTGGTTCGGGTGTATCACAACGGAAAAATCGACGCGACGGTGATCGGTACGCTGGAACAGAATTCGCCTCTCGGTCGCGTGCTGGCGGCGGGTCTGCGCAACGTCAACTCGCCGCGCGACGCGATGAAGGAGGCGATCGAGGAAGCGGGGCGCGGCACCGCGCATGAACTGGAGCGTTTCCTGACGACGCTCGGTACGATCGCGACGCTGGCGCCACTGATGGGCTTGTTCGGCACCGTGGTCGGCATGATCGAGATTTTCGGTGCGCAGGGCGCGACCGGCGCGAATCCGGCCCAATTGGCCCACGGCATTTCGGTCGCCTTGTACAACACCGGTTTCGGCCTGGCCATCGCGATGCCGGCACTCGTGTTCTATCGCCATTTCCGCGCGCTGGTCGATAGCTTCATCATCGACATGGAGCAGCAGGCGGTGAAATTCGTCGACATCGTGCACGGCGCACGTCAATAGAAGGCGACTTACCATGAACTTCCGCAGAGGCAAGGGCCGCGAAGATCCGGAAATCAACCTGATCCCGTTCATCGACGTGTTGCTGGTGATCCTGATTTTCTTGATGGTCACCACGACCTATAGCAAATTTACCGCGCTGCAAATCACGCTGCCGACGGCCGACGCCGAAAAGGCGATGGATCAGCCATTCGAAATCAATGTCGGGGTCGATGCGCAAGGCCATTATGCGATCAATAATACGAAGGTCTCGGCCAGCGACGCGGACGCCCTGGCTGCCGAACTGAAAAACGCGGCGAGCGGCAAAGGCGAATCCGCCAAGGATCCAGTCATTATTATTAATGCCGACGCCACCACTACCCACCAATCCGTGATCAATGTGCTGGAAGCGGCACGCCTGGCCGGTTTCGAAAAAGTGACGTTCGCTGCGCAAGCGAGCGGCAAGAAATGACGCCCCAATCGCGGCCGGATTGATGTGCCTGTTCAACGCGCCACCCTCGAAGCATTCTTAACGCGCAGCTGGACCCGTCGCGGCATAGTGGCGTGCCTGCTATGGCCGCTCTCCCTGTTGTTCCGGGCGCTGGCCACGCTGCGTCGCGGACTGTACGCGGCAGGCTGGCGGCGCAGTACGCGTCTGGCGGTGCCGGTAATCGTCGTCGGCAATATCTTCGTCGGCGGCACCGGCAAGACGCCGTTGACCATCTGGCTGGTTGAGGCGCTGCGGCAGGCCGGTTTCGTGCCGGGCGTAATTTCGCGCGGCTATGGCGTGCATAGTGCAGTTCCGCGCGCGGTGCATATCGATGCGAACGCGCAGCAGGTAGGTGACGAGCCGCTGCTGATCGCTCGCCGTGCGCAGTGCCCGGTGCTGGTGGGACGCAATCGGGTCGCGGCGGCGCAGGCGCTGCTGGCCGCCTATCCCGACGTGAACGTCATCGTATCGGACGACGGCCTGCAACATTATGCGATGCAGCGTGATATCGAGATCGTGTTGTTCGACGCGCGCGGCGTCGGCAACGGCTGGCTGCTGCCGGCCGGACCTCTGCGCGAACCGGCGTCGCGTCGGCGCGACTTTACCGTTGTCAATGCGGCGCACTCGCCGAGCGATGTGTTGGGCACTGGCTCGCACGATGTAATCCAGATGGAGCTGGTCGGCGTGATAGCCGAGCGTTTAGGCGACCGTTCGCAACGCCTTGCCTTGACTTCCGGCTTGCTGGTGCCCGACACCGGTCACGCGGCAAGTCGCATCGTCGCGGCGGCCGGGATCGGTAATCCGCCACGTTTCTTTGCCATGTTGCGCGCCGCCGGCCTGACGATAGACGAAATGCCGCTGGCTGACCATTACGATTTTGCCGACAACCCCTTTGCCGGCGTGCTGGCCGATATCATCCTGATCACCGAGAAGGATGCAGTAAAATGTAGCCAGATCGCTACCTTGAAAAACGATCCGCGCTTGTGGGTCGTGCCGGTGACGGCGCGCATCGATGGTGCGCTGGCTGAACAAATTGTGGAGAAATTGCGTGGACACACGACTGCTTGATATTCTGGTTTGCCCGATCTGCAAAGGCCCACTTGAATACGATAAAAAAGCGCAGGAACTGATCTGCAAGGGCGACAAGCTCGCTTACCCGATTCGTGACGGAATTCCGATCATGTGGGCCGACGAAGCGCGTGACTTGACCGCCGCGCCGAGCGTGTCCGAGCCGCTGGCGCCGTCCGGCAGCTGAGCCGCTTCACGATGCCGTTCACCGTCATTATTCCGTCTCGCCTGGCGTCCACCCGTCTGCCCAACAAGGCGCTTGCCGAG
>DHXL01000409.1:7032-9313 GCA_002415335.1 Oxalobacteraceae bacterium UBA5157
TGCCGCGAGCACGGCGTCAGCGTACAGATGACGCGCGCCGACCATACGTCCGGCACCGATCGAATTGCCGAGGTCGCGCGCGCGCTCGGCTTGGCCGCCGAGGCGACGGTCGTCAATGTGCAGGGCGACGAGCCATTGATCGATCCGGCCTTGATCGCCGCGACCGCTGCGCAAATCACCGCCGACGTGCCGGTCGCGACTGCGGCGCATGCGATCGAAGAGATCGCCGATGTTTTCAATCCGAACGTAGTGAAGGTCGTCCTGGACAAGACTGGCCGCGCGTTGTATTTTTCGCGGGCGGCGATCCCGTGGCATCGCGACGGTTTTGCGCATTCGACGGCGCTGCTGCCCGCCGCCTACATGCCGTTGCGCCATATCGGGCTTTATGCGTACCGCAACGCTTTTTTGCAGCTTTTTCCGGCACTTGAGCCGGCTCCGCTGGAGCAAATCGAAGCGCTGGAACAGCTCCGTGTTCTGTGGCACGGCTTCCCGATCGCGGTCCATGTGGCGGCTAGGGCGCCCGCGGCGGGCGTCGATACGGCGGAGGATTTGGCGCGGGTGAGAAAGTTTTTCGCGCGATGAAGCGTGGAAATCGGTGTCAATGCACCGATTTGGGGAAATTCGTGGTAAGTTTCATGCAAAGTTCGTGTGGTACAACACATACCTTATGGTGCAGTTTGCGCTGGCAGGCACCGCAACAGAATTCAAACCTCGTTTAGGAAATTTTCATGCGCCTCATCCTTTTAGGAGCGCCCGGTGCCGGTAAGGGCACGCAAGCCACGTTCATCAAAGAAAAATACAATATCCCGCAGATTTCGACCGGTGATATGCTGCGGGCGGCCGTCAAGGCAGGCACCGCGTTGGGCCTGGCAGCAAAAAAAGTAATGGATGCCGGCGGCCTGGTATCGGACGACATCATCATCGGTCTGGTCAAGGATCGCCTGACGCAAGCGGATTGCGCCAATGGCTATCTGTTCGATGGTTTTCCGCGCACGATTCCGCAAGCGGATGCGATGAAGGATGCAGGCGTGGCGATCGATTACGTGCTGGAAATCGACGTACCGGACGACGCCATCATCGAACGCATGAGCGGACGCCGCGTCCATCCCGGCTCCGGCCGCACCTACCATGTCAAGTTCAATCCTCCCAAAATTGACGGTAAGGACGACGCCACCGGTGAAGAACTGATTCAACGCGACGACGACAAGGAAGAGACTGTCAAGAAGCGCCTGACGGTGTATCACGAGCAAACCGAAGTGCTGGTCGACTATTACACCAAATGGGCAGAGTCGGGCCGGCCGGGCGCACCGAAATATCGCAAGATCGCCGGTGTCGGACCGGTCGATACGATTCGTGACAGCGCGTTTGCGGCGCTGGCGGGTTAAATTGAAAGCGGACCATGTGTCCGCTTTTTTTTATTGCGATGTTGCAGCAATCAGCGATCGATGTTCCCGGGTGGGATTGCCGCCTTGCAGCGCGACCGTGCGTGCAATGTCGGCTCAACCAAAAATAATGAGGTAGTGGAACAGTTTTGCAGTATGCGGTATCCGGAAGAGGGCGATGGCGGGCATCGTGCAGCAGGATGGACGCTGCCACCATTCTCCGGAATGTCCTAGCGGTTATAACTTTATCGTGATAAATCAGGGGAGTTAATATGGCAGCAGCAGGATTGTGGTTCGCCGTAGCGTGCGGCATCGTCGCCGTCATCTACGGGTTGGTGTCTCGCAGTTGGATTCTCAAACAGGATCCCGGCAATCCACGGATGCAAGAAATTGCAGCCGCCATTCAAACCGGTGCGGCGGCCTATCTAGCGCGGCAATACCGCACTATCGCGATGGTGGGCGTGGTTCTGTTTGTGGTCATCGGTGTCCTTCCCGGTCTCGGCTGGACGACCGCGATGGGCTTCCTGGTTGGTGCGGTGTTGTCCGGCGCTTGCGGTTTCATCGGCATGAATGTGTCGGTGCGCGCCAATGTGCGCACCGCACAGGCCGCGACCAAGGGCATGAACGAGGCGCTCGACGTCGCTTTCAAGGGTGGCGCGATTACCGGCATGCTGGTGGTCGGCCTTGGCCTGATGGGCGTAACGATCTTCTACTGGATACTGACTTCATCGGCGCCGCTCGCGGCCGGTTATACGATGTCGCAGCATGACGTGATCAAGCCCTTGATCGGCTTGGCGTTCGGCGCGTCGCTGATCTCGATTTTCGCGCGTCTGGGCGGTGGCATCTTCACCAAGGGCGCTGATGTCGGTGCCGACTTGGTGGGCAAGGTCGAAGCCGGC
>DHXL01000326.1:0-3578 GCA_002415335.1 Oxalobacteraceae bacterium UBA5157
CAGGCGGCAGATAGCCCCATTCGACCAGTTGCCCGGCACATCCGATATCGAACAATCCGTCGCTTGCGGCCTTCATGTCCAGCGCAGTGCGGAGCACTTCGCAGGTGTGCAGGTGCACTTCGATCGATGTTCCCGGCAGCGCGGCATTGATGCGCGAGACATCGCTCGCGGGATCGTGAAAACTCATCAATTGATGGATCTCCGCAATCCGGGCAAACGCAACATTGAAGCAGGCAGTCAATGCATCATCTTCAAGCGCATCGGCGATCGTAATATCCACCAGCGTTCCCAACCAGGGTTGCGCGCGCCGCTTCATTTTCTTAATGCGACTTGCGCAACGGCGGCGATGCGCCGCACGCCGTCCGTGAGATGGGTACAGGACAGCGTCGCGCCACTGATGTTGGCGATGCCTTCACCCACGCTCAATCCGGCTTGCACCGACTTGCCGGCAAACTGCTTGCGCCACGCCGCATTCCTGACTTCAAATCCGTGGCTCTCGCGGTAGGTCAGGATCTCGACTTGCCTGATGCTTGCGTCCGGATTGACCGCGACCGCGTAGGAAATCAATTCGAACTTGCCGATCACGTCGTCCAGGATCATATAGCCGAGCGGCGTATCGCCTTTCAGCGCAGCGAACACGCGCCAGTTGACCGAGCGCGCGGGAAGGCCTGCCAATTTCTCGACCTGGTGCATCTGTTCGGTCGACAATTGCAGGCTCGCGTCGCGAAACGCGCTGGCATCGGGGAACATCGCGCGTTGCGCCTGTTCCACAGTCAGATATTGGGTCGCAAATGCAGCGGCACTCGCGGTAGTGGCGAGCGCAAGCGTCGCAAGATGAATCGGTTTCATATAGGTGGATCTGGCTCGATCTGTTTGAGTAGGGACAGAGCGCATTTCGCCGCACCCTGTCCCTCGATAATTAAAAAGCGTAACCGACCCCGAGGTTAACACGATCACGCGGGCTGTCTTCCTTGAACTTCTGATAATCCGCTTTGAGCACGACGCCCTCGCCCACTCTCAAATTGGCGCCGAGCGTGGCGACTTTCTGGTCCGGACCGGTTTCGGCGCCCAGTCCGGCGGGAACCGTCGAGTAACTCTTCGCGGTATTGAACTGCTCATAACGGATAAACGGCGTCAGCGTGTAGTCGCCGCTCTTCCATGCCTGATAGGCAGCCTGACCGTACCAGCCATCGAACGAAGACGGTACCGGCGTCGGCTCGCCGACGAAGGTCAAATTCAGCGCGTCCGTATCGCTGATGGTGCCGCGCGCGTACACCGCCGACAAATCCCAGCGACCCGGGTTATAGCGTGCGTGCAGGTCCCAGAGTGACAGGCGCGAATCGGGCGCGGCGAAACCGGCGGTGGCGTGGCCGACCTTGCCGGTAAATACCGAGCCGCCCAGCAGCAGGCCCGGTACCCCGCGCCAGTTAAGTGCGCCATGGACGCTCAGGTTACGCGACTTGGCCAACTGGCCTTCCTGGTGAATGCTGCCCAATGGCGACTCGCGCCCTTCTTCCGATGTCGCATCCCACTTGGTCAAATCGAAGCCGGTGGTCAAGCCGACATCCCATGACAAACCATTGTCCAAAGTCGAAGACAAGCCGAGGCCGACTTCGCGCCAGGTCGAGGGGATGATGGCAGTCTCGACGAAGTTGCGTTCGACGCCGTAGTAGGCGGTCGGCTCGTGATTCGTGTTGAGCAGCCCGGCCGGGATCAGGAACAAGCCTGCCTTGGCGCGCAGGCCATGGTTGAATTCGCGTTCGACGTACAGTTGCTCGACTTCCGCTTCACCGTTGTCGTCCTTCGACGCCACCGCATGTTCCCATTCGAACTCGCTCACCATCTTGGTCTTGTCGTCGAACCGGTGCTCGATGGCGATGACCGCGCGTGCCACGTCGGCTTGTGATTGGCTGGCGTCGTGGACCGGGCGGTTGAAGTTGATTTCACCATAACTGCTGACCACCGTTTGCGGGCCGCCCGGAGCGGATTCCACGCTGCCTGTCGCGGTCGCAGCGACGGCGGTCGCTGCCTCCTGCCTTTTTTCCACAGTTTCGGTTTTTTGCCTGGTCGCCGCAAGCTCCGCCTTGACCTTATCCAGTTCGGCGGCAAGTTGGTCGAGCCTTTGCATCAGCTCCGCTTCACTGGCCATTGCCACCATCGGCATGGCGACCAGCGTGGCGAGAATGGCTTGGACTAGTTTGATTTTTTTCATGGTGATTGCTCTCTTTAGGGATAAATTTACTGCGGTAGTTTGTAGCCGTCGTTCAGCGTGCCGAGGAAGCGAATCACGTCGTCAATTTCGTCGGAAGATAATGCCGGCGCCATGCCGGGGCGCCGGTTATACGGCGCTTCGCTGGTATTCACGTTGACGCGGTAGGCGTCAGGCACGTCGTTGAATTTTTGTACGGCACCGTCGGCGCCGACCGGATACCATTGCTCCGGATCGGTATCGCGCCGCACGTAAAAGCCCAGCACGTCGCGCAGGTTGTTGAAGCGGCCGTTGTGGAAAAATACCTTGCGTGTCGCCACATTGCGCAAGGTGGGCACCTTGAACTGGCCGCACAAATCGCTGCGGCTCATCAGATCGGTGCGATCGGGACCGCACAAGCCGAGGTCGAAATACGCGGGATCGGCCGTGGCGGCAATCGCCGGATTGCGCGGCACGCCGATATTGTCGAAACTGAAATCGGTAAACAGCGGCGACGCGCCATCCTCGCCTTTGGCACTGGTGTGGCAAGCCGCGCAATTCCCCTTGGCGGGATCATTGAACAACGCCAAGCCGCGCAATTCGCCATCGGACAGTTGGACGCGTCCGGCGAGGAATTGATCGTACTTGGAATCGTACGAATGAAACGCAGGGTCTTCTCTCTGATACTGCTGTAATGCGAACACGATGCGCTCGAATGCGGCCTCCGCATCGTCGAAAATAACCGGCCCGAACGCTGCGCGGAATTCTTCGGAATAGGCGGCGCGCTGCACCCGCAGCACGACATCGGCAGGACCGGCATTCGCCATTTCGTGCGGCGCCAGGAATGGCCGCCGGGCCTGTTCAGCCAGGCTTGCAGCCCGGCCGTCGCGATCGAAGCCGCCGGTCGGCGTGCCATCCGAGGCAAAGAAGAAGGCTGGCGTCAGATTCAGATAGCGCAGCGACGGCACTGCGCGAAAACCGGCTTGCCCCAGATTCGCACCGCCCGCTTGCACCGGCAAGTCATTGCTCTGGGCATGCGCATGATCGGGATCGTGGCAAGTCGCGCAAGACTGATTGCCGGACGCGGACAGGCTTCGATCGTGAAATATCTTTTCGCCCAGCGTGGCAGCCGCACTCAACTCAGTCGGACGGGATGCTACGGCGCCAGTCGAGGAGCCTGCGCCGCAGCCGCCGAGCAATCCTGCCGCGAGAAACGCCCAGAGCATGAAAAGACGACGTGCGGGCGAGTCCGTGATCGAGGCAATATCGGGCAAAACGGTCATCGAAAATCCATGTTCGGTTAAGCAGTCGGGTCATATTTTCCGGCCGAGATGCCTGATGAAATTCGGGCATTCAACTGGTATGCGTGCGGCAAGCAAGGATTCAATTG
>DHXL01000326.1:3664-3983 GCA_002415335.1 Oxalobacteraceae bacterium UBA5157
GGATTCAATTGAGCAAGACGGCGCGAATTCTGACGCGACCCGCGATGCCTGTGCCAAATAAAAATCTGAATGAGAATGATTCTAATTTAGAATTACGTTTGACACAATAGAAAGTTGCTTCGATATCGACCGGTTTCCATTTCCGAATTGGCATATAGTCGAATTTGCACCAGAAATTTCGCAAATCGCCTGACCGCTTGACCAAGTAACCCAACGTATCCGAGGAAACTGCCGTGACTCGAAAAACCCCCATAGAACGCTACCGCAACATCGGTATCAGCGCCCACATCGACGCTGGCAAGACCACCACCACCGAGCG
>DHXL01000347.1 GCA_002415335.1 Oxalobacteraceae bacterium UBA5157
TGCTGGTCCAGCAGCAGCGGGTCGTCCCAGTGGAATTGTGCTTTTTGTTTCATCTCGATTCCTTGTTATTTTCCGTTAGACGCGTTCAATCACGACGGCCAGACCCTGGCCGACGCCGATGCACAGGCTAACGACCGCATAACGCGCTTGACGGCGTGCCAATTCGCGACTCGCGGTCAAGGCAAGACGTGCGCCCGATGCGCCGAGTGGATGGCCGAGTGCGATCGCGCCGCCATTGGGATTGACGCGGGCGTCGGCGAAGCCGATTTCCAGCAGCTTCAGGCAGCCCAACACCTGGCTGGCGAAAGCTTCGTTGATTTCGATCACGTCCATGTCGGCCAGCGTCAACTTCGCGCGGGCCAATGCCTTGCGAATCGCAAACACCGGACCGATGCCCATGATGCGCGGTTCGACACCGGCGGCGGCGGCGGACAGGATGCGTACCATCGGCGCCTTGCCGATTCTTTCACCGGCGGCGCGGCTGCCGATCAAGAGCGCGGCTGCGCCATCGTTGATGCCGGATGCATTGCCGGCGGTCACGACGCCGCCTTCGAATAGCGGCTTCAAACGGGCGAGACTTTCTGCGGTCGTTTCGGGCCGCGGATGCTCGTCGGCCGCGACGATCACGGGCGGTGTCTTGCGTCCGGTCGGCACGCTGACTGGCAGGATTTCATCGGTAAAGAAACCGGCCTTCAACGCAGCGGCGTATTTTGTTTGCGATGCGAGCGCAAAGGCATCGGCGTCGTCGCGGCTGACGCCGAATTCATGCGCGACGTTGTCGCCGGTCTCCGGCATCGTATGCGCGCCATGCGCAGCAGTGACTTTCGGATTCGGAAAACGGGCGCCGATGGTGCTGTCGAATACCTTGAAGTCGCGGCTGAACGCGGACTCCGATTTGGCCATGACGAACGGCGCGCGGCTCATGCTTTCGACGCCGCCTGCCAGATACAACTCGCCTTCACCGGCCGTAATGGCGCGGGCGGCGTCCATCACGGCCGCCAGGCCGCTGGCACACAGGCGATTGACGGTTTGCCCCGGTACCGTGACCGGCAATCCGGCCGCGAGCAAGGCATTGCGCGCGACGTTGCGCGAGTCTTCGCCGCCCTGGTTGGTACAGCCAAGAATCACATCTTCAATCGCGTCCGCAGGCCACGCATTACGCGCGACCAGCGCACGCATGACTTCGGCCACGAGGTCGTCCGGGCGCACGGTTGCAAGCGCGCCGGCGTGACGGCCGAATGGTGTGCGCAAGCCGTCATATAGATAAGCATCTAGCATGGAATCAAATCTCCTCGTGGTGTAGTGACAGTCCCAGCATGGCGCGCCGCTGCAGCCACGGGCTGGGGCGGTAGCGCGGATCGCCGGTTTGCTGTTCCAGGTTTTTCAGTATCGTCAAGACGGTCGTTGCGCCGAGTTGGTCACCCCAGGCCAGAGGTCCATGCGGATATCCTAGCCCCAATTTGACCGCACGGTCGATGTCGAGTGGATCGGCGATGCCTTGCTGCGCGATTTCGCAGGCGATGTTGATGATGTGGGCGACCACGCGTTGCGCCACCAGTCCCGCGCTGTCGCGTATCACGCTGACCGCCTGGCCGCCGGCGCCAGACAGGCCGCCAAACAGGCCGCAGGCCATGGCAAGATATTCGCTGCTGGTAGCCGGGGTCGTCATGACGACGCGGCGGCGGGAAAGGTCAAACAGGGTTTCGACACCGACGGTGCGTTTGCCATCGAGTCCTTCGTGCATGCAGCAGGTGGTTGCGTCGTCGCCTAACGGCGTGACGATGCAGAGCGCATCGGTGCTTGGGCGGTCGCCGCTTTCCAGCGTGAAGCCGGCAGCGTCGACGATGGCGGCGATTCGTGCCGCCAGCTCGGGGCGGGCACGGCTCAGCCATATGGGGCCGGGCGCCCGGGCGGCAGGTGTCGCTTCTGCGACCGCTTCCTTCTTGCCGTCTTCACCGTAGGAATAAAAACCGCGCCCCGTTTTTTTGCCGAGCAAACCGGCGGTCAACATTTGACGCGTCAGGTTCTGCGGCCGGAATCGCGGTTCTTCATAGTATTGCTGATAGATCGATTCCATTACCGGATGCGATACGTCCAGACCGGTCATGTCCATCAATTCGCATGGGCCCAGGCGGAAACCGGCGGTGTCGCGCAGGATCTGGTCCAGCGCCGGCACCGTGGCAACGCCTTCGGCCAGCAGGCGCAAACCTTCGGTGCCGAAGCCGCGCCCGGCGTGATTGACGATGAAGCCTGGCGTGTCTTTGGCGCGTACCACGGTGTGCCCCCAATGCTGGCCGAGCGCAATCATGTAGTCGGTAATGTCAGGCGCCGTCAGCAAGCCACCGATCGCCTCCACGATTTTCATCAACGGAACCGGATTGAAGAAGTGAAAGCCGGCCACGCGCTCCGGATACTGCAAGCCGGCGGCGATCGCGGTGACCGATAGTGACGAGGTATTGGTGGCGAGGATGGCGCTTGGCTTGACGATGCCCTCAAGCGTGCCGAATAGCGATTTTTTCGCAGCGAGATCTTCGATGATCGCTTCGATGATCACATCGCAGTCTGCGAGTTGTTTCAGGTCGCAGCAAGCTTGCAAGCGGCCCGCCGCGGCCGCGGCCTGGTCCTTATCCAGCTTGCCCTTTTCAATCAGCTTGCCGAAGGTTGCGAGCAAGTCGTCACGTGCCGCGCTTGATGCGCCGGCGCGGCTGTCGCACAAGCACACGTGGGCGCCGGCCAGCACCGCGATTTGTGCGATGCCGCGGCCCATCACGCCGCATCCGACTACACCGATCATCAGATCGGTCGAAGTGACCGCTGGTCGCGCTCCATCTTGCATGCTGCTTCTCCTAAAGAAAATCTCATTATTCTGCATGGCAGAATCAAAAAATTAGAAATGGAACTGTATTTCTTCTGTCGGCGACTGTCAAGCGACGATCGGAAGTGAACTCGAATTGACATCATTCATAGAGTGAATATAGAAAAGAAAATTGCCGACACATCATTTCCGGCTCACTATGTCCAGCGCGCTCATCGCGTTTCGTTTTGACCTCATAGAATACTGCATTGCAGAACTTAATTCCAAAATAATTGATTTTCTGATCCGATTATGACAATATCGGATGCTTAATGCTTTCAATGCTTCCGAAAAATTAGCCGCAATCGATAATAAGTTTGGCTGGTTTTTTTGGAAAGCCGGAATCATGCATCAAAGGAGCAGACATGCCGCAAGCGGCGAATTTACCGAATGCGCCAAGCCGCATACACGAGGCGTTCTTACCCTGGATGAAGTCCCATGCGGACTCCATTGCACTGACCGACGCCGATCGAGCCATCTCTTACGGCGAGCTGGGACTGATCGTCGATGCCGTTGCCGGGCACCTGACGCAAGCCGGTGTGCGGGCCGGCGATCGGGTCTTGCTGGTTGCGGAAAATGCGGTATCAATGGCGGTCTGCATTCTGGCCGTGAGCCGGCTCGACGCGTGGTCGGCGACCGTGAATGCGCGCGTATCGGCGCGCGAGATCGATACCTTTCTGGCGCATTCCGGCGCGCGCCGCGCACTGTATTTCAGCGCGGCGTCATCCGATGCGAACGTCCATGGACGCGGGCGCGGTGCACAGTCAGTGGTGTGGCCCGGCATCGGCGAGCTGCTGCTGGGTCCGTTAAACGAGTCCACTGCAGCCGAGCCGGTGGAGCGAGACGCCGCCAAACAGGTCGCGGCGATGGTGTACACATCCGGCACGACCGGCGCGCCGAAGGCCGTCATGCTGACGCATGCAAATTTGCTGTTCATTGGCGTCAACAGCTGCAGGATGCGCGAACTGGTGCCGACCGATATCGTGTACGGCGTACTGCCGCTATCGCACGTGTACGGCTTATCCGCATTACTGGTCGCATCGTTGATGAGCGGCGCCGAACTGTGCCTGGTGCCGCGTTATCAGGCGAGCGAGCTGGCACGCGCATTGGCGGGGCAGGGCATCACCGTCATGCATGGCGCACCTGCAATGTACGCCAAGCTGATCGAGTGGAGTGAGCGCAGCGGCACACCGTTGCGCGCGCCGCAGTTGCGCGTCGCGCAATCGGGCGGCGCGCCGCTGACGCTGGCGATGAAGCAGCAATTCGAAAAAACGTTCGGTACCGTGCTGCAAAACGGTTACGGCATGACCGAAGCCGCGCCGTCGATTTGCCAGACCAGAATGGATGCGCCACGCACCGATTGCTCGGTGGGGCAGGCGATTTC
>DHXL01000227.1 GCA_002415335.1 Oxalobacteraceae bacterium UBA5157
AACGGCGCGCGGCTCATGCTTTCCACACCGCCGGCGATCACCAGCCCGGCTTCACCGGCCCTGATGCTGCGCGCCGCGATGCCTACCGCATCCATGCTCGACCCGCACAGACGGTTGATGGTGCTGGCCGGCACCTCGACCGGCAGGCCGGCCAGCAGCGCCGCCATGCGGCCGACGTTACGGTTGTCTTCGCCGGCCTGGTTGGCGCAGCCGTAAAGTACGTCGTCGAGCTCGGCCCAGTTCACGCGTGGATTGCGCGCCATCAGCGCCTTGATCGGCAATGCGCCGAGGTCATCGGCGCGCACTGGGGATAAGGCGCCGCCGTAGCGCCCGAACGGGGTGCGGATGGCGTCACAGATAAAAGCTTCAATCACGTGGGATGCTCCCGTAACAGGAATGCTGATTGGATGGCGAAGCTAGCGCATTCGCTGGCGCCCCCGAAATAGGACACAAGAGAAGCGCGCGTGAGCTCCTGTCGGTACAGTTGATCAATTGCCGCCTACGCGGCAGGCTTTTTAAGCCCATTCGCAAAATGTATTATTGTGCATATAGTAGGTATGCACAAAGCAAACTGTCAAGTAATTTTGGCTTTAATATGCATCATATTGCATACTACAAAGCGTTTATCTTGCTTTTTCTTGTTGTTCTGCCTGATCAATTACGCCGAACCTGCATTTCAATGCATGAAGAAACTCTGCCATCGAACGCTAAAACATGTATTATTAATGTATCTTAAAACGGGGGCGCCACCGTCGTTCAGCAGCAAGGAATGCGGCGATGTCGCCAAGAAGATGTGCGCGTTTCCAGGCGCAATTGACCGGAACGCATCGCGCTTTTTTGCAAGAGTCGTCGATCTTGCTGGCTTATCTCTACAGGAGTCCAAAAATGAATGCCGTCACTGAAATGCCCGCACCCATTATCTTTACCGAAAGCGCCGCAGCCAAAGTCGCAGAATTGATCGAAGAAGAAGGCAATCCGGACCTGAAGCTGCGCGTATTCGTGCAGGGCGGCGGATGCTCCGGCTTCCAGTATGGTTTCACGTTCGATGAAACCGTCAATGAAGACGACACCACGATGACCAAGAACGGCGTCCACCTGTTGATCGATTCGATGAGCTATCAATACCTCGTCGGTGCTGAAATCGACTACAAGGACGATCTTGAAGGAGCGCAGTTCGTGATCAAGAACCCGACCGCTGCCTCGACTTGCGGCTGCGGGTCGTCCTTCTCGGTGTGACTCGTTACGGCTTTTCGCCGCCGCCCGGCATGCGCATTTTCGCGCGCCAGGCCTGATGGCCGGCGGCGCCTGCCGTGCCCAGTATAAAGGCCAGCAGCGCCGCCGCGTTCAGGGCGCCGCCGGCGCTACGCCAGGCGGGCAGAGCCGCCAGGTCGCCGCCGATGCGCACCGCAAGCGACAGGTGGAGCAAGATCAGCGGCAAGTAGAAACCTGGGTGGTAGGGCACGGCAATGCGCACGACTGCCGGGAAGATGATCGGTGCATGGCCGAATACCATCGAGAACACAAAGCCGAGCATGAGCGCATGCAACGCGGCGTCGTAACTGAAACTGCCCGGCACAAATCCGCCCGCACCAAGAATGATCGCGCCGCTCGCGGCCAGCCAGCCATATCCCGACAGCAGGCAGACGGCAATGAAGCGCGTCAACCCGGAGAGGCGCACGGTGCGTCGCGCGATATCCTGGCGCAGCAGCCACAACGCAAGCGCCAGTAGCGCTGCTGCAAAAATCAGGTCGCCGCTGCGCGACACGCGGACCGACCAGATCATGCCCACCAAAAGCAATGCGACGATCAGCGCAAACAGCCGCTGCGCGGCCGGCGATGGCGGCAGGAAGCGCGACAGTTCCAGCCGCTCGCCGGCGATGGTCAATACCAGGAAGCCACCCCACCACGGCACCACGGCGGACACGCTCATGCCGCCCAGCCACAGCAGATTGCCCGCACACCAGCAAGCGGCGGCAAGCGCCAGCGTGAATGTGAACATCGCACGTTGGCGCCAGAACACATGCACCGAGGCGGCCAGCAAAATCAGACTGCCCAGCGCAAGCAACAACTGGACGGCGACCGGCGCGACGCCCGCGATCAACGCCAAGCCGCCGAGACTGCTGGACAGCGGACCGAGATAAGCCCAGCGGCGACCCAGCGCAACTGCGCGCTCAAGCGCGATGACGGTGCCGAAGAATCCGGACACCATCAGCGGCCCATGCAAAGCCACCAACTGTGCCGACAGCAACGGAACAGGCCAGCCGAGGCGGAACAGGCCGGCGCCCGCACCGGAAATCAGGCAAGCCAAACCGAGCATCAGCAGCGGTATGCGCCACGCCGGGCGGATGTCTGGGGTCGGCCTCACGATTCGCCGTCCGTCACCATCCGAAATGGTCCTTGGCGTACTCGGATAGCATGCTTGCATCCCACGGCGGATCCCATACCAGTTGGACGTCGATTTCAGCGGCGGCCGGCGCGATCTCGCGGATTTCCTGATACGCCTCTTCCATGATCATGGCGCTCATGGGACAGGCCGGGGTGGTCATCGTCATGGTGACGCGTATGCTGCCGGGCTCGATGTCGATGCCATAGATGAGCCCGAGGTCGACGACATTCATGCCGGCTTCCGGGTCGATCACGTTGCGCAATACCGCTCGCACCGATTCTTCGCCCGGCATCTCCGGCGTTTCAGCGATTCCCATATGATCCTTGATAGTGGACTTTTAAGCCTTGCGATCATGCGATCGCTCGAGAGCGCATAAGAGACGAGTTTCGACCGCACTATTTTCTTCATTGTAACTCTTGACGATTCCTGATTTCCTGCAATCGGTTGCGGAAAATTTGATCTGAATCAAGCTTCGCGCCTGATTCAGATCAAGAATCAATCTCTCTCACATTGGTATTCCCTGGACCAACTCTTCTGCGGCGGCATGTGGCGCAAAGAAGACTGAAGGAGACGAGACATGTTGACCATAAGCGCATCGAAATCGGCGGAATTTACGCAGAGCGCCCTAGCTCCGCACGACACTGTCGCATTGCACGCGAATCAGCCCGAAGGACTTGCCTCCGGCACGGCGGTGATCGCATTATGCTGCGACCCTGTCTGTCCATCCTGCGGCATGATCGGTCGCAATCAGGACGGAAGTGTGGGCGGCAGCGCGCGCTATCGCTGCCAGCATTGTTTCAAGATTTTTTCGGTTTCATCGGTCACGCGACAGTCACGCCGCGATGCGTATGAAAGATGGCTCGCCGACATCGCATCGTAAGCGCGCCGGCGGCTCCGCAACCTATCCGGCTCGGGCCCAATTTACCTGCGTCGCGCTCAAAGCGTCGAGGTAAAGTCTTCTGGAGAAAAGCGCGCGCGACGCCGCTTCTGCTTGACGACGGTGCCGACATTGATGCAGCAAATTGCGTGCTCGTCCGTGGCCAGAGCGAACAGCTCGCGGATACGGGGCGAGCACATCGCTTGTCCGCTCGTGAGGCCAGCCCCGTACCCCATCGCGTGTGCGCTCAGCAGAATGTTCTGGATCGCGCAGCCTAGCGATACAAGGCGCTCCATTGCGGGAATGTCGGGAAGGACGTCTCCCAACCGCGCAATGGCCAACATCAGGAACGGTGCTCGATGCGCCTTTTCCTTTGCCGACGCGATTTGATCCGGCGTTGCCGCAGAATCTCGATCGGTCAGCGCCAGCGCAAACGCCTCGGCCAACAGCACGCGCTTGTCCATGGGCACGATCACGAAACGCCACGGCATCAACAAGCCGTGGTCTGGTGCCGCCGCAGCGGCACCGAGCAAACGCTGAATTTCCGGTGAGGATGGGCCAGGTGCAACCAGACGCTTGGGCGAAACATTCTGGCGCGAGCCGATCAGCGTGTCGGCGATATCACGAATTTCGACGTCCAACGACGGCGGCGGCGAATCGGCGCGCGCAGCCGCGACTTCTGGCTGCTCATGCGAACGCCAGTCAGGAAGAGATGGCATAGTAATCCTTATGTGCGTTTAAATCATACGCTCACCGCGCCAGTCTTGCGACAGTAGCCCGGACCGCGCGTTGGGGCTCACAATTGTTCGGTTGCAGATGCACGGGATGCAGACCGGACGCACTGGCATCGTCGGGGGAAAGTCACGAAAGAAGCGCGTAAAAAAAAGGACTCAAGAGCGTTGGTCTCTTAAGTCCTTTATGTTACTGCTGTAATTCTGGTCGGAGTACAAGGATTCGAACCTTGGACCCCCTGGTCCCAAACCAGGTGCGCTACCGGGCTGCGCTACACTCCGAAGAACAGAATCATAACCGATCAGCGCTCTCCGGTCAATTCACAAGCCGATTAATATGTGAAAAAAATCGAACAAGGAATCAGGAGTCGGGCAGCACCAGTTGGGTTCGCGGAAAGACCGCACTGAACGTGCTGCCGACCCCCCGCTCGGACGTGATGGTCAGGCGGCCATGATGGCGCAACAGCACCCGCTTGACGATTGCCAAGCCAAGGCCCGTACCTTGTGTCGCGCGCGAGCGCGTTTTGTCGACCCGGTAAAAACGCTCGGTCAGACGCCCGAGATGTTCGGCCGCGATGCCGATGCCGCTGTCTTTCACCGCCAGCCGCGCGCCAGCTTCGGTCAATTCCCAAACCACATCGATCCGGCCGCCGTCGGAGGTATAGCGAACCGCATTCGATAGCAGATTGGCGAACGCGCTTTCCAGCTCGTCGCGATTGCCTTTCAATCCGGCCCGCGCGGCGCGCAGATCGATGCGATGCCTGCCTGCGGACAACGCACGGGCTTCCTCCACCAGATGCGTCAGCAATGAGTCGACCTCGACCGGATCGTGCGCCGGCGGATGATCAAGCGACTCCAGCCGCGTCAGCGTCATCATGTCTTCCACCAGCCGCTGCATGCGCTGGCCTTGTTCGGCCATCAGCTTGAGCTGGCCGTCACGGGTTGCATCGTCCATCGTGCTGGATAGGGCATGCTCCAGAAAACCGTTGATGACGGTCAGCGGGGTGCGCAATTCGTGGGACGCATTGGCGATGAAATCGCGCCGCATCGTGTCGATCTGCTCGCTTTGCGAGACGTCATGCGTGACCACAATCTGGCGACGGCTTTCGAACGGAATCAATTGCACCATGATCTTGCGGCCGCGATGAACGAACGCCAGCGGCTGCTCGAAACGCCCGAGGATCACGTAGTCGACAAAATCGGGCGAGCGTATCAAGTTGGTCACCAGCCGGCCTTCGTCACGGCTCAAATCAAGGCCGAGGTGACGTTGCGCGGCCGGGTTGCACCACTCGAGATGCATCACATGATCGAGAATCACGACACCGTCGGGCAGCATGCTCATGGCTTGCCGAAACCGCGCCAGCCATTCAGCCATTTCCGCGCGCGAGCGCTGGTCTTCGCGACGGATGTTTTCGAGCCGCGCAAATACTTGCGACCACACGCCCCTCACCTTGGGCGCTGCGCCTGCGATCGGGTGATCGAGCCATTGTTCAATGCGATACACCGACCATAATTGTAACGCGACCTGCATCGCCAGCAGCAGGCTGAGGGTGGCTACCCCTACCGGCCAGCCGAAATATAATCCGATCAAGGAAGGAACGACACACAACAGCGCCAGCCGCAGCAACGCCGGTACCCAGAACGTGTTGATCGCGCGCGTCATGTTCGCAATTCCGGTGCGAGCATCTGCGCAGCAGCGTGCCGTGCCCGCAGTAGCGCGTCAATCCGTGCAACCAATTCGCGCGGCGAGAATGGCTTCGTCACGAAGTCGTCCGCGCCCGCACGCAAGCCGCGGGCTTTGTCTTCATCCATTCCTTTTGCGGTGAGCATGATTACCGCTAACTTTGATGTACGGATGTCGGCCCGCCATT
>DHXL01000245.1 GCA_002415335.1 Oxalobacteraceae bacterium UBA5157
TCAAGATAATTGTCGCTCAACATATTCGTCACGTCGGCATTCGTTAGCCCTCGTCCAGCCGAAAAGAGCAGATGATTGTGCTCGTCGAAGTTATAGGTACCACCAAGGTTGAAGCCGGTGCCGGAACCCTGGCCGGCGACTTGCTCGGTGCTATGGAAAATTTCGCCGCCCAGAGTCAGGTGTTCCGAGAGTTCCTTTTGCAGCTGCCAACCCGCGAACCAGTGGTTTTTCGTGTTTGCGGCGCGGTTGACCCAGTAGCCGCCGCCGCCGTACGTTTGCCACGATCCCCATTTCTTTTGTACCCAGACAGGTAAGAAGACTTGCGTCCCGCCATTGCCCAGTCCCTTATCGGCGTCGCCCGTA
The DNA here is from genome assembly GCA_002415335.1 of Oxalobacteraceae bacterium UBA5157. Taxonomy (GTDB): domain Bacteria; phylum Pseudomonadota; class Gammaproteobacteria; order Burkholderiales; family Burkholderiaceae_D; genus UBA5157. The sequence continues at coordinate 364 of DHXL01000245.1, forward strand.
TGCGTGACAACAATCGGGAAGATCCCCACCATCGGGCTACTCTCGGTCTCTTGCATGAAGCGGTACTTGGCTCCCAGTTCAACGTCGCCCAGCCCTCGTTCGCGCGCGCCGTCCACCGGGTTGTTGAAGGCGAAGGGCACGATGATGTGCAATTGCAGATTCGGACCTGCGCCATAGTTGTATTCGACATGAGGCAACGTCCCGCTTCTGCCGTCCTGTGTTTTTACCTGCTGAGATGAGATATAAAACTCGTGGTGTTGATATTCGACTGTCTCGGGGTCGTCCGTCACGAACGGCGGGCCGGCCAGCGCCAGACCTGAGCTTGTCAGCAGCGCGCATGCTACGAAAAGACATGCGCCATTTTTCAAATTTCCGGTGTTCATTGCGTATCCTTTGAAGATTATTGCAGCCTTGGCTCCCTGGCTGACTTGGATTTTTCCAAGGGGAGCAGGTTATCTCCCCTCGGTTCGGATCACCGGGCGACCTGTTTCCGGGCTACTTGCCCTGCAGTAGATCCATCCCGGGCGGGAAGGTCAGGAAGAGGCCGACGGCCAGCAGTACGAAAGCCACGGTGCCGATTCGGGTCAGCGCCACATCCCGTCCATCCCATTTCTGCGCCAGCACGAACCAGGATGCCAGCCATATAACGATCGTTAATATCGTCACGCCGGAGAGAGGCCCGGTGGGCTTGTAGAAAATCAGGAAGTTTTGTATGCCCTTGAATGCATCGCCCAGCAAGGCGAGCACTCCTAGCGCGGCGCATCCGATGCCTGCAGCCAGGATCGCCGCTGCCCCGGCGCCGTTAGGCAGGTCCTTGTCCATTGAGGATTCGTTAGTGTTTGCCATGATCATTCTCCATTCATCAAGTGGATCGTTGCACCGCCGCGTACCGGTGCGTATTTATTAAGAAAGGCACCGAACGCGCCTGCCACGGCTGTGGCCAGGACTGCGCCTGCCGTAAAAATCAGGACGACCTTGCGCAATTCACGGTACTTGTTCACGCCGCGGCCATACTTCAAGTAGACGTACGCGACCATCGTCATGGCGATCGGTGCGATCCAGGCCACATGCTCCTTCCATTCCATGCCGAAGTTATGCCATTCGCTCGTGGTCTTACTTGAGAGCAGGAATTTTTGAGGATATCCCGAGAGATCGATTGTTCCTGCCGGTACTAGCGCGCGGTACCACGGATAAATAACGTAGGCGCCGGAAAAAACGGTCAGCCAGGCCAGCGCAACCATCCCGATCAAATAGACTCGCAGCATGACATTGCCCCTGTGAGTGAGAGGTGCCTGCGGATTCGGCGACCATCCCCCGTAGAGCTCTCCGATCGCGCCGGCGAATGCCAGCATAAACAGGGCACCAAAACCCATGCCGTGAAGCACGGTCAACAAGTCACGCGTACTGATTTCCATGATAAATCTCCTTTTCGATCACATTGCCAAACTCGGAATAACCACGTTACGGTCTGAATGATGATCCCCGCATTAGATCAGTTGGATGACACGGACATTACATGTTTTGTAATGTTCCACGACGGAGTCTCTTCTCTCTATTGTTGACCTGGGTCAATTCACCGTCCCATCGCCGCGCTAGCATGATGTTAGTCAACCGACGTGGCTCTTAAGAAACTACATGAAAATCCTGATCGTCGAAGATGAACCCAAGACAGGAACTTATCTGAAGCGAGGGCTGACCAATGCCGGCTTCGTCGTTGCTTGCGCGAAAGATGGTCGGGATGGTCTGCATTTAGCCTTAACCGAGAGCTATGACCTCGTCGTGCTGGACGTGATGCTGCCAGGGATCGACGGCTGGGAAGTTCTGCGCGCAATGCGCCGCGCCGACAAACAAGCTCCCGTTATGTTCTTGAGTGCGCGCGATCATGTGGATGACCGCGTCAAGGGCCTGGAGCTGGGTGCCGATGATTATCTCGTAAAACCCTTCGCTTTCTCCGAGCTGCTGGCACGGGTGCACACACTCCTGCGACGAGGAAGTCCCGTCGCGGCATTCGACACCATCAAGGTTTGCGACCTGGTGCTAGATATTCCGCACCACTGCGTCATCAGAGGCGGCAAGCGGATCGATGTCACCGCCAAGGAGTTCTCGCTGTTGGAGTTGATGCCTGCGACGGCAGGGGGAAGTGCTGCCGCGGGCGTTGATCGCGTCTCAGGTTTGGGACATCAACTTCGATAGCGATACAAACGTTATCGATGTCGCAGTGCGCCGCTTGCGTGCCAAGATCGACGACGATTTCGCCGTCAAGCTCATCCGTACCGTGCGTGGCATGGGTTACGTGCTGGAAGCGCCTGAGTCATGAAGACACCGATTTCCTTGACGGCGCGGCTCAGCCTGCTATTCGCTGGTTCAGCGGTCTGCGTTCTTCTCTTCGCCGGGTTGCTGTTTGAGCGCGCGGCTAACAACCGGTTCCTGGAGCACGACACGGAGGAACTGGATGGCAAGATGACGCTACTCCATGAGACGCTCGGAACCATCACCTCGTTCGATGCCGTAGCGGCGCTGCCATCGCGCTTGCGTGACACGATGAGCGGTCATCCCGGGATCGCCATCACGGTAGCGACAAGCGACGGAAGGGTATTGTTCTCGGTCGGGCCGGACGCGGTCGTTAGTCACCTACTTCAAGGCACAGAAATCGACAATCCACAGCCGGTGACTTGGTCACTGGACAGTCATAGCTATCGAATCGTCGCCAATCGCGTTACGCTTGAGATGCCGGCGAGCCCCTCGGCCAACGTAGCGATCGCCTTGGATATAAGCCGGGACCAGGAATTCATGGCGGAATTTAGGGAATTCCTGTGGTTCGGCATGATCATGGCGGCCCTGGCGATGGGTTGGCTGGCTTGGGTGGCTGTGCGCAAAGGGCTTTCGCCGTTGAACGAGGTGTCGACGATGATGGCGAACATATCCGCGCAACGGTTGGACATGCCAATTCCGACTTCAGGTGTACCGCAGGAGTTGAAAGAACTCGTATCCTCCTTCAACACGATGCTTGCCCGCCTCGACGATTCATTCCGGCGGCTTTCGGAATTCTCATCGGACATAGCTCACGAGCTGCGCACGCCGATCCAAAATCTGATGGTCCAGACGGAGGTTACGTTGACCGGTGAGTACAATGCGATCGAGTACCGCACCAATCTCCAGTCCAACCTAGAGGAATTCGGTCGCCTGTCGCGCATGATTTCAGACATGCTATTCCTCGCCAAGGCCGACAATCGGCTGCTTGTTCTGCGCCGGGAATCGATTGATCTTCATGCGGAAGTGGAACGACTGTTCGATTTCTACGACGCACTTGCAAGTGAGCGAGGCATTAGCTTGACGCAGCGCGGTGCGGCGACTGTTCACGCTGACCGTTTGATGATTCAGCGAGCCCTATCCAATTTACTGTCGAACGCACTGCGTTTCACGCCTGAAGGAATGGCGGTCGAAGTAACACTTGACAAGGACTTCGACCATCAAGCCACGATCGCCGTCGCCAATCCAGGCATGGCGATTCCTGCAGAACACCTGTCAAAGATTTTCGACCGTCTCTACCGGGCCGATGCCTCCCGTCAGGATGCACACAGCGAGAATGTGGGGTTGGGGTTGGCGATCACGCGGTCCATTGTCGAAATGCATGAGGGTAAGATCAGCGTGGCATCTGAGAAAGAGTGGACGTGTTTTACGATCACGCTCCCGACGGTTCGCGATGAAGGGAGCGACGGCTATCAGGCCAATGTAATGGCGGCATAGGCGGGCATCAGGTTTTTTCTGGGCAGACGTCGCTGGTCAGCTAGAGATTGTTGGTTCATAGAACGATACTCAGCAGCCATCCGGCCGCACCGCATCCTAAGACGACCACCCAAGGCGGCAGCTTCCAGAACATCAAGGCGGCGAATGCGATCAGCGCCAACCCAAAGTCGGCCGGCCGGAATACGGCGCTGGTCCAAACAGGGTGATAGAGCGCAGCCAGCAGCAGGCCGACCACTGCCGCATTCACCCCAGCGAGCGCTGCTTGTGTATGCGCGCTGCGACGAAGCTGCTCCCAAAATGGCAATGCGCCGAAGATCAACAGGAAAGACGGCACGAAAATGGCGATTAGGCATATCGAGGCCCCAGTCCAGCCGTTAGGCGGTAGGTTCATTGACGCACCGAGAAAAGCAGCAAAGGTGAAGAGCGGACCTGGAACGGCTTGAGCCATGCCATAGCCCGCCAGAAAAGTTTCATTTGTCACCCAATGACTAGGAACCACTGCTGCTTGCAGGAGAGGCAACACGACATGACCGCCGCCGAAGACCAACGACCCGGCACGGTAGAAGGCATTGGCCATCGCTAGGGTGTGATTGGGCCAAGCTTCCACCGCGATCGGCAAACCGATTAATAGACCGAAAAATAACCCCAACAATACAATACCAAGGCGGCGACTGACCTTGATCGGGAGCGGATCATGGGTCAAGTCCTGCACTGGCTTGAACATCAAGATGCCTATCATGGCAGCGGCAGCGATTACGCCACCTGTCCCCACGCAGTCGGCCATAGGAGGAGGATGCAGGCGGCTACGATAGCGATGGAAATGCGTGCCGTATCCGTGCAGAGAATGCGCGCCATGCCCCACACCGCTTGCGCAACCACAGCGACAGCAACCACCTTCAAACCGTGTAGTGCGCCGACAGGAAAAGCATTGCCCCATGTCGACATTCCCTGTGCAAATAGTCCCAGCATGATTGCAGATGGCAGCGTGAACCCAGCCCAGGCTGCCAGTGCACCAGTGAACCCTGCCCGTGACAAGCCTAGCGCCATACCGACCTGACTGCTGGCAGGACCGGGCAGGAACTGGCACAACGCGACTAGATCGGCGTAGCTACGTTCGTTGAGCCAGCGGCGGCGCGTAACAAATTCATCGCGGAAGTAGCCAAGGTGGGCGACCGGGCCGCCAAATGATGTCAACCCCAAGCGTAAGAAGACCAGAAACACCATCCAAGTGTCGGACCTGGCACCTTCCGTCCTCTCATTTTTTTCTGTTGACGACATTCAATGAACCTCCTCTACGAAATGGCGAGATCAGTACAGCGCATGCAGCCATGCGGCTAAACCTTCATGCAGTAATGCGCCGATTGTAGGCAGAGTCTGGTGCATAAAGAGAAAATGAAAAGGCCAACTTGAAAAAGATGACCGAAAACGTGACGTAACTTATTGATTTTTAAAAGTGTTGAGTCATTTGCGTAGTAGCACCCTCGCTGCGATATGATGTAACCGACGACTGGCGATTCAGCAGGCGGGCGCCTGCACTGCACTGGCTGCCGAGGACAAGACGGTTAGGCGCTACCGGGATATCCCTTCTCCTGGTATCGAAGCAGCGGCGCCCCCGGTGTCAGACTACCTGT
>DHXL01000372.1 GCA_002415335.1 Oxalobacteraceae bacterium UBA5157
GGAGTCTCGTGGGCTCGGAGATGTGTATAAGAGACAGACTTTTGGCTACTTTCGGCTACTTGGGCAAGATACGTCGCAGCTGCTGGTACTCAAACCACGTCAGTCCAATGACGACGGCATCCAATGCTGTAATGAGCAGCAACGACAGTGAATGCGTAAAGCTGTAGCGATATACCTGATAGAGAATGAACAAACCGAAAACTGCGATGGCGGCCGGATAGTACTCCCGCTTCTTCCGCCAAAGACCGATGATGAGCCAGAGTTTGATTGCGCCGTGGCTGAGCAAATAGAAAGAGGTGAAGTGTTGACTGCTCACGGACAGACCTTGGGCGGCATGGAGCAGATAGTTGGCAACAAAGTCGCGTGGGTCCTCCGTCAATTCCGTTCGTGTAATAGTCTGCACCAGGTCGAGCAGGAATTGCCTGGTAACGAAGTAGGCGAAAATGCTGGTGGCGATTTCCGCCAGCGCAAACACGCCTTTGAGCATGAGGCTAATCTCGAAGGCGACATGTACGTTGCTCTCGTCAATCAATTTTTTTATGCCAGCCATTTTCAGTAATGCGTTGACATCGCGGGGCTAGCGCCGCACCCATCCAGAAGCAATCGGGCGCGCCAATATCGTGCGGTGCAGTTGCTCGGCGAGGTTGGTAATCGTTTCTCCAGCCATTCGCCAAAGTGACAAGATGACGACGTAGGTCACACCGGCCACCGCGACGGCTCCCACCATGTCCAATGGGAAATGCACTCCCAGAAACACCCGCGCCCACGCAACCGCAAAACCTGACGTCAGGACGGCGATGGCCAGTCTGCGCGCACCACCGAACAGCAAGGTCAGACCGATGCTGGCAAATACGGTCACATGATCGCTGGGGAAAGAGGAATCGGCCGCGTGCGATATCCAAGCGTGGCCAAGTCCGATCATGAACGGTCGCGGATGCTGCCAGACCAAGCCGATCACTTGATTTGCACCAAGCGCCATCAGGGTGACCAGGCATGCCTTGATGGCTTGGCTGCGGCGCGCGCTGTCGCCCCACAGCCACATGCCGAGCAGGAGCAGCGGAATCAGATAGATCAGGTCATTAGCGATACCGATGGCGACCTGTATCAGCCAGGCCGGTGTGCCATCGCCACCATTAATCTGCAAGAACAGGGTGCGGTTGAAAGCTTCGATGTGATTCATCATTCCTATCGTTACTCGAATAGTTCGCCAGGTGTGCCGCTGAACACGAACACAATCATGCCATGGTTCCCATATGCTAAATATCGTTCTTCTTTTCCATGAGGCTAAACAGTACCGGCATTACGAGCAGCACAAGCGGCAGCTGCACCACTAGCCCCGATACGATGGCGATTGCCAATGGTTGCTGCATGGCGGAACCTTGACCGATGGCAAACGCCAGCGGCAGCAGTGTGAGAATAGCGGCCAGCGTGGTCATGGCGATGGGTCGCATTCGGTTTTTTCCCGCTTCGATCAACGCGTCGACGCGCGCCATGTCAGCAGGCAGGCTTTGAAATTCAGAGAAATAGAAAATGGCCACCTCGGTGACAATGCCGACAATCATGGTCATCCCCATCATCGCCGAGATGTTCAGTTCTATGCCCGTGACCCACAAACCAATAAAGACCGCAGAGATGGACAAGAGCGGAATGGCCAGGATGGACAGCGCAATCCGGAATCGTTCATACAGAAATAGCAGCAGCAAGAAGACCAAAATCACTGCCGCAGCAAACACGGTCATCAGTCCCTTGAAGGCGATCTGCTGTTGTTGGTAAAGGCCGCCTAGTTCGTAATAAACCCCATGCGGCAACATGCCGGGTGCGTCCATCACCTGTTTGACGTCGCGAATAGTCGATCCCATATCGCGCCCGCTAATGCGCGCTGTCACCGCGATCATGCGCTTGAAGTTTTCTCGTCCGATTTGCGGTTGGCCGGAAATCGTGGTGATGTGCGCGACGCGTTTCAGCGGAAACAGATGCCCGTCCGGCGCACGCAACAAGAGCTTTCCCATATCGCTTTCGGTCGACCGCAACTGCGCCGGTATCCAGACCCGCACACCGACCATTTTCACGCCTTCGCGAATCTGGGTCGTCACCCGGCCGGTCAGCGCGTCTTGAACCATGTGAGTCACCGCGTCTGGATCAACGCCTTCCAGCGAAGCCTTGACACGGTCGACCTGGATGTCGAGCGCATCCCCTGCCGGGTTGATGCCGTTGCGAATTTCAACCACGCCTTTGATTTTGCCGATCGCAGCGGCCGTTTTTTCGGCCAAGGTGCCGAGTACATCCATATCATCTGAAAATATCTTGATCTGAATTGGTTGCGGTACGGCTGTCAAGTCGCCAATGACGTCTTCCATCAATTGCGCCATCTCGATGTCTAATCCCGGCACCTTGTGCTCGGCCTGAGCGCGAACCTGATCCATCACGTCGTCAATCGGATCGCGCGGAAAGGGCTTGAGGCGAATGAAAAAGTCTCCCTCGTTGGCTTCGGTCAGGCCGCCGCCCAACTGCGTGCCGGTGCGGCGCGAATAAGTGTCGACATTCGGATTGGCCCGAATGATAGTTTCCACCTGCCGCAGCAAGCGATCGGTCTCGGCCAGCGACGTGCCGGGCGCGGAACGGTAGTCCAGGATGAAGCCCCCTTCATCCATCGAAGGCATGAAGCCCGATCCGACCTGTTGAAAGGCAACCCATCCCAAAACCAACAGCGGCAGTATCCCTAGCAGTACAAGTATCGGTCGCGCCAGGATGCGGCGCATCAGCCAGTCATATTTTGCATGTACCCAATCGGTCAGGCGGCCGCCTTCCTTTTGGTTGGCGTCCCGCTCGTTGAGCAGATGGTCGGCCAAAATGGGTACGGCCAACCATGTCACCAAAAATGAAATCACCAGTCCGGCCGCCATCGTGAGCGACAGTGCTTTAAAAAATGCCCCCGTCACGCCATCGAGAAAAGCCAGCGGGATAAAGATGATGACAGTTGAAGCGGAGGAGCCGGTCAGAGGCCGCACGAATTCGCGTGCGGCTTCCAGCACCTGGCCATGATGGTCGCCAGAAGCGCCGCGCAGGCGCCGCACAATATGTTCGATCATGACAATGGCGTCGTCGATGATGAGCCCCACTGCGGCCGCCATGCCACCCAGCGTCATAATATTGAAGCTCATGTTCAAAACGGTGAGCAACACAACGGTAGCGGCAAGGACGGTGGGCACCACGACGATCGCGATGAGGGTGATCTTTAGGTTACGCAAAAAGGCAAGCAACACCAGCGCCGCCAATCCGATGCCGATCAGGATGGCGTCGCGCACGCTGGAGGCAGAGGCAAGGACCAATTGGCTTTGGTCGTACCAGTTGGCGATCTTCACATTCTTCGGCAATTGGCCATGATAGGCGTCGAGTTTGGCCTTGATGCTGCGGGCGATCTGCACGCTGTTACTGCCGGGCTGCTGATAAACCTGCAATAGCACGGCATCATGTCCGTCGGCATTCACGCGTATCCATTGCGGCTCGCTGCTGCGCGCGACACTTGCCACATCTTCCAGGCGCACCAATCCGTTGGCGCCAGTCTTGAGGACAGTTTGGCGAATGTCTTTGATGCTTTTCAGACGCGTATCGGCGATACCCAAATAAAGTTTGTAGTGATCCTCCAGCCGGCCGACGGCAGACACGACATTGGCGGCCGCCAATGCGCGCGACACGTCATCCATGGCCAACCCATAGGATTGCAGGCGAGCGGGATCGACGATGACGTGATATTCCTCCTTGGCGCCGCCGACGACCTGTATCCGCGCGACACCCTCCACGCCGGATAGCAGCGGCCG
>DHXL01000059.1:0-5777 GCA_002415335.1 Oxalobacteraceae bacterium UBA5157
GAAGGCCAGCGAGCGCGGCGTGATGGCCGGCAAGCGGATTTCGAAAGTCGATCCGGCGCCCAGCGTGCTGGTTACCAGTACGCGCCCACCATGCAAGCCGACGATGCGATCGACCAGGAACAGACCCAATCCCGCACCCGGCTTCGCAATGGCGGAGCGGCCGCGAAAATACTTTTGGAACAAACGCGGAATTTCGTCGGTCGCGATGCCATCACCGTGATCGTTCACCACGACCAGTAGCCCACCGTGCGCGTCCCCTGTCACGTCCAGTTCGATGACGGCGTCGCGCGGCGAATGCCGGTGCGCGTTCGCCAGCAGGTTACGCAAAGCGATCTGCAACAAGCGGGCATCGCAAATGAAATTTGCCGGCAGATCTCGTGCGGTCAATCGTATCCGTTCCCTTGGCCAATCGACGGTACTGTCCGCCAATAGCTTTGGCAGGCGGCAGGGCTGCAGCTGTAGAGATGCCGGCGAACTCGTGCTCTCCAGGCGGTCAAGCGTCAAGTACTCATCCATCAGATCGCTCATCCGGCGCGCGGCGTTCTTGATGTTGGTACAGCGGTTGAGCGTCTTCTCGGGCGGGGCATGCAGGTTGGCCGCCAATTGTTCGATCGACGTATTGATAATCGCCAGCGGCGTTCGGAATTCATGCGAGACCATACCCACGAAATCCTGTTGTTCCTGACGCGCTTGCTGCTCTACGCTTAGCACCCGCTTGAGCGCGTTGTAGCGATACACGATGAATTGGCTGATGATGATCAGATGGAGTATCGCGCTCACTTGGAAGCTGTAATCGGTGAGAAGGTTGGACTCGAGCATGCCGGCGATGCGCAAGCTGCGAATCACCAGTCCGACTTTCAGAATACAAAGCGACACGAAGAAAATTTGGGCGGGCACGTGTCCGCGGCGCATGAGAACGATGGCAAGGCCGAGCATGAAGAGGGATCCCAGCAGGGCAAGCCCCTGCGCCAGACCGATCGCCAGCGAAAAATAGCCCGCCAGGACCAATGCGTAACTGATGACCGACACTCCACCGACCAGGCGCAAGCCGATCCGGCTCAAGCGCGGCATGATCGCGGGCAGTTCGAGTTGCAGGAATGAGTACCGTGCCCCTGCAATGAGGATGATGCACAGCGCTAAACTGAACACGAACGAAGTGATGCTGCCTGGCCAATCGAGCGCATTCTGCACATAGCCGGTCGCCATCAGTCCCAGCAAGAACAAGAGGGATGCATAGACGACGTAGGCGCCGCTGACAGACTCGCGTGCCGATATCCAGAAGAACAATTGAAACAACGTTAACAGTGCAAACATGCCGATATACACGCCCAGCGCAAGCGATTCGGAGCGTGACATCGCGTTATGCCCCTGCGGTTGCCATAGACGAATTGCGCTATAGAGAGGCGTGCGCGCCTGGAGCCGTAGAATCAGCGGATGGCGTCCGGGCGAAAGATCGATGCGAAAGGTCGGACTGCGGGTATCGAGCGGCCAGGCACTGTGCCGCACGCTCATCCCGGCGCGCAGGTTGGTCCATCGTCCGTCCGCATCCTGTTGGTACAGGCGCACGTCATCCAGCAATGCGTTGTCAACTTCGAGCAACCATTCGCGCTGCGCGGCGCGCGGTTGTTCCACATCAAACCGCAACCAGACCGCGGCCGCGGTAAAACCGGCATGAAGCTCGCCAGGCAGCGGACGCCAGCCGGCCGCCGCGCGCGCCGACTCGACGCTCAGCTTTGCATGTGGGTCATTCAGCCAACTCATGTGTCCCGCGAGCGGAATCATCTCGGTTTGCGGGTTCAATGTCACCGGCGTTTGCGCCTGCGAAACCGCGCAAGTCAACAGCATGCAGAGGGTAATAATCAGTTGCCGTATCATGCGCGTGAAGATAGCATGCTTTGCTGTGCCCGATTAACGACTGGACGTAGGATCATTCACTCAGATGCGCTCAGATTCCTCGCTATCGCCGACGCCCATACTTAAAAACATGGCGCACATCATCCTGCTCGAAGACGAACCGATCTTGCTGGAAGAACTGTCGGAGTTTCTTGCAACGGCAGGATATGCAGTGACTGCATGCGCAACGATTGCCGAATTCTGGCGCAAGTTCTCCGCGCAAGAACATAACCTGGCGATCATCGATCTGGGTTTGCCGGATGGCGACGGACTTGATTTGATTGCTGCGCTGCGCGACCAGAAACACCAACTCGGCATCATCGTCCTCACTGCGCGCAGCACCGCGCAAGACAGGATTTCGGGACTGTTCGGCGGAGCCGATCACTACCTGCCCAAGACCGCCAGCTTGCAAGAGCTGGCCGCGACGATCGCCACCGTTGCGCGCCGGCTGACCCCCGATTCCGCGCCGCGCTGGCGTTTATCGGCGTCACCGCCTCGGTTGATTCCTCCGGGCTTTGCACCGATTGCGCTGTCAGCCCAGGACTACACGGTCTTGCTCGCCCTGGCGTCAGGCGGCAAGGCGGTCAGCCGCCAGGCAATCGTCCTCGCGCTGGGCGAACACTTTCTCGACTACGATCAGCGCCGGTTAGACACGCAGATGCGGCGTTTGCGCCGCAAGGTCGAAGAGTCGTGCGGACTCGAGCTTCCGGTGACGACATTGCGCGGCGTCGGCTTCCATTTTTACGACGAGATTGAAATCTGCCGATAGCGTCTCGATCGTGCCATTTGTGCCATTGTTATTCTGGTCACACGCCTAAATGAAAGCGTTGTTTCTCAGCGCTGCTCAGATTTGCTCAGACACTTTCCACTCGGAAACTTCTATTCTGGGGAGGTATATTTTCGGAGAAGGCAATCCCATGGAGTTGATTACAAGAGTGGTACTGCCATCGTTATTGGGCGTGGGCATGGGTGTTTGCGGCGCAACGTTTGCCCAGACGCCGCCGGACGCCGGTTCGCTCAATCAAAAGATCGAGCGAGAACAGGCGCCCCAGGCGCCGCAAAAGCCCGCGCCCGAAATTCGTATCCAGCAAGGCGCGACGGCGGCGCTACCCGTATCCGACCATGAGCGGATTCTCGTCGACAGCCTGCACGTGGGCGGCGCGCATGTCTTTTCGGAGAGTCAGCTCATTGCGTTCACTGGCTTCAAACCCGGAAGCCAACTGACGCTCACCGACCTGCGCGGCATGGCAGTGAAGATTGCGGAGTATTACCACCAGCACGGTTATTTTCTGGCGCAAGCCTACTTGCCTGCGCAGGATATCAAGCATGGCGTAGTGACGATCGCACTGCTGGAAGGTCAATACGGCAAGGTTTCCTTACGCAATCAAACCAATCTTTCGGACGCACTGGCGAATCGGTTACTCGACGGCTTGAGCAGTCATGAAGCGGTCACGATCGCCCCGCTCGAGAGCCGTCTCCTGCTGTTGTCCGATATTCCCGGCGTGGCGGTGAAATCGACATTGGTTCCGGGCGCATCGGTGGGCACGTCCGACCTGATAGTCGATGTGACTCCGGGCCGGCGCGTTACGGGCAGCCTGGACGCTGATAACGAAGGCAACCGCTATACCGGCGGGAACCGTTTGGGTGCCACGCTCAATGTCAATGACCCATCCGGCCACGGTGACATCGCCACCTTCCGCGCATTGACGTCGGCCGACGGACTGAACTATGGCCGTGCGTCCTATCAGGCGCAGCTCGGCCGTGCGAAGGCGGGCGTGGCCTACAGCAGCATGGATTATCGGCTGAGTCAGGAGTTTGCAAGCCTGCAGGCCAACGGCACTGCGCGCACCGCTAGCGTCTATGGCAGCTATCCGCTGGTTCGCTCGCGCAGCAACAACCTGTATGCGGTGATTGATTTCGATACCAAGTCCTTCGAGGACGCGGTGGACTCGACTGCCACCGTCGCCGACAAGAAAGCCCAGGTGTGGATGCTGAGTCTCAACGGCGACCATCGCGATCATTTCGGCGGTGGAGGACTAAGCAATTATTCGTTCACGTGGACCTCCGGCAGCATCGATATTCGCACCCCCGCTGCGGCGGCTACAGACGTGGCGACGGCGCAAAGCAATGGCCATTACGACAAGCTTGCGCTTAACGCCCTGCGGCTTCAAAGCATCACCGAAAGCACCTCGTTGTACGCCGCGATCAGTGGACAGCTTGCATCAAAAAATCTGGACACATCGGAGAAGATGGGGCTCGGCGGTGCAAACGGCGTGCGCGCTTATCCCGATGGCGAAGCCTATGGAGACCAAGGTTATGTGCTGAACCTGGAAGCACGGTACTTGTTGCCGAAGGTGTCGGAGAGGATGCCCGGACAACTGCAGCTAACCGGTTTCGTCGACAACGGCAGCGTGACCCTGAACAAGAATTCCTGGTCCGCCGGCCCAACCCGGCGAACGCTAAGCGGTACGGGAATCGGACTCACCTGGGTGGACAACAATGATTTTGTGGTGAAGGCGTTCTACGCCCACAAGCTGGGCGATGCGGTGGCCACTTCGGCACCGGATTCGACGAGTCGCTTCTGGCTTCAGGCTGTTAAATATTTCTAATTGCAGTATCCGATCACAACAATGGATACCGGCTGAACGTACTCATTGAAGAACAGGACCACATACCATGAACCACATCTACCGCTCGATCTGGAATGAAAAAACCGGCACCTTCGTCGCCGTTTCCGAAAATACCAACAGCGGCGGCAAGAAGGCCTCGGCCGGGGGCAGTGTGGTGGCGGGGACCTCTTTTGCACTGAAGGCGCTGGCCGTGTCGTTGATGCTGGCGTTCGGCCCGATCGCCTACGCGCTGCCGATCGATGGACAAGTCACAGCAGGCAGCGCCACGATTACCGGCAGCAGCAACAGCATGACGATCAACCAGTCGAGCCAGAACGCCGCGCTCAACTGGCAGAGCTTTAACATCGGTCAAGCCGAGACCGTGAAATTCGTGCAGCCCAACAGCAGTTCGGTTGCACTCAATCGTGTGCTGGGAGCCGACCCGTCCAGCATCCTCGGCGGCCTGTCGGCCAACGGCAAGGTATTCCTGGTGAATCCGAACGGCATCCTGTTCGGCAAAGGCGCATCGGTCAACGTCGGCGGGCTGGTAGCGTCGACCCTTAACATCAGCGACAGCGACTTCATGGCGGGCAAATACAAATTTGCCGGCGCAGGGAATGGCAGCGTCACGAATCAAGGCGCGATCAATGCCGATGGCGGCTATGTTGCGCTACTGGGCGCCAACGTTTCCAATGAAGGCACGATCAACGCGCGGCTGGGCACGATCGCGCTGGCCGCCGGCAACGCCATCACGCTCGATGTGGCCGGTGACGGCCTGCTCAACGTCAAGGTGGACCAAGGCACCGTCAACGCATTGGTGAGCAACGGCGGCATGCTTCAGGCCGACGGTGGTGAAGTTCTGCTGACCGCGCAGGCCGCTGGCACCCTGCTGCGTACGGCAGTCAACAATACCGGCATCATCCAGGCGCAAACCATCGAGAACCATAACGGCACGATCAAGCTGCTAGGTGACATGCAAAGCGGCACGGTCAACGTCGGCGGCAAGCTTGATGCCAGTGCGCCCGACGGTGGTAACGGCGGTGCAATCGAGACGTCGGCTGCGCACGTCAAGGTGAACGACAATGCGCGCATCACTACGTCTGCATCACAAGGGCTGACTGGCAGCTGGCTGATCGATCCGACCGATTACACGATTGCTGCATCTGGCGGCGACATGACCGGCGCAGCACTGTCGACCAATTTGGGAAGCACTGATGTCACTATCCTTAGTACCTCGGGCGGCTCCGGCAGCAGTGGCAATGTCAACGTCAACGA
>DHXL01000059.1:6013-6492 GCA_002415335.1 Oxalobacteraceae bacterium UBA5157
GCCAACAAGCTGACCTTGAATGCGCAAAACAATATCAACATCAACACGGCGATGAACGGCTCCGGTACCGCCAGTCTGGCGTTGCAATATGGGCAGGGCGCGGTGGCGGCTGGCAATACCAGCACGGTTAACGTGCATGCACCTGTGAATCTTCCATCGGGTAATAATCTCAGTACAACATTGGGATCGGATGGTACGGCCATCAATTACACCGTGATCACTAGTTTAGGTGCAGCTGGCAGTACTATCGGTACCGACTTGCAGGGTATGAGCGGGGGACTTGCCGGTAACTATGCACTGGGTAGTAACATCGATGTATCGGCGACCTCGGGATGGAATTCTGGAGCGGGATTTGCGCCGATCGGCGACTCCGGCTCCCAATTCACCGGCACTTTCGACGGCTTGGGCCACACCATCAGCGACTTGACCATCAATCGGCCCGCGTCCAATTATATTGGTCTGTTCGGGATCTGTCTCTT
>DHXL01000327.1:0-1937 GCA_002415335.1 Oxalobacteraceae bacterium UBA5157
TCCAGCAGGATGCGGCGGCCGGCATCCATGCGCTGCGCGATCTCGTCATCCTCGATGCAGGTTTCCATGTAGGCCTCGCGCTCGGCCGCGATGAATTCGCGCTCGAACAGCACGATCTCTTCCGGATAATAGAATTCGACCACGTTGGTGGTCTTGTTCGGTCCACGCGGCCAGACGGTCGATACCACCAGCACGTGCGGGTACCACTCGACCATGATGTTCGGATAAAGCGTCAGCCAGATCGCGCCGTAGGGCGGCGCTTCGCCGTTGCGGAACTTAAGGACTTGTTCCTGCCATTTCTGGTACTTGGGCGAGCCGAACTTGCTGAGCGCGCGATTGACGCCGACCGTCTGCAGGCTGTAGCTTTCGCCGAATTCCCAGCGCAGATCGTCACAGGTGACGAAGCTGCCGAGCCCAGGATGGAACGGTTCGACGTGGTAGTCCTCGAGATAGACTTCGATGAACGATTTCCAGTTGTAATCGCACTCGTGCACCTCGACGTGATCCAGCATGTAACCGCTGAAATCGAGATCCTTGGTGACCCCGAGCGATGCCATGATTTTCGCGACATCGACGCCGTTTTGCTCGAACAGCAAGCCGTTCCAGTTCTGCAGCGGCGTCCTGGACAGGTTCGAGCAAGGCGTCTCGTCGAAATGCGGCGCGCCGATCAGGGTGCCCTTCAGGTCGTAGGTCCAGCGATGCAGCGGGCAGACGATGTGATTGGCGTGGCCGCGGCCGTCGAACATCTTGGCCTGCCGATGACGACAGACGTTGGAAAGCAACTCGATGCCTTGCGCGTTGCGCACCAGCATGCGGCCTTCGTTTTCCCAGGCGAGCGTCGCATAATCGCCGACGTTCGGCACCATCAATTCGTGGCCGGCGTAGCGCGGGCCTTGATGGAATAGTTGCTGGATTTCCTGCTGCAACAGCGTTTCGTCGAAATAGACGCTCACCGGAAGTTGCGCGCTGGACCGCGCGAGCTTGGCATCATGAGCCAGATCGGACATCCCCTCACCCCCAAATGTGTGTACCGACCTCAGAGAGAAAGAATCCGCAAAAACCTGTGTTCAAAGAAGAATGAAACGGAAATTTTGGACAGAACCCAAAATTATACCCTAGCCGGCAACCAGTTGCTAAGCCTGCACTGAACCGGTGCCGCGACAGGCAGTGGATTCATTGTATATCATGCAACGCCGGGGGAAAGGCGCGCGGAGGACCTCGGGTCGAAGGGATTCCGGCGCGGCTGCAAGAGCGTATCTGGCCCATTTCCGAACCCTGTAAGGTGGTTTGTTCTAAAATATCGGACTAAACTTTAGAAAATCCGTCCATGTCCAAAAAAACTACCCCAGAGATTGCTGCCGCTGCCTCGTTTGAAGAAGCGATGGCCGAGTTGGCACAACTGGTAGCCGACATGGAAGCGGGCGACCTGCCGCTCGAGGCTTCGGTCGCGGCCTACAAGCGCGGCTCGGAGCTGGTCAAGTATTGTGCGGCGCAACTCGATAAGGTCGATAATCAGGTCAAGGTGCTGGAAGGCGAGATGCTCAAGCCGTTTGCAGCCGACGCCGCGCCCGAGACCGCGGAATGAGGGCGATGCAGAATTTCGACGATTGGATGAAATCGGTTCAGGCGGCAATGGAACAGGCGCTGATGTCTTGTTTGCCGCCCGCCGTGCAAGTGCCGGCGCGCTTGCACGAGGCGATGCGCTATGCGGCGCTGGATGGCGGCAAGCGGGTGCGGCCCTTGCTGGCGTTCGCCGCCGGTGAACTGTTCGATGCCGAGGCCGGCGCGTTGGCCCGCGCCGCGGCTGCGGTGGAAATGATCCATGCTTATTCGCTGGTGCATGACGACATGCCTTGCATGGATGACGATGCACTGCGGCGCGGCAAGGCCACCGTGCATGTCCAATACGATCAGGCGACCGCGTTGCTGACCGGCGA
>DHXL01000327.1:2120-3430 GCA_002415335.1 Oxalobacteraceae bacterium UBA5157
CAGGCGATCGACCTGGCGAGCGTCGGTGTGACGCTGTCATTGGCGGAACTGGAGCAGATGCACCGCCTGAAAACCGGGGCTTTGCTGCGCGCTGCGGTGCTGTTGGGAGCGCTGTGCGGCAAGACGCTGGACCAGGGCGAAACGGCGGCGCTGGAGGCGTATGCCGACGCCATCGGCCTGGCGTTTCAGGTGGTGGACGATGTGCTGGATGCGACTGCCGACTCGGCGACGCTGGGCAAGACGGCGGGCAAGGATGCGGCCGATAACAAGCCGACCTATGTGTCGATCTTGGGATTGGAACCATCGCGGGCGCTGGCAGCAAGATTGCGCGACGACGCGCATCATGCACTGGTGCCGTTTGGAACTCAGCTGGGGAACAAGGCACAACGATTACGCGAACTCGCGGACTTGATCGTGCAACGGAAGGCTTAAATGGATTTGCTGAAAAAGATCGATAAACCCGCCGACTTGCGCCGTCTGACACGCGCGCAGTTGCCACCGCTGGCCGATGAATTGCGCGCGTTCGTGCTCGACTCGGTGGCCAGGACCGGCGGCCATTTGTCGTCCAATCTGGGGACAGTGGAGCTGGCGATTGCGCTGCACTACGTATTCAATACGCCGGAAGACCGCCTCGTATGGGATGTCGGCCATCAATCCTATCCGCACAAAATCCTGACCGGCCGCCGCGATCGGATGCACACTCTGCGTCAATTGAACGGTATCTCGGGGTTTCCACGCCGCGCCGAAAGCGAATACGATACCTTCGGCACCGCGCATTCGTCGACCTCGATTTCAGCCGCGCTCGGCATGGCGCTGGCGGCCAAGACCAAGGGCGAAAGCCGGCATGCGATTGCGGTGATCGGCGATGGCGCGATGACGGCGGGCATGGCGTTCGAGGCGCTGAACAATGCCGGCGTGCATGAAGACATCAACCTGCTGGTCATCCTGAACGACAACGACATGTCGATCTCGCCGCCGGTCGGCGCGCTCAACCGTTACCTGGCGCGCCTGATGTCCGGCAAATTCTATGCCGCTGCGAAGAACGTCGGCAAGTCGGTGCTGCCCGGCCCGATGCTGGAGCTGGCCAAGCGTTTCGAAGAACACGCGAAAGGGATGGTGGTGCCGGCCACCTTGTTCGAGGAATTCGGCTTCAACTATATCGGTCCGATCGATGGCCACGATCTCGAATCGCTGATCCCGACGCTGCAAAACCTGAAAAGCCTGAAGGGCCCTCAATTCCTGCACGTGGTCACCAAGAAAGGCCAGGGCTACAAGCTGGCGGAAGCCGATCCGGTGCTGTATCACGGCCC
>DHXL01000197.1 GCA_002415335.1 Oxalobacteraceae bacterium UBA5157
TGGTTCAGCGTCGTCGTGACCGCGCTGGCATGCGCCGGTCCGGCCTGGGGGCAGTTGCGCCTGTTGTCGGAGCAGGAATTGTCGGCCACGCGCGGCCAGGGATTGCTGGCCCTTACCAACAGCAGCTATAACGGTTTCGATTTCACCCGCATCTCGCTCGGTGCCGACGTCAACCTGAGCGCGAACTTCAAGAACATCAGCCTGGGCAATTATGCCCGCACCGGCTATCTGGCAACGACCGACATTGACATGCCGCTGCTGCAATTCGGCCGCAGTGATCTGGCCGACAAGCGCCTGGTCCAGATCACGAATCCCTATATCGAATTTGTCTACCGCAACGTGGCCGATGCCGCCACGCGCGAGGTGGTTGGCATGCGCCTCGGCTTCGAAGGCATCTCGGGCGATGTCGGGCTTAACGTGAAAACCCTGAGCGGCTCGATGCTGGTCGACGGCGTCGACACCACCGGCGTGCGCGTCGGCGGCCCGGCGATCGTCGGCGTCACGGCCGGCAACGTGGCCGGCGCCAGCAGCGACTTCTGGGTCTCGGCCCTCAAGACGGCGGTGCAGTTTCAGGGCACCGCCGCGGCCCAGGCGGCACAGGCCGGCATGTGGCTCAACTGGCGCGACAAGCTGACCGCGCTGGCCACCGCCAACGGGCTGCCGCCGCCTAACCTGGGCCATTGACGCATGGCACAGTCCCTCATGCATCCGGTACCACCGCGCGCCGCCATGGCGGGCCTTGGCGCGGCATTGGCATGCCTGTGCCTGACGGCGTCGGCCGGCGCGCACGGCATGAAGCCGCTGAACGACTCGGCGCTGTCGGACGTGCGGGGCGGCGACGGGCTGAGCTTCGATCTCTCCAATTTCGCGTTGTCCGGCGACGCGCGCTACACGTATACGACCCCGGACAAGAGTGCCAGCGCGTACATGGGCAACCTGTCCGCTTCGCGCTCGGATAGCCTGGATCCATTTTCCGACCCGTATCGCCTCGACCTCGTGGCCGGCGCGACGGGGCAGGCCGACGTGGTCAACCTGGCCTTTCCGGTGAATACCGACGCTTCGCAGAAATGGCAACTCGCGTATGACTGGGGCGTCACTGCCAACGGCATTGCAGTCGACGGCGGCAGCGTGCTCTACACCGACGCCGTGTTTTCCGGCGGCGGCATGCAGTGGTCGACGCCGCGCTTCGGCGATGGGATCGCGTTCGGCATGGCGCTGCGCCTCGATATCGGCAACCTCGCGATCCAGGGGCAGCGCACCGGCGCCAATGCACCGATGAATTTCACGGGCGTGCATATCGATGGCCTGAACCCGGACGGGACGGTCCCCAGCACCCCTTTGCCGTGGGTGATCGCCGATGTGGCGACGCAACCGGGCGCGGTCAATGTCGTGACCGACGCGGACGGCACCCCGCATCTGCACATCGGCATCGGCTGGCCCGACGCCGGCCATGAAGCGCCGCTCGGCCGATTGCGGATCGACAACCTTACGTTTGCCAATATCGCTACCCCGAGCCAGAGCGTGAACCTCGGCGCCAGCAGTATCGGCTCGATGCAAATCCAGTATCTCGACATCAAGTTCAAATAACATGTACCGGACACTTCTCATCGCGCTTGCAGGACTATGCATCCATGGCGCCGCGCTGGCGCGCCCGTTGCGCGCGCTGGACGACGCCGAACTGGCGCAAGTCAGGGCTGGCGACGGCGTCAGCATCGCGATGCATTTTGCGCCGAACATCGGCAGCCTGACCTGGGGCATGACGGACGCCGGCGGCAAGACTGCCTATGTCGTCGTCAAGAATCTGAGCGGCACGATTGACATGTTCGCGCTCACGCTCGACGTGCTGAAGAAACCGGATGGCAGCGGCGACTACGTTGCGCTCGGTCTGCCCGGCTATGTGAAATACACGAACTATGGCTTCGAGTCGCTGAGCGTGCAAGCCGATCCGCAGGCGCCGACCACAGGCAATCTCGGCAGCTTCAACGTGAACGGCAGTTTGTCGCTGCAGGGGCAGGTTCGATTCTGGGCGCATTGAACGCTACTCGACGAGGCCGACGGCACGATCGAATTCGCTTGGAATTGGATTGCGGCCGGCCGATTCTCCGGCGCGGCAAGGCCATCGACGAGTGCGGTTTGCGCTGGCTCTCGAAACCAGCTATTTGGCCCGACAGGTCAGCGCAAAAGTAAACGGTGTACGTGTCTTTATTCTAAGATTAAGAGCTTCTACAAGCGGTGCCGCATCTGCCTGAAACCGGGTGATCACGTTTGCGCCGATTCGCATGCAGGAAGCCGTGAACATCAAAGAGAGCAATGCGCGATCAAGACGCGTCTCTTGGCAATCCGGATTGTGCAGACCATCAAGAACTCAGGGAGAAGACAAATGATCATGCAGACTCAGCAGAGCGAAGACAAGCCGAGCATTTACCAGCCGATGCCGACACGGCGCGATCTGGAGACCGCGGAGATCGTCGAGAAAGGAATCGCCTTGCAGGCGCTGTGCGGCACCAAGTCCGCAGCCGAGTTCCTGAAATTCAAGATGGTCGCGATCGATGTCGTCATTCGCGTGCTGTCGCGTCGATCGGAACGTCGCAACGACTTCCGCGGAATCCATGCGGACCCGGTCCTCGCGGAACATGCATTCCGCCAGAAACGCGGAAACGGCGCGCATTCGTCGAAGACCATCGCGCTCGCTCCTGACTGGCGACACTGAACCGGCGATCGCCTGATGGCTCGCCGGCGAAGTTTTCGCCGGGCGATTCAGGCGATGCGGGGCCTTGCTCGATGCGTTGCCGGCAGCGGCCGAGCGTTCCCCGTCCGCGGTTTTCATAGCGATCGGACGGCAGAATCCGGCGCGATTTTTTATTTCCTACTAGAAGGCGGATGCCATGGGATGGTTTAACCAGAACCACGAGAAGTCGCTGTTCGGCCAGCTGCTCGTCAAGCAGAAGTTAATCTCGGAAGAGCAGCTCGCCAAGGCGATCGACCAGCAGCACAAGACCGGCCAGCGCCTGGGCGATATTTTCGCCGAGTGGAATGTCATTACCCAGCATCATGTGCAGGACGCGTTGCGCAGGCAACGCAATCTGCGTCTGGCGGCGACCATCGCCACCGCGTTGCTGAGTCCCCTGGAAAGCTACGCGGTCGAGCCGGTGCCGGTGGCGCAGATCGCTTTGCAGACGCCGGTGCCGGAAAATCTGAACGGCTTGCGCGTGATGACCGAAGAGGACCTCGATCGCGTATCGGCTCAGGGTCTTAGCGACAATCTTTTGACGAATCGGCTTGCCAAAAATACGTCGAAAGGCAATGGCGTGGAAGTGCTCGGCGACGTGGCCAAATTATTGAATCCGGTGCTGGGCGTGCTGGAGGCGGACACCACCATGAAGGATGTGGTCTACGATCCGACCAACGCCGCGGCAACCATCAACAAGGACGGTTCGATCACGCTCAGGATGCCCAGCTCAATCGGCGAGTTGAGTTTCCAGAATATTCGCGTGAGAGGGTCGGATGGTCCAAGTTTCGGCAGCATATTCATCCGCGGAATCGACCTGACCGGCACCACGGTGACACTCACGATGCGGCACTAATGATGCGGCACTGCGGCCGAACCGG
>DHXL01000200.1:0-3892 GCA_002415335.1 Oxalobacteraceae bacterium UBA5157
TCGCTCAAGACGGTCGCCTTCGACAGTGCCAAACTGGAAGAAATACGTCTCAAGCGCGCGGTGGATTGAGGGCCTGTTTAAGTCGCTGCGTGTGACCAACCGGGAGCACGGACAGCAGCGTGGCCGCCGACACCCGGAGGCCCAGCGGCTTGAATGCCATGCTCAGGCCGCTGTGCCGGCCAGTCGGCCGACGGTCTGCGCCAACAGGACCTGATGATCGGCGTCCAGCCCCATGGCCTGCGACAGCGCATGGCGGTCTATCCAGGCGCGAATGACTGTAGCCAGCCCGGCCGAGGCACAGAACAGATACACGTTCTGTGCCATCGCCCCCGCAGCCACCGAGGCATACGACTCGCGTTGTGCAGCCGGCACCAGTTTCATGCGTGCGTGGTTGGTCACATAAATCAACTCCAGCGGTGCGCTGTCCACGAAGTCCTGGTAGCCGGTGACACGTCGCACGTCGATCGCGCTGACCAGCTGCAGCGTATGGGCGGACGGGTCATAGCTGTAAAGTCCCTCGGGCAGGGCGACATAAACATCAATTTCCTGCGAATTCATCGCGCTCGGGGCCGTGCGCCCGCCCAGCAATGGCCGATTGACACCGGCGGCTGCCCATAGCAGATCCGACAGGGTCTGTCGCGGAAGTGGCGTGGAGTCGAACTCGCGTTGCGACTCCCGCTGGCGCAAGGCCTGCATCAGCGGCAGGCCTCCCTCGGTCTGCGGCGGCGGCAGGATCAGCGCGGGCGCAGCATCACCTTGCGCTGGCGGCGGCTTGAGTTGGCCGATCAGCCCCAACGCCATCTTGGTCAGCGTGTTCATGGGGTTTCCCTTTCCTGATGTGCGGGCAAGTGCAATGCTGGCAGTCTCCGGAAAACAAGCAGACAGTTCGCCGCTGACGCGTGGTCGGACGTGATCCAGTCTTGTGCGCTTGCGCCATGCTCAAGACCAAGACCAAGACCAAGACCAAGACCAAGACCAAGACCAAGACCAAGACCAAGACCAGACAGTTATACAGGAGCATTGATGACAATTGCACGACACGATCAGAGTCCGGTGAATGGGCTCCTGGGCGCCGATCACAGCATCGGTCCGGAGGATGCCACGCTGCTCCTGCTGGAGTACGGCGATTACGAATGCCCGGCCTGCGGTGCGGCCGAGTTGCTTATCCAGCATCTGGTCGAGACCTTCGATAGCCGATTGCGCTTCGTTTTCCGGCATTTTCCGCTGACCGATGCTCATCCCCATGCGGAGCTCGCTGCAGAAGCTGCAGAGGCCGCGGCGACGCAGGGCAAGTTCTGGGAAATGCATCGCCTGCTTTTCGCGCATCAGACGCACCTGAAGCTGGCTTCGCTGACGCACTATGCCGAGCAGCTTGAGCTCGATATGCGGCGCTTCAATGCCGAAATGGCCGACCGGATTTATTTGCAGCGCGTGCAGGAACACCGCCATAGCGGCGAGCAAATCGGCCTGTTTGCCTCGCCCAGTTTTTTCCTGAACGGCGCGATGATCGATGTTTCCTTCGGGTTGGCGCATCTTGAAGATGCGGTCTGTACTGCGCTGGGAAAATAATAAATTGAAACCGGGCTGCCGCAAGAAAGGCAGCTCCGGATAGGGTGGATCGATCAGGTGCGATTGGAGTACAGACCGGCCTGCAAACCGCGTTCCTGAACCAGGGCAAGGACCACGTCGATCGTCGGCGTCGGCACGCCTGTCATGCGTCCCAGTTCCTGTACCGCGGTGACTAGCGCATCAATTTCCATCGAATGCTGCTTTTCCATATCCTGCAGCATGGACATCTTGTGTCCAATGACAGAACCGGCAGCCGCCAGACGCCGGTCTATCATCTCTTCCGGGATATGGATATTCAATGCTGCGCTGACGGCCCGTGCTTCGTGCATCATGGTCTTGCATAGCTCACGCAGACGAGGCTCGGTCGTGATCCTGTCGAGCGTGGCATGCGTCAGGGCGCTGATCGGATTGAAGCACACATTGCCCCACAGTTTCAGCCACACATTCCAGCGTATCTGGTCCCGTATCGGCGCCTCCAGCCCGGCATTCGTGAGTGCCTTGCTCAAGGCGATAATGCGGTCCGAGCGGCTGCCGTCCGGTTCGCCGATGATGAAGCGCTTGAATTCGTGGTGTTCGATGACGCCGGGTGCGATCACCTCGCAGGCAGGATCGACTACGCATCCGATCGCACGTTCAGGGCCGATGGCTTGCCATTGCCGGCCGCCTGCGTCGACTGCATCAAGATGGCGGCCTTCGAAGCGGCCGCCTTCCTTGTAGAAATACCACCATGGAATGCCGTTCATCGCCGTGACCACGGCTGTATCCGGTCCTAGCAGCGGGGCAAACATCTCGGCGCCGGCATAGGATTGATGCGCCTTCAGCGCGCAGATTACAAAGTCTTGCTGCCCGAACGCCGCGGGATCATCGCTGGCATCGATGCGTGCAACTTTTTCGCGACCTTCAATCAGCAGCTTGAGTCCATTGGTTTGAATTGCATCAAGATGAGCGCCCCGTGCGATCGCACTGACTTCATGTCCTGCAAGAGCCAATTCTACGGCCAGATAACCGCCGATTGCGCCGGCGCCGAAGATGCAGATTTTCATAGATTGATTACGACGTAAGAAATGCCATTTCCAGAATCGATTGCGCATTGGCGATAGGATCGACCGCAGTATCGATCTCATCGAGACTGCGATATTTTGCCTTAAACGCGTTTTCAGCGCTTTCGACCGGAATCCCGGCATGGATAAGGAAGGTGAGCCATTGAGAGTGCCATTCATGTTTGGACATTTTTTACTCCAGTGAAATTATCCGAGTATCGCTTGTCATTTTAGGACTCGTTGCCGGTGAATTGGTGCCAACAACCCTCATATTCCTTGTCATGCATCAAAAATTAAAATTTAAAAATGGATACCCTTGTTCTGTCATACCGCGATTGCCACGGTTGTTTTAGAGAATAGATGTCGATATGGCATCTGCTCAACTATCCCAACGCGAGACATATTAAGCTGGGCATTCGCTGAAAACACGTGTGGAGACCGCAGTGGCGCTCAGGACGGCACATTCACTTCGCCCTCTTCGTCTGGAATAAGCGGCGTCCCCTCGTCGGGGGTCACCGGCAACTCCAGGCCCTCTTCGTCTTCCTCCGTCTCCTCGGACGGTCCCTTGCGTGGCAGACCGTGGTCGGCAGCGCTGGCTCTCAGGGCCGGTCCTGCAATGATGGGCATGGTGAATCTCCTTCAGAGCTTCATGATCATGGGGCCCATGACACGGCTTTCTAGGTGAACTGCGCGTTTTTCCGTCAGTTCAGTCTGACATTCAGGCTGGCAGGTCTGCAGGGCCGATAGCAAACAAGTTTTCGGAACCGTGCAAGAAAAAAATACTCTCTTGTCCTACATACAAGCCCTCCGGCGCCGCACAGGCTCGCGCCGATTCTCCATTTAAAGTACAAGAACGCTGGACCGGTATCGTCATCGCTTGGTCTCCCAATCGTCTGCTCATAGCGTGTCATCCCGGACATTCGTCAGCATGTCATGTTTTTTTTTGAAGGAATCGTCATGGAAAAATTCACCGTGGATACCGACAACGCCCCGTCCGGCAACGCCGTTCAGCGCAGCGTGGATTCGGCAGGCGCAGCGCTGCACAGCACGATCGATAAAGTGGCCGACCCGGCGCGCAATACGGTGGACCGCGTGTCGACCGCAGCGCATGAAACGGTCGACAAACTTGCCGACAGCGCGGCCCATGTCGCAGAGCGGTTTTCGGACCAGACCCGTCGTGTGACCGAGGCGCCGGCCCGCGCCCTTGACTGTTCGAAATCCTGGGTTCAGGAAAGGCCCCTCGAAGCGGTGGGAGCTGCCCTGGCTATCGGCTTTATATTGGG
>DHXL01000200.1:4112-4331 GCA_002415335.1 Oxalobacteraceae bacterium UBA5157
TCGGTTTGCAAAGGCGGGCATTCGAAAACCAACCGAGGGCGGGTTTTTCAGGGCGTGAGGAGGAACACCCGCATTGAGCACCGTATCAGTTCCTCGTTGATGCTCCAGCTGAAAATGCAGCCGCCGCCAAGTCGTCGTGGCAACCCGTTTTACTTCCGTCCTGATCCCCGGCTCAGGCCGTAACCCTCAAGAAATCATGGCCAGTAGCCTGCTTGCGCT
>DHXL01000348.1:0-1062 GCA_002415335.1 Oxalobacteraceae bacterium UBA5157
GGATGTTTTCTGGAACTGAACGCCCAGCCCAGCCGTCTCGACTTGACCGACGCGCACTGCATGATGGCGAAAAGTGAAGGCGTACTGGTCAGCGTGAACTCGGATGCGCACAGCGTGTTCGATTTTGATAATTTGCGGTTTGGGATCGGTCAGGCGCGGCGCGGGTGGCTCGAAAAAAAGGATGTGCTCAACACGCGCTCGATCGGCCAGCTGCGATCGATGCTCTGAGCCGGTGCGGCGCCTTCGCGTTTGATCCGGTTCGGCGCAGGCGCCTGTGCCCGCTCGCGATCGTCGCCGAGCGTTGCTGCTTGAGGTTGGTCAAAGCCTGTCCCACCGTTGCGTTTACCCTGTTACGGACGCGGCAGTCGATCCCCATGCAGATGGAGCGCCTCGCCACCCCTTCGATTGCTGCAGAGGCACCAGGGAGGAAAAAATGAAAGCACCCGATCGCGTGTTGGCACGGCACGGGAAACGCGCGCGCGCCGTATTGGCTATTCTGGTGCCGTGTATTTTTCTCGCGTTGGGCCAAGCGGTCCGGGCCGACGAGAGAGCGGCCTCGGTGCAGGGAGAATTCCTGGATAAGGAACAAGGCGGCAATGTCTATCTGGGCGGTTACGGATTGCGGCCGGTGGGACCCGTTGCCGGGGACCTCTATGCGGCAGGTTGCCCCATCAGTGTCGACCGGCCGGTCGGCAAGGATGTGGTCGTCGCCGGCTGCGACATCAATGTGACGGGAGAGGTCGGCGACGATTTGCGCGCGGCAGGTGGGCAGGTCACGCTTGACGGCAAGGTGAGCGGCGAGGCGATCGTCGCGGGCGGCAAGGACCTCAAGATATATGCGGGAAAGATCACGATCCAGGGCGAGGTCGAGGGCGATACACGGGTGATGGCGCGAGAAATCGAAATGCGGCCCGGCGCAAAAATCAAGGGAAACCTGAGCTACGCCAGCAGGGATGAAATCAAGATGGATCCGACCGCGCAGGTGATCGGAAAGATCACGCGCGAGCCGACGCCGAAGGGCTGGCGCGAAGAGCGGCGATGGGAACCGCGACACTATGGTTT
>DHXL01000348.1:1186-8804 GCA_002415335.1 Oxalobacteraceae bacterium UBA5157
ACCGCGACACTATGGTTTTCGGGTGGTTCGCCTGCTCGGGCTGATCGCCGCCGGTGCGCTCATGTTGCTGCTTTTTCCGGCCTTCACCCCGGCCGCACAGTTGAATGTCGGTACCGCGGCATGGAAGAGTCTCGGACTGGGGACCGCCGTCGTGTTCGCCGGTCCCCTGGTGGTGCTGATGCTGCTGATCACCGTCATCGGGATTCCGATCGCGCTCGTGCTGCTCGCTGCTTACGGAATCCTGTGCCTGATTGGCTATCTCACCGCCGCGCATTTCATCGGCGAGCGCATTGCACAGCCGCTGCGAAAGGGTGCGGAAACGAGCACCGCATGGCGGATCGGCATGCTGGCGATCGCGCTGATCCTGCTCGCGCTGATCCGGATGATTCCGCTTGCGGGCGGGTTGGTGGCATTGTTGGCGCTGCTGTTCGGTGCCGGCGCGACGGTGCTGCAGTTGTTCCGGCGGTATCGCGGTACGCCGTGATGTGCGGAAAGCAATACTCGGGCTGCATGCGATGCATGGACAGTCATCCCGGGGCCACAGGGTAGCCGACGGTCTGCGATAACAAGACCTGTTGATCGTGCGTGAGTCCCAGCGCCTCGGCGATCGCCTCGCGGTCGATCCAGGCGCGGATGACCGTGGCCAGCCCGTTGGCGGCAGCGAACAGGTATGCATTCTGCGCGATCGCGCCGGCCGCCGCGTACGCGTAAGCCTCGCGCCGCCCGACCGGGACCAGGCTCATCCGCTTATGGTCGGCCACGTACACCAGATCCATCGGCGCCTGGTCGACGAAGTCCTGATAGCCGGTGACGCGTCTCAAGTCGCTCGCTGCCACCAGCCGCAGTTCATGCGCGGCAGCGTCGTAACGATAGGCGCCGGCCGGCATGGCGACGAACACGTCGATCTCCTGGGCGTTCATTGCCGACGGCGCCGTGCGTCCGCCGTCGGGACGGTTGACGCCATAGGCTGCCCAAAGTAGCCCGGAAAGCAGCGGCAGATCCAACGCATCGGGCGCAAAGTCGCGCGACGAGTGACGTCCTGTCACGGCTTCCATCAGCGGCAGGCCACCATGTTTCTCGAATGGAGGCAGCGCGATCGACGGCGCCGAGTCGCCCAGTGCAGGTTTGGGCCGCAGGCGCCCCATCATGCCGAGTGCCACCTTGGTCAGGGTATTCATCGCAGTGTTCCTTTCATCGTTGCATCATTTTCCACGCCGATCGTAGCGTTAAACGGCCAGCTCCGAAGTCACCCACTAGGTCCCGCGCAGAACGTGATGCGTGAGCGGCAGCGAGCGGATGCGCTTGCCGGTGGCGGCGAAGATGGCATTGCAGACGGCTGGCGCGAGAGGCAGGATGGCCGGTTCGCCGTGGCCGCCCCAGAAGCCGCCGGTGGGTACCAGCACCGTGTCCACCTGTGGCATCTCGGCTATCCCGGGCAGCCGGAAATCATGGAAATTCGATTCCACGATACGGCCATTCTGCACGTTGTTCTCCTGATACAGGATGGGGCCGAGGCCGAACACCACGTTGCTCTCGGCCTGCGCGCGACAGGTGTCGGGATTCACGACGTAGCCGGAGTCGATGGCGACGACGATGCGCCGCACAGTGGGTTCTCCGTTCACGTTGACCGAGACTTCCGCCACGGTCGCGGCGAAACTGCCGAAGCCGTCGACCACCGCGACACCGCGGTGAACCCCCGGCGGCAGCGCGCCTCCCCAACCGGCCGCGTTCGCCACGGCTTCCAGCACGAGCCGGTTCTTGTCACCGGGCTTGAGCATCGCCATGCGAAACGCCACCGGATCCTTTCCTGCGGCGACCGCCAACTCGTCGATGAAGCACTCGCGGTAGAAACCGTTTTGCTGACCCGGCGCGCGCCAGAATCCGACCGGCACATGGCCATTGCGCATGGCGTAGTCGACCTGCTGGTGCGGCACCGTATACGGCATGTCGCTGAAGGAACGCACTGCAGTGAAGTCGATGCCATCCTTGTTGACCATCTTCGGCAGCAGAACCTTGAGAATCGACGGACAGGCAATTCGCGTGTGCAGCGCGGTGACATTGCCCTGCGCATCGAGACCGGCTTTCATCCGCACGATGCTGGCCGGGCGATAGAAGCCATGCTGCATGTCCTCTTCGCGCGACCACATCATTTTGACGGGCACCCCCGGCACCGACTTGGCGATCAGCACGCCTTGCCTGACGAAATCCTGCGGGCCGCCGCGGCGACCGAATCCGCCGCCCAGCATCATCTTGTGGACCTCGACTTTCTCGAGCGGCAAGCCGGCGGTCTGCGCCGCCGCTTCCATCGAGGCCTCGCCATCCTGGGTCGAGGTCCACACGTCGAGGAAGCCCTCGGGCTTGAGCCACGCGGTGCAGGTCTGCGGCTCCAGGGTGGCGTGATTGAGGTAGGGCGACTGATACTCGGCCTCGATAACTTTGGCCGCGTGCGCGATGGCGTCCGGCGCATCGCCGAGCTTGCGGGCCTGCGGCAGCTGCGGTTCGGCGAGGCCGGCACGCAGCATCGTCGCGATGCTGTCGTTGCCGGCATTGCCATTGGCGCCGACGTTCCACTCGATCTTCACCTGCTTCAATGCCTGGTCCGCGCGCCACCAGCTGTCGGCGACGACCGCAACGAAGTCTTCCTCGGACAGAATCTTCTTCACGCCGCGCATCATCGACGCGGCATGCGCATCGACACTCTTTACCTTGCCGCCGAACACCGGGCACTGCGCGATCGAGGCGTGCATCATCCCGGGCAGCGCCACATCGACGCCGAACACGGGCCTGCCGAGCACCTTGTCGGGGATGTCGAGACGATGCATGGACTTGCCGGCGATCTTCCAGTCTTTCGGATCGCGCAGCGTGATCTCCTTCGGCGGCGCCAGTTTGGCCGCCGCGGTGGCGACTTGCCCATAGCGCAGCGTCCTCCCTGTCGGCCCATGCGCTATGACGCCTCGGTCGACCGTGCACTGCGCAGCGGGAATCTTCCACTGCGCAGCGGCAGCCGCGATCAGCATCGCGCGCGCGCTGGCGCCGGCCTTGCGCACGTAATCTTGCGATGAGCGCACGCCCATGCTGCCGCCGGTCGACATCGAACCCCAGATGCGGTTTCGCCTGATGTGCTCGTTGGGCGAGGCAAACTCCGCACTGACGTTGGCCCAGTCGCAGTCGAGTTCTTCGGCCACCAGTTGCGCCAGCGCGGTGAAGGTCCCTTGTCCCATCTCGGAGCGCGCGATACGAATGACGACGCGGTCGTCGGGGTGAATTACGATCCATGCGTTCACCTCCGTGGCGGCCGCACCGTCGGCGGCGGCCGATGCGAGCGGGAAGCAGAATTGGAGTGCGAGTCCTCCGCCAGCGGCTGCTGAAACGGTAAGGAATTCGCGGCGCGACAGGCCGATCGTCATGGCGGTTCTCCTTAGGATTGCCCGGCTGCGGCAGAGGCATCGGCCAGCGCGTGAATTGCCTTTCTTACCCGGGCGTAGGTTCCGCAACGGCACAGGTTGGTCATCGTCCGGTCGATATCGGCGTTCGTGGGCCTCGGCGTCTTGGCGAGTAAGGCGACCGCCGACATGATCATGCCCGTCTGGCAGTAGCCGCACTGGGGTACTTCGTGTTCGATCCACGCTTTCTGGACGCGATGCAGGCCGCTCGTGGACAAACCTTCGATCGTCACGATTTTCTTGCCGGCCGCAGCCGACACCGGCAGCGTGCAGGAGCGCACCGGTACACCATCGATGTGCACGGTGCAGGCGCCGCACAGGGAAACGCCGCAGCCATACTTGGTTCCCGGCAGATTGAGGTGGTCGCGCAAGACCCAGAGCAGCGGCATCTCCGGTTCGACGTCCATGGTGTAGGTGCGGGCATTCACGGTCAATTTCAGCATTTTCGGTTCCTTCGATGGCTCCGGGTTGAGTGTGATTCGACGGCCCGCCTATTGCACCAGCGGTGTGGCGCTGGCGTCCAGCGCCACACCCTGCACGTTGGCCTGGCCGGCCAGCACGATCAAATACTGCCGCAGCGCCGTCACGCAGCTTTGCTGACGCAATGCCAGCGCGACTGCCTCGCGCACTGCCTCAAACGGTTGAGCGATGCCCGTATCGCGCGCCAGCACCTCGACCACATGCAGGCCGAAACGGCTATGCACCAGGCATGGCAGTACGCCGACCTCGACTTGAGCGAATAGCGCGCGCGCGAATTCAGGGGCGCAATCGCTTGCGCTCAGCCATCCAAGGTCGCCGCCATGGTCGCTGCTGGGGCAGTTCGAGAAAGCCTCCGCGGCCGCCGCAAACGCGTCGTCAGCCCGGCGCGCGTCGCCGTTGTGGCAGCGCATGTCAAGCAGCACGGCTTCGGCGCGCTTGCGCAGCACCACCACGTTCACGCCGGGCGTCACCGCAAACAGGATGTGACGCGCGTGCACCCTTGCGCCGGTGCTGTAGCGCGTTGCATGGGCGGCATGATGGCGGCGGCACGCTTGTTCCGAAGGATCGGGCAGGCTTAACGCGCTCTCGAGCAGCGCCTCGATCGCGTCGGAAGCCGCCTCGCTCAACACGCCGTCAACCGGCGGCAAGTCGCTTGCCGCCAGCAGCCCGGCGCGCTGCGCCGCCTGGCGCAGCAATTCGCTGCATGCGCGCTGCCGCAGCGTCGCTTCATCCAGCTGTTCATCCGGACGATGCAAGGGCACGCCATTGACCTGCGCCAGTTTGGCAATCATTTCGGTTGCCGTTTCGATGGCGCGTTATGCCCGGACGGCAGGTTGAGGCGTCGCGCCCGCACCACCTGATATGGCCGCCACACATAGGCCAGTGATCCAAAGCCGCTCCATACATGCACCAGTCTTGAGAACGGCAGTAGCAGGAAGATCGTCATGCCCAGCACCAGATGGATCTTGTACTGCCAGTCCAGGTTGAGAAGCCCCTCGGCGCCGCTGGCGCGGAAGGTGACGATGCGCTGCGCCCAGTCGGCCAGGATCAGCATCACGCTGCCGTCGCTGTGCTTGAGCGAGACCGGCAGCGTTAGCAGGCCAAGCAGCAGTTGCACCCACAGGATCACGAGGATCGCGATGTCGGTGCGATGGCTGGTCAGGCGGATGCGCGGGTCGAACACGCGCCGGTGCAGCAACAGGCTGAGGCCGATGAAGCAGAGGATGCCGGCCGTGCCCCCGGAGACGATCGCAAGCATCTGCTTGTTGCCGGCGCTGAGGAAGCCTTCATAGAAAAAGTGCGGCGTCAGCAGGCCGAAGAAGTGGCCGAAGAACAGGAACAGGATGCCGATGTGGAACAGGTTGCTGCCCCAGCGCAGGCTGCGTTTGCGCAGCAATTGCGAAGAGTCGCTCTTCCATGTGTACTGATCGCGGTCGAAGCGGATCAGGCTGCCTAGAAAAAATATCGACAGACAGATGTAGGGATACACGCCGAACAGAAAGTGGTGCAGATAAGTTGGAAAGTTGCTCATGAGATCACTCCGGTTTGGGCAGCCTTGCGAACAATGCGTACCGGTTGCGGTTGATCGGCGCGGGCTTGTCCCTTCGACGAGCAGCCGTCGAACGCGGCCGGTTCTTCCCAGCTTTCGTCGATTGGCTGTTCGGCTTGGGGCGCCACCGGTTGTGCCTTTTCGCCGGCCAGCTCGAGCAGCGCCCCGAGCACGCTTGCATACGGGCTTTGACGCGCCTGCAGTGCCGCAAATACGGCGTTGAAGATGTGCGCCATTTCGCCGAGGAAGGCGCGCGCCTCGCGCGGCGGCTGGGTCGAGGTGAATTCCAGCACCACCGGCAGATAATCGGGCATCTGGCCGGCAGCCAGGAATAGCCCGGCCTGTTCGTAGGTCTGGGCCAGGTCGATCATTGCCGGACCACGCTCGCGCGAGTCGCCGTGCACGTGCTCGAACAAATACAGCGAGGCGGCGCGGCCACGGTCGAACAGCTGCACGTAGTCGGCCTCGGCGTCGAGCGGTTCCGTGCGGCCCAGCGCCGCCAGCAGCGCGTCGATCTCGGTCAGGCGCTGCGGCGGCAACGCCCGCTCTTCGTGCAGCGCGTCGCCCATGGCAGCAAGGTTCTCGCGCAGCGCCGCATCGGGGTATTCCAGCAGGCGTGCCAGCACGCGCAGGCTCCTGGATGCGCTAGGGGGAGCGTTAAGGATCGGCATGGCTAGACCTGCGCCTTGATCGGGATCGTGCGTTTCTTCTCGGTGCCGAACAGGCTGGCCGCGCTGGTGCCGTCGGAACAGCCGTTGCCGAACGTAAAGCCGCAGCCGCCGCGCACGTTGAAGGTGTTTTCGGCGTATTCGCGATGGGTGGACGGGATCACGTAGCGGTCTTCGTAGTTGGCGATGGCCATCACGCGGTACATGTCCTCGACCTCGGCCTGCGTCATCTGTACCTGCCTGAGTGCGGCCAGGTTGATGCGTCCGTCGACGTGTTTTTCGCGCTGATAGGCGCGCATGGCGAGCAGGCGTTCCAGCGCGCGCACCACCGGGGCGGTGTCGCCGGCGGTCAGCATGTTGGCAAGATATTTCACCGGAATGCGCAGTTGATGGACGTCGGGAATCTCGCCATTGGTGCCGACATGGCCGGCATTGGCTGCGGCGGTGATGGGGGAGAGTGGTGGCACGTACCAGACCATCGGCAAGGTGCGGTATTCAGGATGCAGCGGCAGCGCAACCTGCCACTGCACCGCCATCTTGTAGACCGGACTCTTGCGTGCCGCTTCCATCCACTGATCGGGAACGCCGTCGCTGCGCGCCTGCGCGATCACGGTCTCATCAAAGGGATCGAGGAAAATATCGAGCTGCGCCTGGTACAGGTCGCGGTCGTGTTCGACGGCGGCGGCCTGCTGGATGCGATCGGCGTCATACAGCAGCACACCGAGATAGCGGATCCGGCCAACGCAGGTCTCGCTGCACACGGTCGGTTCGCCGGCTTCGATGCGCGGATAGCAGAAGGTGCATTTCTCGGCCTTGCCACTCTTCCAGTTGTAATAAATCTTCTTGTAGGGACAGCCGCTGACGCACATGCGCCAGCCGCGGCATTTGTCCTGGTCGACCAGCACGATGCCGTCTTCTTCGCGCTTGTAGATCGAGCCGGACGGGCAACTCGCCACGCAGGTCGGGTTCAGGCAGTGTTCGCACAGCCTCGGCAGGTACATCATGAAGGTGTTTTCAAATTCGCCGTAAATGTCCTTCTGCGCCTGTTCGAAACCCGCTTCGAAATTCTTGTCCTTGCTGCGCTTGGCAAACTCGCCGCCGAGAATTTCTTCCCAATTCGGACCCCATACTATTTTTTCCATGCGCTTGCCGGTGATCAGGCTGCGCGGGCGCGCGGTCGGCGTCGCGTGCATTTCAGGCGCCGAATGCAAATGGTCGTAGTCGAAGGTGAACGGTTCGTAGTAGTCGTCGATCTCCGGCATGTTCGGGTTCGCGAAGATGCGCATCAGGAGCTTCCACTTGCCGCCCTGGCGCGGCACGATGCTGCCATTCGCCTTGCGCACCCAGCCGCCATTCCATTTATCCTGGTTTTCCCATTCCTTCGGATAGCCGATGCCGGGTTTGGTCTCGACGTTGTTGAACCAGACGTATTCCATGCCGGGGCGGCTGGTCCAGACGTTCTTGCAAGTGACCGAGCA
>DHXL01000348.1:8933-14777 GCA_002415335.1 Oxalobacteraceae bacterium UBA5157
CCGATGCACTTGTCCAGGTTCAGCACCATGCCGATTTGCGCGCGTATCTTCATGGCGATTCTCCTTGCGCCTGCACGACGGGGGCCAGCTCATCGCCGACCGGTGTGTCGAGCCAATCGACCTTGACCATCTTGCGCACGATCACGAAGCCGTCACGATTGGTGCCGATCGTGCCGTAATAGTTGAAGCCGTAGCTCAACTGCGCATAGCCGCCGATCATGTGCGTCGGCTTCTGCACGATGCGCGTCACCGAATTGTGGATGCCGCCGCGCGTGCCGGTGATTTCCGAGCCCGGCGTGTTGACGATCTTTTCCTGCGCGTGATACATCAACACCATGCCCGGCTTGATGCGCTGGCTGACTACCGCGCGCGCCGCGATGGCGCCATTGGCATTGAACAGTTCCACCCAGTCGTTATCGACGATCCCGGCGCTTCTCGCATCGTCTTCACTGATCCATATGATCGGCCCGCCACGGCTCAGCGTCAGCATGATCAGGTTGTCGGTGTAGGTCGAATGGATGCCCCATTTCTGGTGCGGGGTAATGAAGTTCAGCAGGATTTCCTTGTTGCCGTTGGGCCGGATGTCGTGCAGGCTGGCGGTGGCCTTCAGGTCCACCGGCGGGCGATAGCTGGCCATGCCTTCGCCGAATGCGCGCATCCAGGGATGGTCCTGGTAAAACTGCTGGCGCCCGGTCAGCGTACGCCACGGTATCAGCTCGTGCACGTTGGTGTAGCCGGCCGAATACGAGACTTTATCGCTTTCGATGCCGCTCCAGGTCGGCGACGAGATGATCTTGCGCGGCTGTGCCTGGATATCGCGGAAGCGGATCTTCTCGTCCTCGCGATGCAACGCCAGATGCGTATGGTCGCGGCCGGTCTGTCTGGATAGCGCGGCCCAGGCCTTGACCGCCACATGGCCATTGGTCTCCGGCGCCAGCTGCAGCACGACTTCGCAGGCGTCGATATCGGTCTCGATCTTCGGCATGCCGCAGGTCTCTCCTGCGTCCGTGACCATGCCATTCAGTTCGCCCAGTTGCTGCACCTCATCCTGCGTATTCCAGCCGATTCCCTTGCCGCCGTTGCCGAGCTTGTTCATCAACGGGCCGAGTGCCGTGAAGCGCTTGTAGACGTTCGGATAATCGCGCTCGACCACCGTCATTTGCGGCGCCGTCTTGCCGGGGATCAGGTCGCATTCGCCGCGCTTCCAGTCCTGCACCTCAAACGGCTGGGCCAATTCCGCCGGCGTGTCGTGCATCATCGGCGTGAGCACCATGTCGCGCTCGACGCCGAGGTGGCCGACGCAGAGTTCGCTGAAGCGCTTGGCGAAGCCCTTGTAGATGTCCCAGTCGCTGCGCGACTGCCACGCCGGGTCCACCGCCGTCGACAAGGGATGGATGAACGGATGCATGTCGCTGGTATTGAGGTCGTTCTTTTCGTACCAGGTGGCAGTCGGCAGCACGATGTCGGAATACAGACAGGTCGTGCTCATGCGGAAATCGAGCGTCACCAGCAGGTCCAGCTTGCCCTGCGGCGCGCCGCCCTCGGGACCGTCGGTATGCCACGCCACTTCTTTCGGCCGGGCGTCGTCCACTCCCAGATCCTTGCCCTGCACGCCGTGACTGGTGCCCAGCAGGTGCTTGAGGAAATATTCATGCCCCTTGCCCGACGAGCCGATGATGTTGGAGCGCCAGACGAACATGTTGCGCGGCCAGTTGGCCGGATGATCCGGATCTTCGCAGCTCATCTTCAGCGAGCCGTCCTTGAGCGACTTGACGACATACTCCTTGGGATCGAGCCGGGCAGCGTGCGCATCGCGCACCACCTGGAGCGGGTTGGTCTGCAATTGCGGCGCCGACGGCAGCCAGCCCATGCGCTCGGCGCGCACGTTGTAGTCGATCATGCTGCCGCCATACAGGCTCTTGTCGGCCAGCGGCGACAGGATTTCTTCCACGCCGAGTTTTTCATAACGCCACTGGTCGGTATGCGCATAGAAGAAGCTGGTGCCGTTCATCTGTCGCGGCGGGCGCATCCAGTCGAGCGCGAAAGTCAGTACGGTCCAGCCGGTTTGCGGGCGAAGCTTCTCCTGACCCACGTAATGCGCCCAGCCGCCACCGCTCTTACCCACGCAGCCGCACATCATCAGCATGTTGATGACGCCGCGGTAATTCATGTCGCAGTGGTACCAGTGGTTCATCCCGGCGCCGATGATCACCATCGACTTGCCCTCGGTCTTTTCGGCGTTGTCTGCGAACTGGCGCGCCACCGCAATCACCTGATCGCGCGGCACGCCGGTGATGCTTTCCTGCCAGGCCGGCGTGTACGGCTTGTCGTCGTCGTAACCGGATGCGGCCCATTCGCCGCGCAGGCTGCGTGCTACGCCATAGTTGGCGGCATGCAGATCGAATACCGTCGCCACCAGCGCTTCGCCCGCCTGGCCCAGCGCAATGCGCCGCACCGGTACCGTGCGCAGCAGCACGTCGCTTTGCGTATTGTTGGGAAAGTGCTCGTGCGCGATTCCGCCGAAATAGGGAAATCCGACCTGCGCGGTTTCCGTGACAGGCGTGTCGCCATCCAGTAGCGAGAGCTTCAGCTTGATCAGCTCGCCATGACGCGCGTCCTTCGGCTCGAGGTTCCACTGTCCCTCGTCGGCGCGGCCCTCCGGACCCCAGCGAAAGCCGATCGCGCCATGCGGCAGCACCACATTGCCGATCTCGTCGAAGGCTACCGTCTTCCATTCTGAGTTATTGGCTTGCCCGAGCCGGTCGTCGAAGTCCGAAGCGCGCACGTAGCGATCCGGCACCATGATCTTCTTGCCGTCGGCAGTCGTGTGCTCCTTCAGCATCACCAGCATCGGCAGGTCGGTATAGAAGCGCGCGTAATCGTCGAAATAGGTGGAGCGGCGGTCGATGTAAAACTCTTTCAGAATCACATGCCCCATCGCCATCGCGACCGCCGCATCGGTGCCCTGTTTCGGGTGCAGCCAGATGTCGGCCAGCTTGGCGACTTCGGCGTAATCGGGCGTGATGGCTACCGTCTTCGCGCCCTTGTAGCGCACCTCGGTGAAGAAGTGCGCGTCCGGCGTGCGGGTCTGCGGCACGTTGGAACCCCAGGCAATGATGAACGTGGAGTTGTACCAATCGGCCGACTCCGGCACGTCGGTCTGCTCGCCCCACACCTGCGGGCTGGACGGCGGCAGGTCACAGTACCAGTCATAGAAGCTCAGGCCGACGCCGCCGATCAGGCTGAGATAGCGGCTGCCGGCCGCATAGCTGATCATCGACATCGCCGGAATCGGCGAGAAACCGACAATGCGGTCGGGCCCGTGTTTCTTGATGGTGTACACGTTGGCGGCGGCGATGATGTCGTTGACCTCGTCCCAGCTGGAGCGCACGAAGCCGCCCAGCCCGCGTATGCGCTGGTAGTCGCGCCGCTTGGCGTCGGACTCGACGATCGAGGCCCAGGCCTCTACCGGCTCGTGCACCAGACGCGCCGCGCGCCAGCTCTTGAGCAGCCGGCCGCGCACCATCGGATACTTCACGCGATTCGCGCTATACAGGTACCAGCTGTAACTGGCGCCGCGCGCACAGCCGCGCGGCTCATGGTTGGGCATGTCCCAGCGGGTGCGTGGGTAGTCGGTCTGCTGGGTTTCCCAGGTGACGATGCCGCCCTTGACGTAGATCTTCCACGAGCAGGCGCCGGTGCAGTTGACGCCATGGGTGGAGCGCACAATCTTGTCGTGCGCCCAGCGATTCCGATAGGCGTCTTCCCAGGTACGATCTTCGCCGGTGACGACGCCATGGCCGTTGGCAAAGCCTTCGCGCGGCTGGGAAAAATAAGTCAGGCGATCGACGAAATGACTCATGGCGCAGGTTCCTCGTGTGCGGCGACTTCGGAATAGGGTGTTAACACGGTATCTCGGCGCCGCGCCGGGCGTAATACCACCAGGTCACTGCGATGCACAGCAAATAGAAGAAGGTGAAGACGTACAGCGCCGCCTCGGGCCCGCCTGTCAGCGAGATCGAACTGCCGTAACTCTTGGGAATGAAAAAGCCGCCATAAGCCGCAATCGCCGCCGTGAAGCCGATCGCTGCCGCGCCTTCGGTGTTGCCCGCCTTGGTTGCACGCGCCACGGCCAATCCGTCATCGGGGCTGACCTCGCGCAGGCTCTGGGTCAGGAAGATCACGGGAATCATGCGGAAGGTCGAACCGTTGCCAATCCCGGTGGTGAGGAACAGCAGCAGGAACATCAGGAAAAATCCGGGGAAGTTGCCTGCTGTCGGGCCCCAGGGCAACGCCAATCCCGCAGCGCCGGATTTCGGCAGGAAATACAGGACGCCGACCACGGCCAGCGCCATGACGGCGAAATTCCACAGTGTCACTCTGGCACCACCCAGCTTGTCGGCGAGCCAGCCGCCGAAGGGTCGAATCAGCGCGCCCACCAGCGGCCCGAGCCATGCAAACGCCAGCGGATTGACACCAGGGAACAAACTCTTGATGAGTAGCGGAAATCCCGCCGCATAGCCGATGAACGAACCGAAAGTCCCGAGATAGAGGAAGCACATCAGCCAGGTGTGCTTGCGCCGAAAAATCGCCGCCTGATCGGAAAACGACGCTTTCGCATCGGCCAGATCGTTCATGCCGAACCAGGCCGCGAGCGACGCCAGCGCGATCCACGGCACCCAGATAAAGGCCGCATTCTGCGTCCACACCTGGACCGTGTGGCCATCCTTGATGATGGTTTGCGGATCACCGGCGAAAATCCCGAAGACGCCGAGCGTGACCACCAGCGGACTCATGAATTGCACGACCGAAACACCCAGATTGCCGAGCCCCGCATTGACGCCCAGCGCCGAACCCTTGCGCTCCTTCGGAAAGAAGAAGCTGATGTTGGCCATGCTCGAACTGAAGTTGCCGCCGCCCAGTCCGCACAGCAGTGCCAGTATCAGCATCGTCGCGTAGCTGGTGGTGTTGTCCTGCACGGCGATGCCGATCCCGATGGCCGGAATCAAGAGTGCCGCAGTCGAGATCGCAGTCCAGCGCCGCCCGCCGAAGATCGGCACCATGAACGAGTAGAAAATGCGCAGCGTCGCGCCCGACAGTGCCGGTGCAGCGGCGAGCCAGAATAGCTGATTGGTCGAATAGGCGAAGCCCAGCGACGGCAGGCTCACCGCGACCACGCTCCACATCTGCCATACGGCGAACGCGAGAAACAGGGCCGGTACCGAGATCCACAGATTGAGTTTGGCGACGGCGTCGCCCTCACGTTCCCAGAAGGCCTTATCTTCAGGGGTCCAGATCGTGAGCGTACGACCGGGCCTTGTGCCCGCGATGCCAAATGCCATAAAGCCTCCCGAGAGTCGGACTCCATTCCTCGCTTGCACGGCGGCAGCAAGGGCGTGGTGCAGCTGAAACGATGACGTGCAAAGAGCACCGCATACGCTCTGGAATCATCGGCGGAATGTGTGCATGTTGAGCAAGCGTATGCCGTTTTGGCTCCCGTGATTTGACATCCCTCAATCCCTTCTACGGAACTTCAGTCGGTGCCCGTTGGACTTCCCCACGGAAAGATGCGGACGAGAATTGCTGCCGCATCGAGCCAACTCACCGCGCCGACAATCGGATCCGAAAATCAACAATCTACATGACAAAAATCAACAGATGGCGCGTGAAGACCATGCATTCTTGTTGCTGTTCATGCAGTCCTGACCGCTCGAGGGAATGCGCGGGGCCGAATGGTGAAATGGGTCGATTGGGTTCATCGTATGCACTGACGAAGGAAATCAATATGGCGGCCAAGGCACTGTTGTTTCACGATGAAGCGCGCACCAAAATGTGTGCGGGTCT
>DHXL01000132.1 GCA_002415335.1 Oxalobacteraceae bacterium UBA5157
CCGATGTGATACGGCAGCGACATCGAGGTGTAGCGGATGCGGGTCGGGAACATTTCAACCAGCATCGCGGCGATCGGGCCGTAGACCATCGTCACGTAGATCACGAGAATGGTCAGCAATAGCAACACCATGCCTTTGTTGACCTGGGCCGGGTCGGCTTTGCTCGGATACCCGGCGGCCTTGATGGCATCGCCCAGATCCTTCTTGAAGACCTTGTCCTTGGCTGCGGCTTCTGCCTTGCTCAAGCCGGTCGCATCGTAGCCGTCGATCTCTTTGTCGCCGATCTTGATCTTTGCGACCGAACCGGCCGCGCCCTCTACCGTGTTGTAGCTCACCGAAGAATTCGCCAGCACGGTCCGCGCGATGTCGCACGAAGACGTGAATGTCTTGGTGCCGGTCGGGTTGAACAGGAATTGGCATCTTGCCGGATCGGCGGTCACTACCACCGGCGAGCTCTTGATCGCGGCTTCCAGAGCCGGATTCGCATAGTGGGTCAGTGCGGCGAAGATCGGAAAGTACGTCAGCGCGGCGAGCAGGCAGCCGGCCATGATGATCATCTTGCGTCCAATTTTGTCGGACAAGGACCCGAACACGATGAAGAACGGCGTGCCGATTACGAGCGAAGCAGCGATCAGCAGGTTAGTAGTCGTACCGTCCACTTTCAGTGTCTGCTGCAGGAAGAACAGCGCATAGAACTGGCCTGTGTACCACACCACCGCTTGACCGGCGGTGAGGCCGAGCAGCGCGAGGATCACGATCTTCATATTCTTCCATTTGGCGAACGCTTCCGTCAGCGGCGCCTTGGAGGTCTTGCCTTCGGCCTTCATCTTGGCGAAAGCGGGTGATTCATTCATCGACAGCCGGATCCAGACCGAGATCGCCAGCAGGAATACCGAGACCAGGAACGGAATACGCCAGCCCCAGTCGGCAAACGCGGCTTCGCCCATTGCGGTGCGAGTACCGAGAATCACCAGCAGGGACAGGAATAAACCGAGCGTCG
This sequence comes from Oxalobacteraceae bacterium UBA5157, assembly GCA_002415335.1. GTDB lineage: Bacteria > Pseudomonadota > Gammaproteobacteria > Burkholderiales > Burkholderiaceae_D > UBA5157. The sequence goes on from DHXL01000132.1 coordinate 1,001, forward strand.
CTGTCGTTTGAATCCACGCAGTAAATGCGCCGCGCTTGTCGTTGGGCGCATGTTCCGCGACATAAGTGGCAGCGCCGCCGTATTCACCACCCAGCGCAAGGCCTTGCAGGATGCGCAAGGAGATCAGGATGATCGGAGCGGCAACACCGATCGTCGCATAGCTTGGTAGCAAACCGACCAGAAAGGTGGTTGATCCCATGATCAGGATGGTCACCAGGAAGGTGTACTTGCGGCCGATCATGTCGCCCAAACGCCCGAACACCAGGGCCCCGAATGGTCGTACAAGAAAGCCTGCAGCAAACGCCAGAAGCGCGAAAATAAACGCAGTATTGGGATCGGTGCCGGCGAAGAATTGCTTCGCGATGATGGCTGCGAGTGAGCCGTACAGGTAAAAGTCGTACCATTCGAACACGGTACCGAGCGAAGAAGCGAAGATAACCTTGCGCTCCTCTGCCGTAATACCGCGTGCCGCTGTCTGTATTGTGGCCATGCCTGTCTCCTTCTATGGTGGATTATTGTGCAAACGATTTGCGTACTTCGCCTGCCCCATCTCTTGCACGGCTGGAGTGTATGACCTGAAACTTACGTAACGCTTGCTTGAAACTTACAGAGGCTTACAAGTCGAGCGCCAGAAAAATTGATGCGGCGCGATATTTCTAAAGGAAATTCCTCGATCTGAAATTTTGCGAACGATCGTACTAAAATTATGCTATTCTCGTATTGAAGATCCGCAAGAACAGACGTAAAGGGCAGCGCGCGGAACCCCGATATCAACCACCCAATTCAACCGAAGGAGACTCACATGTCTGACGCCGTCATCGTATCCACCGCCCGTACCGGTCTCGCCAAATCCTGGAAAGGTTCTTTCAACATGACGCACGGCGCCACCCTCGGCGGCCATGTGCTGAATGCAGCCATTACCCGCGCCAAGATCGAAGCCGGCGAAGTGGAAGACGTGCTCATGGGTTGTGCCACCCCTGAAGGCGCGACCGGTAGCAATATCGCGCGCCAGATAGCACTGCGTGGCGGTTGCCCGGTGACCACTGGCGGCATGACGATCAATCGTTTCTGCTCTTCCGGCCTGCAAACCATCGCCATCGCGGCGCAACGCATTATCGCTGGTGAAGGCGACATCTATGCGGCGGGCGGCGTCGAGTCGATTTCCTGCGTGCAGAATGAAGCGAATCAACACATGATCGTCGAAACCTGGCTCAAGGAACACAAGCCGGCAGTCTATTTGCCGATGCTGCAAACCGCCGAAATTGTAGCCAAGCGCTATAACATCTCGCGCGAGCGCCAGGATGAATACGGCGTGCAAAGCCAGTTGCGTGCCGCCGCGGCGCAGGCCGCCGGCAAGTTCAACGATGAAATCGTGCCGATGACCACGACCATGGGCGTGGTCGACAAGGCGACCGGCATGCTGACAACCAGGGAAGTCACGATCTCGTCCGACGAAGGCATTCGCGCCGACACGACATTGGAAGGCGTATCGAAAATCCGCTCGGCCGTGCCGGGTGGCGTCATTTCCGCCGGCAACGCCAGCCAATACTCGGACGGCGCATCGGTTGCGATCGTCATGAACAGTAAAATCGCGGAAGCCAAGGGCCTGAAGCCGCTCGGTATCTTCCGCGGTTTCGCGGTAGCCGGATGTGAGCCGGACGAAATGGGTATCGGTCCGGTATTCGCGATTCCGAAGCTGTTGAAGAAGGCCGGGCTGAAGGTCGAAGACATCGGCTTGTGGGAACTGAACGAGGCATTTGCGGTGCAAGTGCTATATTGCGCCGATAAGCTCGGCATCCCGATGGATCGCCTCAATGTCAATGGCGGCGCAATTGCGGTCGGCCATCCTTACGGTGTATCCGGCGCGCGTCTGACCGGCCATGCACTAATCGAAGGCAAACGCCGTGGCGTCAAGTATGTTGTCGTCACGATGTGTATCGGCGGCGGCCAAGGTGCTGCGGGCCTGTTCGAAGTCTGCTGATCGTTGTGTCCAACGGCCAGTCGATCTGGCCGTTTTCTATTCCCTCAGAATTTGTGCCGTAAATGTACGCTGAACAGTACGACGAACAGTAAGCCGAACAGCACGCCCAACATTCATCCGTATTGCGCAAATCCTGTCACTAACTGGCTAGCAAAAGATGCAATCCAAAATCATTTCCCGCCGCGATCTCGATTTTTTGTTGTACGAATGGCTGAATGTCGAAGCGCTGACGAAGCGTACGCGTTTTGCCGACCACTCGCGTGAAACCTTCAATGCCGCACTGGACACCAGCGAGCAAATCGCCAACGAGTTGTTCGCGCCGCATAACAAGAAAAACGATCAGCAAGAGCCGCACTTCGATGGCGAAACGGTCCACATCATCCCGGAAGTGAAAATTGCGCTGGATGCATTTTGCGCAGCGGGACTGATGGCGGCCGGGCAGGATTACGAATTCGGCGGCATGCAGTTGCCGGCCACCGTCGCGAAGGCCGCGTCGGCGTACTTCACCGGCGCCAATATCGGCACCTCGTCGTACACGTTCCTGACCATCGGCAACGCCAACACCTTGCTCAAGTGCGGCACGCCGGAGCAGATCGAGACGTTCGTCAAACCGATGTTCGAAGGACGCTTCTTCGGCACCATGTGCCTGTCCGAGCCGCAAGCCGGGTCGAGTCTGTCCGATATCGCCACGCGTGCGGAGCCTCAGGCCGATGGCAGCTTTCGCCTGACCGGCAACAAGATGTGGATATCGGCCGGCGAGCACGAGTTGTCGGAAAATATCGTGCACCTGGTGCTGGCGAAAATCCCTGGGCCGGACGGCAAGCTGATCCCCGGCGTGAAGGGGATTTCGCTTTTCATCGTGCCGAAAAAGCTGGTCAATCCCGATGGTTCCCTTGGCGAACGCAACGACGTGGTGCTGGCCGGCCTGAACCACAAGATGGGTCATCGCGGCACCACAAATTGCCTGTTGAATTTCGGCGAAGGCAAGTTCAAGCCGCAAGGCAAGGCCGGTGCGATCGGCTATCTGGTGGGCGAGCCGCACAAGGGGCTCGGTTACATGTTCCACATGATGAACGAGGCGCGCATCGGCGTCGGCCTCGGGGCGGTGATGCTGGGTTATACCGGCTATCTGCATGCGCTGGACTATGCACGCAATCGTCCCCAGGGTCGCCATCCGCAAGCCAAGGATCCGGCCCAGCCGCAGATTTCGATCATCGCGCACACCGATGTCAAACGCATGCTGCTGGCGCAAAAAACGTATGTCGAAGGCGGCCTGGCGCTGATCATGTATTGCTCGCAACTGGTCGACGAGGAAAAGACCGCGGAGTCCGGTGACGCCCGCAGCCACGCCACGTTGCTGCTCGACATACTGACCCCGATCGCGAAATCATGGCCCTCGCAATGGTGCCTCGAAGCCAACAGCTTGGCGATCCAGGTGCATGGAGGTTACGGCTATACGCGCGAATACAACGTCGAGCAATTCTATCGCGACAATCGCCTCAATCCGATTCACGAAGGCACGCACGGCATCCAGGGCCTCGATCTGCTGGGCCGCAAAGTGACGATGCAAAACGGCGCGGCGTTCAAGGCGCTCGCCGCCGAGCTGCAAAAAACCATCCAGCAAGCGTCCGGGCAGCCGGAATTGAGCGGCTATGCCAACGCGCTGGCGACCGCTTGGCAGCGTATCGAAGTGACTACGCAAGCTCTGTATGGCGCCGGTGACATGAACAAGACGCTGGCCAATGCGTCGCTCTACCTGGAGGCATTCGGTCACGTGGTGGTCGCATGGATCTGGCTTGAACAAGCATTGCATGCCGTCGAAAAATCCGGCCACGACGCCGATTTTTATCGCGGCAAATTGCAGGCCTGCGCCTACTTCTTTAATTGGGAATTACCAAAGATTTACCAGCAACTCGATTTACTGGCAAGCATCGATACCACCACGCTGGACATGCAGGACGCGTGGTTTTAACTAAGTAAAACAGGAGACAGCATGCGCACGACACAACAATTATTCGACCTGACCGGCCGCACCGCATTGATCACCGGCGGCTCACGCGGACTCGGCTTGCAAATCGCGGAAGCGTTGGGCGAGCAGGGCGCCAAGATCGTCCTCTCTTCACGCAAGCAATCGGATCTCGACGAAGCGGTCGCCCATCTGAAGGAACACGGCATTAGCGCCAGCGCGATTGCAGCAGATCTGTCGCAAGACGCAGCGGTTGCACCGCTGGTGGCCGAGACGCTCAAGCGCCTCGGCCATATCGATATCCTGGTCAACAATGCCGGCGCCAC
>DHXL01000360.1:0-734 GCA_002415335.1 Oxalobacteraceae bacterium UBA5157
CAGCGCAAGATACGGGCGATCCCGGGCGTGGTCGATCTCGACTCCAGCCTGAAGGCGAACAAACCGACCATCTCGGTCGTGCCCAAGCGCGACCTCGGCGCCGATCTCGGCGTCGGCGTGGCGCAAATCGGCAACGCGCTGCGGCCCCTGCTGGCAGGCGAGGCAGCCAGCACATGGCGCGGGCCGGACGATGAAAATTACGATGTCAATGTGCGGCTGGCGCCGGCCGACCGGAATAATGTGGACGATCTGTCGCGCCTGATGCTGACCAGCTCGCAAACCAATGCCGACGGCTCGCCCAGGATGGTAGCGCTGCGCCAGGTGGCGGATATCACGCCGTCGACCGGCGCCAACCAGATCAACCGGCGCGACCTGAATCGCGAAGTCGAGCTATCGGCGAACGTGGTGGGCCGCTCGGCCGGCCAGGTCAGCGCGGACGTAAAGAAAGCGCTCGACAGCATTCACTGGCAGCCCGGCTATCGCTACCAGATCGGCGGCGCGACCAAGAACATGAATGAATCGGCCGGCTACGCGCTGTCGGCGCTGGTGCTGGCGGTGATTTTCATTTACATGATCCTGGCTTCGCAATTCGCCAGTTTCCTGCAGCCGATCGCGATCATGTCGGCGCTGCCGTTGACGCTGATCGGCGTGTTCCTGTCGCTGATGTTCTTCCGCTCGACGCTGAACCTGTTTTCGATCATCGGCTTCATCATGCTGATGGGATTGGTGACCAA
>DHXL01000360.1:920-6313 GCA_002415335.1 Oxalobacteraceae bacterium UBA5157
GCACACGTCCGCTTGCGTCCGATCCTGATGACGACGCTGGCGATGGTGTTCGGCATGGTGCCGCTGGCGTTCGGCATGGCCGAGGGGTCCGAGCAGCGCGCGCCGATGGGGCAAGCCGTGATCGGCGGCATCATCACATCGTCCCTGCTGACCCTGGTGGTGGTGCCGGTGATCTATACCTACCTGGACGATTTCGCCGCATGGGCCCGGCGCAAATGGCACCCCGCGGACACCGTACCGAGAGCCGGCGGCGCGCTCGGCGTGCTGGCGCAGGCGCCGCACGAGGATGGCCTGTGATGCGGCCGTCATTCCTGGCGTTCGTTTTTTGCGGTTCATGCCGTGCTTTGCGCAAGCCGTCGCAATCCGGCTGCAAACCGCTCGGCGAGCCGCTATGATGCCCGGCGGTGAGATAAAATATGCTATTCCGCCATTTGGACATGGTGGGAAAGAGTCGCGCGTACTCTTCGATACGCTGCCCCGGCAAGTCAACTTTGGGTCAATAAAATGAATATCGAACAAGCCCGCTTCAATATGATCGAACAGCAAATCCGCACCTGGGACGTGCTGGATGAGGATGTGCTCGATCTCTTGATGGTCGTCAAGCGAGAATTTTTCGTGCCTGCCGCCTACAAGGGCCTGGCGTTCATGGACACCGAAATTCCCCTGCCGTGCGGCGAAAACATGCTGACACCCAAACTGGAAGCACGCATCCTGCAGGAACTTGCTATCAAGAAGCACGAGCGGGTGCTGGAAATCGGCGCCGGCTCCGGCTATATGGCGGCCCTGCTGGCATACAAGGCGCGTCATGTGGTGACCGTCGACATCGAGCCGGAACTGCAGGCGCTGGCCGCAAAAAACCTGGCCGGCTATGGCGTCACCAACGTCGAGGTCGCGCTCGGTGACGGCGCCCAAGGCTGGGATGGCAGCGGCGTCAATGGCGCGCCCTATGACGTGATCGTGGTGTCCGGCTCGTTGCCGGTGCTGCCGGATGCATTCCTGAAGCAACTCAATGTCGGAGGCCGCCTGATCGTCATTCTGGGCGAAGCGCCGGTCATGACCGCCGAGATCATCACCCGCCGCAGCGACATCGTGTATGACACGCGGAAGGTGTTCGAGACTTGCATCAAGCCCTTGCGCAATGCGATCGTCCCGTCCCACTTCAAGTTCTAGGGAGCATCGATGCAACATATGACTGCCGCCGAACTGGCCGGCTGGGTGGCCGACTCGGCGCGGGCTCAGCCGGTTCTGCTCGACGTGCGCGAACCGTGGGAATTCGAGATCTGCCGTATCGCGGGCGCCACGCCGATGCCGATGAAGACGATCCCGGCGCGCCATGCCGAACTGGCAACCGATGCGCCGATCGTTTGCATTTGCCACCATGGCGCGCGCAGCATGCAGGTGGCTGCGTTCCTGGAACAAAACGGCTTTACCCAGGTGACGAACCTGAGCGGCGGCGTGCATGCATGGGCGCAGCAAGTCGACGCCAGCATGCCGACCTATTGATCAGGCCGTTAATACCAGGCGCGGCGCCAGACCATTTTCCTTGACCGACTTTATACCGACTCCATTGGAGACTTTAATGCGCAATTCCCTAATCGCTACGCTCATCGCCGGCGCCTTCCTGTCGGCCAATGCGCAGGCGGTCGACCTACTGCAAGTGTATAAAGACGCACTGGCCAACGATGCGCAATTCGCCAGCGCGCGCGCCACGCTGGCCGCGGGAGAAGAAAAGTCCACGCAGGGCCGCGCCGGCTTGCTGCCGTCGGTGGCGCTGACCGGCAGTTATGCGCGCACCGGGCTGAATGTGTACGAGCAGGATCCTCCCAATCTCGATATCGGCATGAATTACAATACCAGCGGCTACACGCTCTCGCTGTCACAGCCGCTGTTCCGTTGGGCGAACTGGGAAACCTACCAGCAGAGCAAGCTCTCGGTTGCCCTCAGCGAAGCGCAATTCGCACAGGCCCAGCAAGACTTGATCGTGCGCGTAGCGCAAGCGTATTTCGATGTGCTCGGCGCGCAAGATACACTCGACTCGGTGCAGGCCAACAAGGTCGCCATCACCGAGCAACTGGCATCGGCCAAGCGCAATTTCGAGGTCGGAACGGCGACCATCACCGACACGCATGAAGCGCAGGCGCGCTACGACCTCGCGGTGGCGCAGGAATTCGCATCCCAGAGCGATCTCGAAATCAAGCGCAGTGCGCTCCAGCAAATCATCGGCAAGGCCACGGGCGATCTGGCGCCGCTGCGCACCGGCGTCAAGCTCACCAGCCCGGACCCGGCGCAGATCGACAAATGGGTGGCCAGCGCGGAAGCGCAAAACTACGGCGTAATCGGCCAGCAGTTCGCGCTTGAAATTGCGCAGCGGGAAATCAAGAGAAATCGCGCCGGCCACATGCCGACGCTGGATCTGGTGGCGAGCCGCAATCACAGCAATCAGGGCGGAGCCCTCCTGACCAGCCCGGCGAACGTATCCAACGCCAACTCGATCGGCGTGCAATGGGTGATCCCGATCTTTTCCGGATTTGCGATCGACAGCAAGGTGCGCGAATCGATCGCGCTGGAAGACAAGGCGCGCTATGACCTCGAGAACGCACGCCGCACTGCAGCCCAAGCCGCGCGCCAGTCCTATCTCGGCGTCAATAGCGGATTGGCCCAGGTCACCGCATTGGAAGCCGCGGAAGTTTCCAGCCAGTCGGCACTCGATTCCAACAAGCTCGGCTATCAAGTCGGCGTACGCATCAACATCGACGTACTGAATGCGCAGCAGCAGGTGTATTCCACCCTTCAGAGTCTCGCCAAGGCGCGCTATGACACGCTGGTAAACGGCTTGCGCCTGAAATCGGCGGCCGGCACGCTGAAGGAAGATGACCTGGCGCAAATCAATGCGCTGCTGAAGCATTAATCACGGCTATCTCCGCGCGCCGATCGCATCGGTCGCCGCGGGTCACGGCCCGCGCCGGCGGGCCGCGAACAAGCCGTCGCACATACCGATACAATACAACGGTTTATTGCAGCCAGAAAACATCGTACTATGCGCGTGGCTCTGCCTAGCAACGACGATTCGTGCGTCGGCCTCCATCGCCGAATCAACCCTCTGCCCTGCCCTACACTCCAAATCCATTTACTGTGCGAGAAATCCATGCGTCTTGTCCAACTTTTCACACGTAGTGCCGTTGCCGTCCTGGTGTTGTCCGCGCTGGCCGGATGCGGACAGAAAGATGCCGGCACGCAGGGTCCGGGCGGCGCCATGCCGCCGCCGGAAGTCGCGGTCGTCACCGTCGCACCCGAGAAGTTGACCCTGATCGCCGAACTGCCGGGCCGCCTGGAAGCGACCCGCACCGCGCAGGTGCGGGCGCGCGTGCCTGGCATCGTGCTCAAGCGCGTGTTCCGCGAGGGCAGCGAAGTCAAGGCCGGCGACGTGCTGTTCCGCATCGACGCCGCCCCTTTCAAAGCCGTCTACGACAATGCGCAAGCGGCGCTGTCCAAAGCCGAAGCAAACCTGGCACAAGCCAACCTGAAGGCGCAACGCTACCAGCCGCTGGTGAAAACCAACGCGATCAGCAAGCAGGAGTACGACGATGTGCTGACAGCACAGAAGCAGACGGCCGCCGACGTCGCATCGGCGAAAGCCGCGATGGAAACGGCACGCCTGAACCTCGGCTACGCCACCGTCAAGGCGCCGATCTCCGGCCGCATCGGCCGCGCGCAAGTGACCGAAGGCGCGCTGGTCGGTCAGGGCGAAGCCACCTTGCTGGCGACCATTCAGCAGCTCGACCCGATCAATGTGACGCTGACGCAATCGAGTACCGATTTTCTGCGTTTGCAATACGCGATGGCCAACGGCCGGCTACAGCATGCCGGCAAGGGCAACGCGAGGGTCACGCTGATCACCGACGATGGCCGCGTTTATCCGCATTCCGGCAAATTGCTGTTCTCGGACCTGAGCGTCGACGAAAGCACCGGCGCCATTACGATGCGCGCCGAATTCGCCAATCCGAACCGCTTCCTGCTGCCCGGAATGTATGCGCGGGCGCAGCTCGAACAGGCGGTCGATGAACAAGCGATCACGGTGCCGCAGCAAGCCGTCCAGCGCACCTCTGAAGGTGCATCGGTGCTGCTGGTCGGCGCCGGCGACAAGGTCGCGGAGCAGCCGATCAAGACCGCTGGCGCGCAAAATGAAAAATGGATCGTCAGCCAGGGATTGAAGGCAGGCGATCGCGTCATCGTCGAGGGTTTTCAAAAAGCCAAAGCGGGCGCCACCGTCAAACCGATGCCGTGGCACGCGGCGGCGCCGGCAGATCAAAAATCCAAGCCTAACTAGGGAGCCGGCACATGGCCAAGTTTTTCATCGACCGTCCGGTTTTTGCCTGGGTGATCGCACTCTTCATCCTGCTGGCTGGAGCATTGTCGATATCGTCCCTGCCGGTTGCGCAATATCCCACCATTGCACCGCCATCGGTGGTAGTGACAGCCACTTATCCGGGCGCGTCCGTCACGACGCTGGACGACAGCGTGACCAGTCTGATCGAGCAGGAAATCAACGGCGCCGACGGTTTGCTCTACATGGAATCGCAGAGCCAGGCCAACGGCCAGGCGCAGATCACGGTGACCTTCAAGCCGGGCACCAATCCCGATCTGGCTGCTGTCGATGTCCAGAACCGCATCAAACGGGTCGAAGCGCGCTTGCCGCAAGCAGTGATCCAGCAGGGTGTGGATGTCACCAAGGCGCGCAGCAACGTGTTGCTGTTTGCCACCTTGTCGTCCACCGATGGCCGGCTCGACCCGATTGCATTGGGCGACTATATGTCGCGCAATGTTCTCAATGAACTGAAACGTGTGCCCGGCGTCGGTCAAGCGCAATTGTTCGGCACCGAACGTGCGATGCGCATCTGGATCGACCCCGCCAAGCTGGTCGGCCTGAAGCTGACACCGGCCGATGTCGCCACCGCCATTCGCAACCAGAATGCGCAAGTCGCCTCCGGCACGCTGGGCGACCTGCCAAGCCCCGATTCGCAACAGATATCCGCGCCGGTGTTGGTGACGGGCCAACTGACAACGCCTGAAGAGTTCGGCAATATCGTATTGCGCGCCAATCCGGATGGCTCGACGGTGCGCTTACATGATGTGGCGCGCATCGAAATCGGCGGGCAGGCTTACGCCACCTCGGCGCGCCTCGACGGCAAGCCGACCTCTGCCATTTCCGTGCAGCTTTCCCCGACTGCAAATGCACTCGAAACCGCCAAGGCGGTGCGCGCCAAAATGGAAGAATTGTCGAAATATTTTCCGGCCGGCGTCAAGTTCGATATTCCCTACGATACCTCGCTGTTCGTGCAGACCTCGATTGAAGAAGTCGTCAAAACCCTGTTGGAGGCGGTGGTGCTGGTGTT
>DHXL01000229.1 GCA_002415335.1 Oxalobacteraceae bacterium UBA5157
GCGAAGGAATACAACAACGACACGATCCCCGGCGACTACGCGACGCTGAAGACGCCGTGCCCGAACTGCGGCGCAGTGGTCAAGGAAAACTATCGCCGCTTCGCGTGCACCAAATGCGAATTCTCGATGAGCAAGACGCCCGGCAGCCGCCAGTTCGAAGTGGCCGAGGTCGAGGAGTTGCTGACCAATCGCACCATCGGTCCGCTGCAAGGGTTCCGCTCGAAGATGGGCCGCCCGTTCGCTGCGATCCTGAAAATTTCGCGCGATGAAGAGATCAAGAACTTCAAACTCGAATTCGATTTCGGCCAGAACGATGGCGAAGGCGAGAACGGCGAGGGCGTCGACTTCACCGGCCAGACTCCGCTCGGCGCGTGCCCGAAATGCGGTAGCGGCGTGTATGAACTGGGCTTGTCCTACGTCTGTGAAAAATCGGTCGCGAAACCGAAGACCTGCGACTTCCGCAGCGGCCGCGTCATCCTGCAACAGGAAATCCTGCCGGAGCAAATGGCGAAGCTGCTGAACGAGGGCAAGACCGACCTGCTGCCCGGTTTCGTGTCGCAGCGCACGCGGCGTCCGTTCAAGGCTTTCCTGGTCAAGGGCAAGGATGGCAAGGTCAGCTTCGAGTTCGAGGAGCGCAAGCCGAAGGCGCAGGCCAAGGGCAACGCCACCAAGGCGGAGGAAGGCGCTGTGCCGGTCGCCGAGGACGAGAAAGTCGAGCAGAAGGCCGAGAAAACCATCAAGAAAACGGTGAAGAAGACCGTGAAGGCCGCCGCAATCAAACCGCCGCTAAAGAAAGCCGTCGCCAAGAAGCCCGCCCCGAAAAAGGCGGCGTAGGAACAATGTCGCAAAATAAGGATTTGTCTGTCGATTTGCCGTAAAACCACCTGCAAAAGGAGCTTCGATGAACGACGTTATCCAATCCACTCCCAGTAAGGATGAATGCAACATTGCCATGCTGGCGCACCTATTGGGGATCTTCACGGGCTTCCTGGGCGCCCTGGTGATCTGGCTGGTCAAGAAAGATGAATCGGCTTTCATCGCGGAAGAAGCGAAAGAAGCGCTCAATTTTCAAATCACGATGTCGATCGCCTTTGTCGTGTGCTGGGCATTAGCCTTCATCCTGGTCGGACTAATCCTGATTCCGATCCTGTTCGTGCTGAATTTCATTTTTTGCATCGTGGCCGCGGTTGCAGTATCGAAGGGCCGCGGCTACAAGTATCCGTTTGCGCTGCGCCTGGTCAATTAGCACTGTGCAGCATCGATGGGGGTGCCGGCCAATGGCGCCGGCTGCGCGATTCGGCATCTAGTCTTTGCCGGCTTCGAAATCCGGCTCGAAGAAACACCATCTCGCCTGCGGCCATCGCGCCTGCAAACTCGCCTCCACCGCATTGATCGCATCGATCAATGCCACATCGGAACCTTGCGGCTGCATGCAGGCTTGCACCGCGATCATCAATTGCTCGCCCCACTGCAGGGTAATCAGGTTGATCACGTGCGCGACTTCGGGCCGCGCTTCGATATGCGCCTTGATCGCCGCGTTCGTTTCCGGCGCGGCCGACTCTCCGGTGATCATCGCCTTGACTTCGCGCGTGACGAACACCGCGACCGTCATCAGTAGCAGACCGACCGCGATCGAGCCGGCGGCGTCCCACAGCGGGTTGCCGGTCAGCGTCGTGAGCACGACCGCGACGAACGCGATCGCGAGGCCGAACAGGGCCGCGATGTCTTCGCCGGCGACCACCATCAGTTCGGACTGGCGCGTCTCGCGAAACCATTTTAGAAACGGCATGCCTTTGGATATCTTGTTGATCTCTTGCAGCGCGCCGCGCAGCGAAAACGCTTCCAGCACCACCGATACGCCCAGCACAAGCAGCGCCACGGTCGCGTTGCTGACCGGTTCCGGATGCTGGAAATGGCGGATCCCCTCCATCACGGAAAACGCGCCGCCGACGAAAAACAGCAACAGCGCAACCATCATCGCCCAAAAATACACGACGCGGCCGTAACCCATCGGATGGGATGCATCGGCAGGCTTTTTCGCTTCCTTCAAACCGGTCAGCAAGAAGATCTGATTTGCGCAGTCGGCGAGCGAGTGAACCGCTTCTGCCAGCATCGCGCCCGAGCCGGTGAAAAACGCGGCGGCGAACTTGGCCAACGCGATGCCGCCGTTGGCGCCGAGCGCATAGAAAATCGCTTTGGTGGAAGACTCTGATTGGGTAGACATTGATCGCCGTAGTAAGGGAAAGCAGTCACCTTACCGGTTCGTTGCCAGTCCCGCAAGTCCGACCCAAGCGTGCGCCAGGCATTACTGCGGCCACTGCAGATCGGCAATCGCCGCCGTCAAATAACACGCCGCTTCGCCACTGTCGCTGGCGGCGCGAACCTTGTCAGCTTGGGCTGGTTTCCGCTTTTCGCGAGTGGCGATCAATTGAAACGCAACCCTTCCAGCGTCAATAGGTAAGCCTTGCGCTCCAGGCCGCCCGCGTAGCCGATCAGTGCGCCGGACGCCCCGATCACGCGGTGGCACGGCACCACGATAGACAGAGGATTGCGGCCGTTCGCGGCGCCCACTGCCCGCACCGCGCGCGGCTTGCCGATTCGCTGTGCGAGTGCCGCATAACTTGCGCTGTGGCCGAACGGAATGGCCTGCAATTCTTGCCAGACGGCGCGCTGAAATTCGGTGCCGCAATCCATGTCCAGCGGTAAATCAAAGCGGGTGCGGCGCCGTGCGAAATATTCGTCGAGCTGGCGCGCGGCCTCGCGCAGCGTCGCGTGATCGGGCGCATGGCCCCAGTCCTGCGTTCCCTTGAAGTGCTTTTGCGCCGCAAAATAAACGCCGCGCAAGCCGTGCTCACTCGCCGCCAGCACGAGTGCACCGAGCGGACTCGCATGTTCGATGTAATAGATCATTTCATTCCTTTCACTGTCGTTCAATGCAGCGAGTGCCATAGCGCGAGCGCCGCATACGCGCGCCACGGCGACCACGCCGCGGCGCGTGCCAGCAGTTGCTTTTCGGTGAGCCGCGCAGTCGACGCCTCATCACTCGCCGCAGCCTTTTGCAATCCCAGATCACCGGCCGGAAAGGCATCGGGAAAACGCAGCGCGCGCAACGCGATGTATTGCGCGGTCCACTCGCCGATGCCGCGCACCGTCTTCAGTTGCGCAACCGCGTCGGCCAGCGTGATGCCCGGAGTCATGTTCAATCCACTGCCTGCCGCAAATTGCGCCAGGTTGCGGATCGTTTCCGCGCGCGCCATCGGCATGCCGATTTGTGCGATGTCGCGCGCAGTCGCCGCAGCCAAATTTTCGGCGCGCGGGAAATG
>DHXL01000122.1 GCA_002415335.1 Oxalobacteraceae bacterium UBA5157
CATTCGCTCGTATTCAACTGCTCTAAAATTATGGCATTGACGGTCGGGTATAGGTTTAAAAATGGGGGCAGTGTCGGTGCACCTTCAAGCGCTATCTCTAGCAAGGTCCTGAATAAGCTGTTCAGCGAACTTGGCGAATTTTGGGGTGGCTTGATGGGCGTACTACCACGTTGCTAACATTGTTTGACAGGCCTGAGGCCGCACGCAACGAAATTCCAGCGCATGGGTCGAAGCAAATGCGGCGCCAATATCGGGGCCGCAATTTACACACCACCGGCGAAGCATTTTGACGCCGTGAGATGGAGCACGAATGAAACAGAAACTGCTGTGGATAGTCTTTGCCTTGGCGACGGCAGCGCAAGGCGCATCGCTCGACGCGGGAACGCCGTATCCGCCAGAGCTCAAACCAGTACAACAAGAGGCACAGACGGCACACTTGGCGGCCGAACTGCTGGCCCGTTACCACTACAAGAGGATGCCGCTCGACGACGCCTTGTCAGCGAAGATATTCGACAAATATCTAAAATCCCTTGATTCCGAGAAGCTCTTTTTCGTTCAGGCCGACATTGACCATCTTTCCGACGATCGGACCAAACTCGACGACGCTATCCTTAAGGAAGACCTTACCGTTCCATTCGCCATTTTCAATCTTTACGAGCATCGCGCGGCTGAGCGTTTTGCGTATGCCCGCACGCTGCTTAAAGCGGGGTTTGATTTCCAGAAGAACGAAAGCTACCAATTTGCACGGGAAAAAGAAGCATGGCCAAAAACAGAAGCAGAAATGCGCGAACTGTGGCGCAAGCGGGTCAAGAACGACTGGCTGCGGCTCAAACTTGCCGGGAAGGATGACCGCAGCATCGTCGAAATACTCGATAAGCGCTATGACAATTTCCTGAAGCGCCTCGAACGGGTAAAGAGCGCAGACGCCTTTCAGACATACATGAACGCCTACACCATGGCGATCGAGCCCCACACCAACTACATGGGACCACGGGCAGCGGAGGATTTCGACATTTCGATGAGACTCTCCCTGGTCGGGATAGGCGCTGTTCTAGCTGAGTTGGATGAATACACCACGATACGGGAACTGGTGCCGGGCGGGCCTGCAAGTATCTCGGGCCAACTTCAAAGCGGGGACCGCATTGTCGGCGTCGCTCAGGGCGAAGGCGGCATCATGACGGACGTCCTTGGCTGGCGCCTGGATGACACTGTTGCGCTGATTCGCGGTGCGGCGGACTCGGTCGTCCTGCTCGACGTGCTCCCGGCGGGCACCGGGCCCGATGGCAGGCATAAACTGATTTCTCTCATACGCAAAACGATCAGTCTGCAAGAGCAGGCCGCAAAATCGTCCGTCCACTCGATAGTGGAAGGGAATACCACGCGCCGCATCGGTGTGATCTCCCTTCCCTCCTTCTATGAGGATTTCGCAGCCAGACAAAAAGGTGTCCAGAATTACAAAAGCGCGACCCGCGACGTGATCCGACTGCTGGACGAGTTGAAAGAGCAAAAGGTCGACAGCGTACTGATCGACTTGCGCAATAACGGCGGTGGGTCATTAGCGGAAGCAGTTGAACTCACCGGTTTGTTTGTTGGCAAGGGGCCAGTGGTGCAACAGCGCAATGCAAGCGGAGAGATTTCCGTGGAGAGAGACACCCGGGCCGGTGTCGCCTGGGATGGCCCTCTTGGCGTCCTGATTAACCGAAGTTCAGCATCGGCGTCGGAGATCTTTGCTGCCGCCATTCAGGACTATGGCCGCGGACTGATTATCGGTGCGCCGAGTTTCGGTAAGGGCACTGTGCAAAACATGGTCAATCTCGATCATGTCGCCAAGAATGACAAGTCTCAATTCGGCGAACTGAAAATGACCATCGCGCAGTTTTTTCGTATCAATGGAGGCACTACTCAATTGCGTGGCGTGAAGCCGGATATCCTCTTCCCCGCGGTTTCCGATGCGGAGAACTTTGGCGAATCCAGCTTCGACAACGCACTCCCCTGGACGCAGGTCAAGGCAGCAGACTATTCGCCCAGCGGCGACTTGAAAGGTCTGCTCCCCATCCTTTTGACACTGCATGAGACCCGCGTGAAAAAGGACAAGGACTTCCAGTACCTGCAAGTAGATATCGCCGAATTCAAGCTTCAGCGCAAGAAAAACCTAGTTTCACTGAATGAAACCCTACGACGCAAGGAACGGGACGCCCAAGAGGCTCGGCTTAAGTCCCGCGAATCACGCAGCGATACCGGCAAGAGCGCCGACGAGCAAGTGCTTGGCAAGGAACCCGTGCCGGGGAAGGGCAGTGCGCTTCGGGATGACGGCCTGCAGGCTGACGAACGCAATCTTGCCAATGAACTAGCGGCTGAAAAAGTGCGGAAAAACGCCAAAGACGTTTTGCTGAACGAAGCCGTTCACATACTTAGTGATGAAGTGGGGGTGTTGAAAACTGGCATCAGTCTCGCGGCCCGTGTCAAGCCGGGTTCCGCGTTGATGCTGGATTAGAAACACGGGACGGACGCGGTTCGTATCCCTGGTCAATTTCCGATTGGAAGCAACACACTGGCATTAAGAGGATCAGCAGTACTCACCATCACCGGGATGCTGGGTCAATGCGCCATCTAATTCTGCTTTCGAAAATTCCAGCGCCAGATCCAGTGCCGCCATGAACTCGTTGATTTTGATTGGCTTGGTGAGATAGCGAAAGAA
>DHXL01000278.1:0-213 GCA_002415335.1 Oxalobacteraceae bacterium UBA5157
TTCAAGCCGGATACGCCGGAGCGGGAGCTGAGACGCATCCTGCAGCGGAATGGCGCCGAGATTGTCGGCGGACCGACCGATAGCGATGCCTATTTGCTCAAGGTGCCGCGCGCCCATCTGCAGCAGAGCGTCAAGGACTTGCACGCGGAGCCGGCAATCATGCTGATTGAACCGCTCGATTCCGGAAACCGGCGGTGAGCAAGATGTTCCGCG
>DHXL01000278.1:363-7638 GCA_002415335.1 Oxalobacteraceae bacterium UBA5157
CAGCGCGGCCGACTGGAGTTTTCAGGTCGCATGGGTCGCGACCGAAGGACACCATCGACAATATCGGTATCTGGATCACCATCGCAACGGCGGCGTTCTGAGTGCGTCGTATTCGTTTTGAAATGCTGCGCCCGGGGCTCGGTCGCGGCGCGGAGATTCGCTGCCCCTAGCGGCGTGGTCCCAACCCGGCCTGCTCGAGGCGCAGCCACACCTGCGCCTTTTGCTGGTCGTCGAACATGATCCAATTGATCACTTCCAGATAAGTGCGTCCACAGCCCTTGCAGACATCGTCCCCATAGGTCGTCGAGCATTGGCCGATGCAGGGAGAATCCGGCCCGAGCGAGGAACCGTTATTGCGCGTTGGACGTTGATCGAGTTGGTTCATGTGGCAGCCAGGAGAAAGGTCTCGGTGCGAGACCCGCCATGGCCGCCATTGTACCCAGTTCAGAATCCGTCATGCGCGGCGGATGATCGTCCGCCAACGCAACTTAATGCACCTTAATGCAACTGGTGTTTGAGGTTGGACAATTCGTTATGCGCCTGCCGTACGGCGCTCTTGACCTTGTCGTCGACCTTGCCGGCCCGTTTGAGCGCCTGTTCCGCGCGGTCGCCGAGTAGCTCCATGCTATCGATGTGCTGGCGGATACCGCTTTCATCGTTGGCTTGCAGGGCTTCCCTGACCTGTTCGGACTCCTGATCCAGCTGCTGCAGGCAGGTCTTCAATTCCGCCGGCGCCGCCGTGTCGGCCTGGCAAGCACTCGACGCATTGCCGATAGTGCGCTCGATTTGGTTGAAGCGTTGCTTGATTTCGTTGACTTGTAACATGGTCGAACTCCTTTGTGAAAGCTCTTAAAGGCGAGAGCCTTTTTTCGACGGCGCGACAAGGCCCGAAGTTCCACCGGTTGCGAGAATATCCGCAGGAAATTATTCCAGGAGGTCACTGCCGAGACGAAAGATTCGGCACGGCGTTATACTGCGCGACGCGGCAGGACGCCACCAGTGTTCGCCGCCATTTCCATGTCACGCAACCCACGCGAAGATGACTCCATGAGCAACAAGATTCCGCACCGCATCGGACTGAGCGCCGCCATCCTGCTTTGTTTCTCTCTTGCCGGCAATGTGTACGCCGGCAACCTGGTACTCGAGGCGCAGACCATGGACCGCAGTGCCGACCCGTGCACCGACTTCTTCCAGTTTGCCAACGGAAAGTGGTTGGCCGCCAACCCGGTACCGGCCGACCGCGCCCGCTACGGCGCTTACGACGAAGTGACGGAACGCAACCTCAGCGCCTTGAAGACCATCGCCGAGGATGCTGCCGCCGGCACCACCAAGGGCGCCGCGGCGACGCTGGTCGGCGCGTTCTATCGCAGCGGCACCGACGAAGCGCGGATCGAAGCGGCCGGCCTGAAACCGCTGGCCGCGGAGTTGGCCGGCATCGATGCGGTCGGCACGCGCGCCGAATTGATCGCCATAATTGCGCATCAGCATCGGCGCGGCATCAATTCGGTGTTCACGTTCTTCGTCGACCAGGATGCGAAGAACACGCAACGTTATATTCCGCAATTGGCGCAGGGCGGACTCGGCCTGCCGGACCGCGACTACTACCTGAAGGGCGACGCCAAGACGCGCGTGATCCGCAGCAAGTACGTGGCGCATGTGGCGCGCATGTTCGGGCTGCTCGGTGATGCGCCGGCGCAAGCCAGGCTGAACGCCGCGACCGTGATGGCGCTCGAAACCGGGCTGGCGCGTGCCTCGATGACCAAGGTCCAGCTGCGCGATCCGCAGGCGACTTATCACTTGATGGGCGTGGCCGGCCTCGCGCGGCGAAGCGGCTATCGCGGCTGGGCCGGCTACTTCCGGCACATCGGGCTGGCCGCGCCGGGCGACGTCAATGTCGCGCAACCCAAGTTCTTCGCGCAGGCCGGGCATATGCTGGCCGCCACCGCGCTGCCGCAATGGAAGACCTACCTGCGCTGGCAGCTGATCAACGCCACCGCCAAGGACTTGGCGCAACCGCTGGTCGAAGCGGATTTCGATTTCTATGGCCGCACGCTGGCCGGCACCAAGGAATTGCAGCCGCGCTGGAAGCGCGTGCTGATCACGATCGACCATACGGCCGGCGAGGCACTCGGTGAACTGTATGTCGAAAAATTCTTCGGCCCGGCCGCCAAGGCCGGTGCGCTCGACATGGTGGCGAACATCAAGCTGGCGATGCGCGACCGGATCGCCAGCCTGGAATGGATGGGCGCGGCCACCAAGCAGCAGGCGATGAAGAAACTCGACACGCTGGTGGTCAAGATCGGCTATCCCGACGTCTGGCGCGATTACCGCGCGCTCCGTATCGACGACGCATCGTTTGCCGCCAATACGCTGCGCGCCAACGCATTCGAATTCGCGCGCGGCCTCGCCAAACTCGGCAAGCCGATCGATCGCAAGGAGTGGGGCATGACGCCGCCGACCGTCAACGCCTACTACAACCCGACCATGAATGAAATGGTGTTCCCGGCCGGGATCCTGCAGCCGCCGCTGTTTCATGTCGATGCCGATGCCGCCGCCAACTACGGCAACACCGGCGCCACCATCGGCCACGAGCTGACCCATGCGTTCGACGACGAAGGCCGGCAATTCGATGCCGACGGCAACCTGAAAAGCTGGTGGACCAAGGAAGATGAAAAGAACTTTCTCAGGCGCGTTAGCGGCATCGAAAAACAGTTCGACGAATTCGCGCCGATCGATGCGATCCACATCAACGGCAAGCTGACCGCCGGCGAAAACATCGCCGATCTCGGCGGCCTCAAGATCGCGTTGCAGGCGCTGAAGAAATCGCTGGCGGGCAAACCGCAGCCGGCCGATATCGACGGCTTGACCGTGGATCAACGGTTCTTCGTGGCTTACGCGCAAAGCTTCCGCGAGAATATGCGCAGCGAAAAGCTGCGGCTGCAGCTGGCAACCGATCCGCATGCACCGGCCAAATATCGCGTGATCGGTCCGCTGGCCAACATGCCGGAGTTCGCCGACGCCTTCGCGTGCACGGGCAATCGTTCACCGCTGCGCCCGGCGGGCCAGCGTGTCAATATTTGGTAAGGGAGGCGAGCCTCGCATGATTGACTGGCAGTGGTCCCCATTTGAAGCGCTGAGCCGCGACGACTTGTATGCCGTGCTGGCGCGGCGCCAGCAAGTGTTCATCATGGAACAGAACTGCGTGTACCAGGATGTCGACGGGCTGGACCAGCACGCGATGCATTTGCTTGGATGGCGGCACGAGGCGGCGGGCCGCGAATTGGTGGCTTACCTGCGCTGCGTCCTGCCCGGCGGAAAGTTCGACGAACTGTCGCTGGGCCGCGTGCTGTGCGCGCCGAGCGTGCGCGGCACCGGCGTCGGCAAGCAACTGTTTGCCGAAGGCATCCGCCGCGTCGAGCTTCAGTTTCCCGGCCAGCGCATCCGCATCTCGGCCCAGCAGTATCTGGAATCGTTCTATCGCAGCTTCGGTTTTGAAGTGACGTCGGCGCCGTATAGCGAAGATGGGATAGCGCACGTGGAGATGCGGCGGTGACTGTCAGCGCGCCCAGCTCAGCAATGGCAGCACGGTCCGGATAACCTGAATCGCCGCCGGCCCCATGATGACCATGATAATCGACGGAAATATACAGACCACCAAAGGAAACAGCATTTTCGTAGGCACCTTGGCCGCCATTTCCTCGGCACGCATTTGCCTCTTGTTGCGCAGATCATCGGAGAATACGCGCAGCGAATCGCCGATGCTTGTTCCGAAGTCAGCGCGCAGCACTCCATACGGCAAGCCGCACGCAAAACGCGCGCTTCTGCGCGGCAGACAGCTGCTTCATCTTGTATTCAGCCGTCGATGCAGCGGATCGATCGGCATATTCGACCGTCGTCAGCAGACGGCGCGGCGGATGGGAACGGGTGTAGCGTGCGCCCTTGCCGCTTAGATGCCTGGCGTAACGCGCGTCGACATCGACTGCGATGCCGGTGTAGATGCTGCCGTCCTGGCATTCGATCAGATAAAGAAACCAGGACATTTAATGATCGAAACGTTTCTGCAAGAACATCGCATTGCCGCCGGCAGCGGCCAGTTGATAATCGGCAAACCCGAATTTTCGGTACAGCTTTTGCGCGGCGACATTTTCCTGCAATACCTCCAGCGTCAGTTTGCAGCAACCGCGCTGCAAAGCGATTTGCTCGACGCGTTCCAGCATCAAGCGGCCGACCTGCCGGCCACGAAATTCCGGCAACACGATCACGTCATGAATGTTCACCAGCGGCTGGCACGCGAACGTGGAGAAGCCTTCGAAGCAGTTGACCAGTCCGGCCGGCGCGCCGTCGACGAATGCCAGTACGCTGAACGCGGTCGGCCTTTGCGCCAATTCCTGCACCAGGTGTTGCTTCGCATGGTCGGAGAGCGGATGCGCGCCGCCCATCGGGTCGCGGGCGTAGGCATCCAGCAACTGTAACAATACGCCGGCTTGGCGGGGGTCGTGATAGTCGACCTGCTCGACTTCGATTTTCAATGCAGATCCATTCTGGTTTGGTGCCGCGCGTGGCAGCGGGTTTGGATTAAGGCGGTCGTGCAACTGTTGCGCGCCGTTCCGATTGCGGCAACGCATGAGGCGTCGAATGAATTCATCCCATCGGACACAAACTCACCTAATTCGGAAGCGATCCGACCGCTTCATTCTGCGCGGCGCGCAACACGGCAGGCAGAGCCGTCTGCTAGATGGGTCGACTGCATAGTGACTTCGTGGCTTCGTGTAAATTTTATTTTCCAATGGAAACAGTTTGCACGCTCATCCCACGGTAATATTCAATAGCCGCGGCGATTTTTTTCATTGTTCCACATGTTCCCACTCGCTTGAGCGGTGTGCAATAGGTCAACTCGAAATGAATATCAAGAAGATGCGTATCGGACAACGGCTTGCATTGGGCTTCGGTGTTGTAATTAGCTTATTGGTCATGCTTGCCAGCCTGTCATACATTCGGATCGGCAGCCTGGACGGCGAAATCAACTTGATGGTAAAGGATCGCTATCCAAAAACGGTGATCGCCAACAAGATCAAGGAGCAGCTCAACGAGGTGACGCGCAACATGCTAAGCGTCCTGATCATGACCGATCCGACGCAGATCAAGAATGAACTTGCGAATATCCAAAACGTCAACACGTCCAACAATGAGGCAATCGCCAATCTCAACAAGATCATTGTCGACAAGAAGGGGCGTGAGCATCTGGCAGAGATTGCCGCGATCCGCGACAAGTTTCTTCCTTTGCAAGCGAAGTTTGTCACGCTCATCACCGAAGACAAAAAAGATCAGGCGATGCTGAAATTCCTGTTCTCGTTGCGTCCGGTACAGACGAAATATTTTGCGGCGCTGGACGACTTTCTGCTGTACCAGAACAGCCAGATGGAACAGTCCGGCGAACGTTCAACCGTGGCCGCGAACCACACCGAACTATTGATCATGATTCTCGCGCTGATCGCCAGCGCGCTGAGCGTGCTGGTGGCGCTCCTTGCCAGCCGCAGCATTACCCGGCCGCTGAATGAAGCGGTCGGCATCGCCAGGCGCGTCGCCGATGGCGACTTGACAAGCAGCATCGAGATCAAGACCCACGACGAGACGGGACAGATGATGGCCGCGCTCAAGCATATGAACGACAGCTTGATGAAGATCGTCGGCGAAGTGCGTGCAGGTACCGACACCATCGCCACGGCGTCGAGCGAGATCGCCGGTGGTAACCTCGATCTTTCATCCCGTACCGAAGAGCAGGCGGCGGCGCTGCGCGAGACCGCTTCGTCGATGCGTGAACTAACCGACACCGTCAAGCAAAACGCCGACAATGCGCGCCAGGCAAACCAGCTCGCCGCCTCCGCATCACTCGTCGCGGTCGAAGGCGGCGCGGTGGTGTCGCAAGTGGTCGACACCATGGGATCGATCAACGCGTCATCGAAGAAGATCGTCGACATCATCGGCGTGATCGACGGCATTGCCTTTCAAACCAATATCCTGGCGCTGAATGCCGCGGTCGAGGCGGCGAGAGCAGGCGAGCAAGGGCGCGGCTTTGCGGTGGTCGCGGCCGAAGTCAGGAACCTGGCGCAGCGCTCGGCGGCGGCGGCCAAGGAGATCAAGTCACTGATCGGCGATTCGGTCGAACGCGTGGCGATCGGCAGCAAATTGGTGGGACAGGCCGGCGTCACGATGGGTGAAGTCGTCGCCAGCGTCAAACGGGTTACCGATATCATGGCGGAAATCACCTCGGCCAGCCAGGAGCAAAGCGCGGGGATTGAACGGGTCAACCAGACCATCGCCCAGATGGATAGCGTGACCCAGCAAAATGCCGCATTGGTGGAAGAAGCCGCGGCCGCGGCCGAATCGATGCAGCATCAGGCCGGCAACCTGGCGCAAGTGGTCAGCGTATTCAAATTGGATCACAGGCATACTGCGGCCGCCACGCCGCCGTCGAGCGCCGGGCCCGCGGCAAGGAAGAAAGCCGCGCCGCCGGTCGCGAAAGAAAACGCCCGGATCCGGATCGCAGCAGCCGCCGAGAGCGCGCGACCACCAAGCGGTCGCGCACCGGTCAGCAACGACGAGTGGGAAGAATTTTAAAGCGCTGTTCCCGAAATCAGTCTATTTGGACTCAACCGTGGTTAACTTTTTGGAATCGATATGAACCATTCTTCACGCTTTAAAACCTGGCTGACCTTGGGTTGTCTTGTGGCCGCTTTCAGCCAGGCTGCTGCCGCCGTTGAGGTGGGCGGCATCAAGTTTGATGACACGGCGCGGGTCGCGAATAAAGATCTGAAGCTGAACGGCGCCGGCTTGCGGGTCAAGCTCGCCTTCTTCAATCTCTATGCCGAAGCGTTGTATCTGCCGGAAAAGAAGAGCGACCCTGCCGCGATTTTGGCGATGCCCGGGCCGAAGCGCGTCATGCTGGTGATGCGGCGCGAAATCGATGCCGATACGTTCGGCGACGCTTTCCTAAAAGGCTTGAACGACAATTCGAACAAGGCGGAGCTGTCGAAAATCGTCGGTCAGACCGGCGCTTTCGGTGAATTGTTTGCGGCCATGCCGGGCCTGAAGAAGGGCGATATTCTGTTGCTGGACTGGCTTCCGGGCGTAGGGACGCAGTCTTCGCTCAACGGAAAACCGATGGGCGGCCCATTGCCGGACGTTGCATTTTTTAACGCGGTGCTGAAGATCTGGATCGGCGATAAGCCGGTGGACAGCTCGCTCAAGCCCCAGTTGCTCGGCGAAAAAAGCTAG
>DHXL01000367.1 GCA_002415335.1 Oxalobacteraceae bacterium UBA5157
CAAGCCCAGCACGACACCGACCGCCGCGACGCCGTAGGCACCGTATTCCATCCATTTCCGGCGTGTCAGCAAGGTGATTGCTGCGAGCGAAATCGCGATTTGTATCGCGGTCGTGGCCAGCGCCCATTGATGGTGCTCGTGCATCTTTTCATCCGACTTCCTGTTCCACTCGGTCGAGTCGGCTTCCAGCTTGTCGGCATCCTTCTTGATGTCCTGTTTCTCATTCTTGTAGCGCGCCACTTCATCCTGGTAGCGGCGGGCGTCCACGCCCGGCAGGCTGATCGCCAGTTCGGCCAGGTTCTGCTTGTTGGATTTGGCCTGGTAATAATTCCACTGGTTCGCGGCGGCAGTCTTCTTGATGGCTGCTTCGTTCTTGAACATGGCGGCGTCGTTTTGTGTCGCGCCGCCTTCATAGCCGAACATCGCGCCGACCGTCGCCAGAATCGCCGTCATGACCGCGATCTTGCCCGAGAAATCGTCGCCGCCATGTGCGGCGTGCTCCACCGCGTGATCATGCGGGCCGTGCACGTGGAAACCGTCTTCTGACATGTTAATTTTCTCCGGATCGATGGGGCAGGCCCGAGTATGCCTGCAAATGCCGATTTGATTACTTGCGTTCGTAAGTGACGAACGCGTAGGCGCAGCCATTCAGCTCGGAATAGTACGCGTCCCGCGCGACTTCGTTCCATAGTTGCGGATTTATTTGCGGGAAATGCGCGTCGCAGCCGAAACGTTTGCCGATTTCGGTCACGATCAGCCGCTCGGCATGAGGCAGGGCTTCCGCATAAATCTGTGCGCCGCCGATCACGAACGCTTCGGCGTCGCCCGCCAGCGCGGCGGCGGCGGTCAGCGAACCGATCGCTTCGACGCCCTCGTGGCGCCAGTCCGGATCGCGCGTGACGACGATGTTGCGCCGGTTCGGCAACGGGCGTCCGATCGAGTCGAACGTCTTGCGTCCCATGATGATTGGATGGCCGGAGGTGGTGCGCTTGAAATGCGCGAGATCCTCCGGCAGACGCCAGGGCAGCGTGTTGTTGATGCCGATGCCGCGTTCCGTGTCGGTGGCGACGATGATGGTGAGATGGGCCATGGAGGTAAATTTGATGCGCGGAGCGCTCGCATTGGGAACAGTGGCCGGTATTTTACCGTGCCGGTGCCGCCGGAGCGCAATCAGCGCTCATGCACATAGGTTCCCGGCGCGGCGCACAGTGCCTGGTATTGCCCGCGGCCTGTCGGCGGCGGGGCCTGCTGCGGACCGCAACACGCGCCCAGCCATTTCACCCAGTCGCCCCACCAGGAGCCGGCTTGCTTGACGTGCGCGGCAAGCCAGGCCTTGCCGTCGGTCTCGCCGCTCGCATAACCGACCCAGTGCGCGCGCTTCGAACGCGCATCAGGTGGATTGATGATGCCCAGGATGTGTCCCGAGCTGGATAGCGCGTAGCGCACCGGCGCGCGCACCAGGCTGGTCGTATTGAACGTGCCGAGCCAGGGCGTGATGTGGTCGTCGACCGCACCCACTGCGTAGAGCGGCTGCCGTACGCGCGCGACATCGAGCGGATGGCCGGCGAGGACGATGCCGTCCTTCGCGGCGAGTTTGTTTTCCAGGTAGAACTGGTGCAGGCAGAAGCTGTGCAGTGCGCGCGGTATGCGCGTGCCGTCGCTGTTCCAGAACAAGACGTCGAACGGGATCGGCTTCTCGCCATACAGGTACTTGTGCACGACGTCGTGCCACAGCAGGCTGTTCGGGCGCAGCATGCGAAAGCTCCAGCCTATCTGCTCCTTGTCCAGATAGCCCTGCCTGGCCATCATCGCATCGACCGTGGCAATACTCTCTTCGTTGAGGAAAGTCTCGATCTCGCCCGGACGTGAAAAATCCACCAGCGACGCCAGCAGGGTCCAGTGCGCGACCGGCACCTTATCCGGGTCGTCATACTTGCGATTGAGCCAGGCCATCAGCGCGGCGAGCGCCGTGCCGCCGATGCAATAGCCGACCGCATGGACCTGTGCCACCTGGCAGATGCTGCGCGCTGCGTCTATCGCGGCCAGCACGCCGCCCAGCACATAATTCTCGAAACCGGTGTCGGCCATTTCGGGCCTGGGATTTTTCCAGCTGATGATGAACACGCTGAAACCGTGCGCAAGCAGGTGCCGCACCATGCTCTTCTTTTCGTTGAGGTCGAGGATGTAGAACTTGTTGATCCACGGCGGCACGATCACGATCGGGATCGCGTGTACCTGCTCAGTCAGTGGATGGTACTGGATCAGTTCCAGTTTGTCGTTGCGAAACACGACCGTGCCCGAGGTGGTTGCCAGATTCTTCCCGACCGCGAAGGCCGTCCGGTCCACCATCTGCACGTCGCCTGCTTTCACGTCCTCCAGCAAGTTGCGGACGCCCTTGAGCAGGCTGGCGCCGTTGCTTTGCAGCGCTTTGCGGATCACTGCCGGATTGATGAGAGGGAAATTGGTCGGCGCCAGCGCATCGATCCATTGACGGATCCAAAATGCGCCGCGCCGTCGCTCTCCCCGTGGCAGGCCCGGCGTGTCGTAGATCACGCGCTCTAGCCAGCGCGTCTGGGTCAGATAGTTCTGCAGCAGCAGGCAATGGAACGGGTCGTCCTTCCAGGCCGGGTCGGTGAACCGGTCGTCTCCTTCGGCTACCTGCGCGCACAGGCTTGGGCGCCCGCCGACGATGCTGGCGATGCCCTGGAGATTCAGCGTCCAGAGATCGGTCATGAGCTGCTGTTGTTCTTGCTGCCATTCGCGCGGATGGCTCGCCCACGCTTGCTGTAGCTTGAGAAAGTTGCCGCCAATGCCGAATGGATCGAAGATCATGCCGAAACCCTTGATGAGTTTGGTGATGCTGTCGGACTGTCCTGTGACCGGTGGATGTGCGCTTGAATACTACTCCAGTGTGATTGATTTCGACTTGCGCAGGATCAAATCCGGCAATCGCAGGCGCGCACCTCGATTGTTTGGGTGACTTGCCCCATGGTAGGATGAGAACATAAATTCCTCAGCAATATCCTGCGCAGTTCGGCTTTCGCCCATGCAGAAAACCTCCAGTTCCATGAAAATTCTATTGTTATCGTCGGCCCTGCTGATGGCGTATCCCGGGAGTGTTTTCGCAATAGACACGACCCAGGACGGCGACCATGCCTCCATGCACCGCTTCTCGGGCATGGCAACCCCGAAGCGCCGATTACGCATCACTGGCTGGATTCGACGCATGTCACCTAGGGCGTCACCACGTTTGGCTACGTCCATCAGAACTGGAAGCTCGAAACGTCGGCCTTCAGAGGACGCGAGCCCGATCAGTTCCGGTACGACGTGGAAACCGGAAAGCTCGATTCAAATTCGGTGCGCGTGACCTGGAATCCGCGGTCTCATCAGCAAATATGCGCTGCCATCGGAACTGGCCGCAGCCTACGGCAGCAGTCCAAGCG
>DHXL01000302.1 GCA_002415335.1 Oxalobacteraceae bacterium UBA5157
ACCTATCAATACGAACGCAGCAAGGAGCCATGGCCGAAGTCGGAAGACGAAGCACGTGACCTGTGGCGCAAGCGCGTGAAGAACGATTGGCTGCGCTTGAAACTGGCCGGCAAGGACGACAAAATGATCCGGGCGACGCTTGCAAAACGCTATGGCAATTCGCTGGCACGCGCCTACAAGTCCAAGAGTGATGATGTGTTTCAGGTGTTCATGGACGCGTACGCCATGTCGATCGAACCGCATACCGATTATTTGGGACCCCGGGCATCAGCGGAATTCGATATCGCGATGAGGCTGTCACTGGTCGGGATCGGTGCCGTGCTCCAGGAAAGGGACGAATACACGACCATTCGCGAACTCGTGCCCGGCGGCCCCGCCGCGCAATCGGCGAAGCTCCATGTCGGCGACCGCATTGTCGGCGTCGGACAGGGCAATGACGGCCCTGTGACCGATGTTGTCGGTTGGCGCGTCGACGATGTCGTCACGTTGATTCGCGGCGCCAAGGATTCGGTGGTGCGCCTCGATATACTGCCGGCCGATGCCGGTCCCGACGGTCAGCACAAGCATATTGCTTTAGTGCGCAACAAGATCAGTCTCGAACAGCAGGCTGCGAAAAAATCGATCATCCGGGTCAAGGATGGCGCCGTCACGCGTCAAGTCGGCGTGATTGTGCTGCCCACCTTTTACCAGGATTTTGACGCGCGGCGCAGGGACGACAAGAACTACAAGAGCGCTACGCGCGACGTCGCTGTGCTTCTGGAGGAATTGAAGAAGGACAAGGTCGACGCAGTGCTCATCGATCTGCGCAACAATGGCGGCGGGTCGCTCGATGAGGCCGTCGAACTGACGGGCTTGTTCACCGGTGAGGGGCCAGTGGTCCAAGAGCGCAATTCTCAGGGCAATGTGAGAATCGACAGCAGCCATGACACGACGCGCGCCTGGGATGGCCCTCTGGGAGTGCTGATCAATCGTGCCTCGGCGTCGGCATCGGAGATCTTCGCCGCGGCGATACAGGACTACGGCCGGGGCGTCATCATCGGCGAGCCAAGTTTTGGAAAAGGCACCGTGCAAACCTTGGTCAATTTCGATCAGATGGCGCATAGCGACAAGCCAAAGCTGGGCGAGTTGAAGATGACGGTGGCGCAGTTCTTCCGCGTCAACGGCGGCACGACGCAGCTGCGTGGCGTGACGCCGGACATCAGCTTCCCCACGGTCTCGGATACCGAAAACTTCGGCGAATCGAGCTACGACAACGCGTTGCCATGGACGCAAATCAAGGCCGCCAACTACGCGTCAGCCGGTAACATCGCGAGCTGGCTGCCTTCGCTGCAAAGCCGCCACACACTGCGCATCGCTAGCGACAAGGATTTTCAGTACCTGCTGGAAGATGTCGCCCGAATCAATGCGCAACGCAAGAAGCACGTGCTCTCCCTGAACGAGGCAGACCGCCGCAAGGAACGCGATCTGCTCGAAGCACGGCTTGCATCGCGTGCCGACAGCAGCGGCGCCGACGGTAGCAACAAGAAGTCGGCGAAGGAAAAATCTGCCGCCATGAAAAAGATCGCGCTGCAAGACCTCGGCTTGCAAGCAGATGAACGCAGCCTGAGCGACGAGCTGGCTGCCGAAAAGGCGCAAAAGGATGCCAAGGACGTGTGGCTGAATGAAGCCACGCATATCCTCAGCGATGAGGTTGACCTTTCCAAGGGCAAGACCGAACTCGCCGCGCGTATCGTGAACGGGAAGCGCGAGTAGGCGCGAGGGCGACTCGACCGGCGCTGCCAATCGCGGCAGCGTTGGTTCGCTCATGCAAGGCACCATGGAGTCATCCTGGTGCCGTCAACCGACCGGCTCGCGGCCGACATCTCATTGCGTCCGCGATTTTCGCCACACCGCCGCGCGCCGTCACCGATGCCTCGAGCTATGTTCGATGCCGTACAGACCAATGCCGGTAGCCCGGCCATCATGGTCTGCGGCACACAATCAGACTTTCGAATTGCGCGGTCAGGTGGCTCCCATTGGCACTGATTCGAGTGACTCATCTTAAGAAAAAAGGACGCGTTATGAGCAAAATGAATACGGGCTTTAATCAAGTGAGTGCCGGCGTGGTCGCTGCGCTTCTCATCCTGCTATCCGGCTGCAGCAAACCCGCGGACCTTTCCACGCCGCCGCCCGGCATAACAGTCGGTACACAAGTCGATGATGCGGTTGTCAGTGCGAAGGTGACGACTGCACTGCTCTCGAACGAGGAAGTAAAAGGCTATGACATCAAGGTTGCAACCCGCAAGGGCGAAGTGATGTTGAGCGGCTTCGTCGACAATCAAAGCGAGATAGACCGCAGCGCGACGATTGCAAAAGCGGTGGATGGCGTAACAGGCATTGATAATAAATTGGTGTTAAAAGAGGGCGCACGAACGATCGGTAATAAGATCGACGATGGGGTCGTCACCGCAAGAGTGAAGACCGCATTGCTCGGGGATGCCGCCATCAAGAGCCTGGACGTTGCTGTGATGACCAGCAAAGGTGATGTTCAGCTAAGCGGCTTTGTCGACGACGAACCGCAGATCGCACGTGCAACTGAAGTGACGAAGCAGGTCCAGGGCGTGCAAAAGGTTACCAATCAGATGAGCATCAAAAAATAAGGCAGACCGGCAGGGGCGTCATCGGCGGCATATATTATGTTGGCATGATGCCATTGCCTGGCACCTTCCGGATTGGAATTCTCTGAAGCTTGGCCGACGTACACGCTGCGGACACCGTGCAGGTACAGGTTATCAGGCGATGAAATCATCGGTACTGAATGGGAACAAGGCTCGCTTCTGCGGGCTTTTTTTCGTGTGTCCCGCAAGCTGGCCTTGAATTTCCAGATGGATGCCTTTAAGGTAACAGGCGTAGCCCCGCTATCGAACTGAAGAACGCCAATTCTGTAAGGTATGACAGTTTGATAATATCGCAAGCTGTGTAAAAATACGCTTGATAAAGGCCCGATTTGTCCGATGATGAATGCGGGCACCGCGCAGGCCACAAGCCGGCGTCATGCGATCGCCGTATTTCGTAATGTTTCTTGGAGAGTAGAGATGGATGATGTCGTAATCGTCGCAGCGTTGAGAACAGCCGTGGGTAAATTTGGGGGCACGCTTGCCAAGATTCCGGCATCCGAGCTCGGGGCCCAGGTGATTAGGGGCTTGCTCGCCAAGACCGGGATTAAACCCGAGATGGTGAGTGAGGTAATCCTGGGCCAGGTACTGACCGCAGGTTGCGGCCAGAATCCGGCTCGGCAGGCAGCCATTCGTTCGGGTTTGCCCGATATCGTCCCGGCGATGACTATCGGAAAAGTCTGCGGCAGCGGCTTGAAGGCGACCCATCTGGCGGCACAGGCGATCAAATGTGGCGACGCGGACATCGTGATCGCGGGCGGCCAGGAAAACATGAGCGCTTCACCGCACGTGCTAAATAACTCGCGCGATGGCTTCCGCATGGGTGATGCGAAGCTGGTCGATACCATGATCATAGATGGCTTGTGGGACGTGTACAACCAATACCATATGGGGGTCACGGCAGAGAACGTCGCGAAGAAATTCGGCATTTCGCGCCAGCAGCAGGATGAATTTGCGCTGGCTTCGCAGAACAAGGCCGAAGCGGCACAGAAGGCCGGCAAATTCAAGGATGAAATCCTGGCGATCGAGATCCCGCAAAAGAAGGGTGCCATCCAGTTCGACGCTGATGAGTACATCAAGTGCGGCACCACACTCGAATCTTTATCCCGCCTGAGGCCGGCATTCTCGAAAGACGGTACTGTCACGGCGGGCAACGCGTCCGGTATCAATGATGGCGCGGCCGCGGTCGTCATGATGTCGGCAGCGATGGCCAGGAAACTGGGCCTGACTCCACTCGCCAGGATCAAGGCTTATTCGTCGGCCGGTGTCGATCCGAGCATCATGGGCATGGGTCCGGTCCCGGCTTCGCAGTTGTGCTTGAAAAAGGCCGGTTGGACCCACCAGGATCTGGATTTGTTGGAAATCAACGAAGCATTCGCGGCGCAAGCGATTGCGGTCAATCAAGAAATGGGTTGGGACACCAGCAAAATCAACGTGAATGGCGGCGCCATCGCACTCGGTCACCCGATCGGGGCGTCGGGCTGCCGCATCCTTGTGACGCTGTTGCACGAGATGGTGCGGCGCGACGCAAAACGCGGTCTGGCCAGCCTGTGCATCGGTGGCGGCATGGGAGTTGCATTGGCGCTGGAACGCATGTAGCCAACGCGGCACCGGAATGGGTCCGGTAAATTGAGCCCGGCTTCCTGTCGGAGCCGATGCGGGACCGGAATAGAGAATAGTTATTGTCATATTAAAGAGGAAGAAAAAATGGCACGAGTTGCATTGGTTACAGGTGGCATGGGCGGCTTGGGCGAGGCGGTTTGCATCAAGCTCGCGGCGCTCGGTTATAGAGTGGTGACGACCTATTCGCCAGGCAATACGAAGGCGCCGGAATGGCTGGCGTCGATGAAAAACTTGGGCTACGACTTCCACGCATTTCCTTGCGATGTCGCCGATTACGACTCCGCGCAACAATGCGTCGCCACCGTCGAAAAGGAGATTGGTGCCGTGGATGTCCTCGTCAATAACGCCGGCATCACGCGCGACATGACGTTCAAGAAAATGGATAAGCCGAATTGGGACGCGGTCATGCGCACCAATCTCGATTCGGTCTTCAACATGACCAAGCCGGTATGTGACGGCATGGTCGAGCGCGGCTGGGGCCGTATCATCAATATCTCGTCGGTCAATGGCCAAAAAGGTGCATTCGGTCAAACCAACTATTCCGCCGCCAAAGCAGGGATGCATGGTTTCACCAAGGCGCTGGCGCTCGAAGTCGCACGCAAGGCGGTTACGGTCAACACGATCTCACCCGGTTATATCGGGACGAAGATGGTGATGGCGATTCCCAAAGAAGTATTAGACAGCAAGATCATTCCACAGATACCCATGGCGCGCCTGGGCAAGCCGGAAGAAGTCGCCGGCCTGGTTGCCTATCTGGCGTCGGATGAAGCAGCCTTTGTGACTGGTGCGAATATCGCGATCAATGGCGGCCAGCACATGTATTAAGCATTAAGCGGTCAAAGGCGCTAAATAAGCCGGCCAGGAAGGGAGCGCCCCGGTTGCGCCAGCTCACTGCACAGCCGGGGCGGCGGCTTTCTCCAAGTAGGGAACGCGGCCAGGAGAAATGCGCCAGGCGCGCCATGCACGACCGAAAATCGATCGACGCCCCAAAGGGAACTGCTGAACCCTTACACCGGCTCGTCGATCACTGCCTGCATGCGTGCTACAAGCGCCTCGGTACGTACAAATCCTGCTGTGATCAAATCGAGCCTGCCGTTCCGGTCCAGCACCAGGGTCGGGAACCCAGTCACCCCCCAACGCTGAGTCTGAATGAAATCGTCATGTGTTGCCGCGACGCTTTCGGCCGCCGCCCATTTTGCTCCAAACGTTTCCGCGTCAATCGGGAACCCTGCGTTCGTGAGCGCCGCTGATGCGACCTGCGCCAGGACTTCGCCTTGCGTCACATTCAATGCGTCAGCATAGAACGCGTGTTGAATCGCATGGAAAACCTGCAGGGTCGCGGTGGGCGCCAGCAGACGCGCGGCGACCACCGCGCGGCAAGCGGGTTCAGTGTCGTAAATAAATCCAGGATGGGATAAGGCCTGGTCCGAAAACGGCAGGCCGGTAGCGTCCCGGACATGGCTCCAGTGCGATCGCAGCACCGTCTTCAGTTCCTCATCCATCGGATTCGTATTGTTGGCGCGTAGTCCTCCGACGATAATTTCCAGCGGCACTTCGGGCAAGCCGTTCAGCAGCGTCGTCAACTCCGGGCCAAAGCCGTAGCACCAAGAGCACATCGGATCGGCAATATAAATAAGGGTAGCCATCGCGTTTTATCCTTCCAGGGTGAGCGGTGAGGTGATGGACAGGATACGTTCAATTGGCATGGTAAGCACAAAGTGACAAAGGGGCAAGCGGGGCAGCGAGTGTTTCCCGGTACGGGTAATGCCGGAGCCGCAATTTGTGCTCGCCATGCCTGTGTATTGTGCTGCGAATTGCGATAGGATGCAAAAATCGGGCATGGCAGGCAAGCTGATCCGGAACAAAGCGTTCAAGACGATGTGTAAGGACTTGTTCGGCCCACCCGACTAGAGCATGCACCCCCGAGCATCAACCAGGAGCCATTACTATCTTCCACTATCGACAGGAGACTTCATGAACCAACGCCACACCCTGCTTGCCGCCGCTCTCGCCACCGTGTGTATCGCCGGCGTCGGTACCGCGCACGCCGCCGCTTCCGACAAGGAAAAATGCTTCGGGATCGCGAAAGCGGGACAAAATGATTGCGCCAGCGTCACCGGCGCGCACTCTTGCGCCGGCCAGGCAAAGAAAGATAACGATTTGACCGACTGGAAATTCGTCGCCAAAGGCACCTGTGAAAAAGTCGGCGGGAAATTGACTATTCCGAAGTAAGAAAGAAGAAAGGCGGGCGGAATATTCGGAGCGGAGGAGCCATGTCGGCGCCACACTACAGCCCCTCATCGTTCGCGCGGCTCGGTTTCGGTGTCGGATTGCGGGCGCCGCATTATCGCGATTTTCTGGAGCATCGGCCGAAGGCCGACTGGCTGGAAATTCACACCGAGAATTTTTTCGCTCGGGGTGGCTGGGATTCGCACGTCGTGAGGCAATTGCGGCGCGACTATCCGATCAGCTTGCATGGCGTCGGACTGGGCATCGGCTCCGCACGGGGATTTTCCGAGCGGCATCTGCAACGTGTGCACGAAGTCGTGCAACGCATCGAACCGGCATTGGTATCCGAGCATCTCTGCTGGGGAGCGGTGGACGATCGTCACTTGAACGATCTGTTGCCGCTGTCCTTGACGCAGGAAGCGCTGGCGCTGGTATGTCAGCGTGTCGAGCGCATCCAGGAAACCTTGGGCCGCCAGATACTGCTGGAAAACGTATCGACTTACCTGCGCTACCGGGATGACGCCATGAGCGAGGCCGAGTTTCTGGCGGCAGTCGCGGCTCGCACAGGTTGCGGCCTGCTGCTGGACATCAACAACCTGTTCGTCAATCAATGCAACCATCAAGAAGATGCGTTGGCGGCGCTGGCATCCATTGCGCCGCACCGTGTCGGTGAAATCCACCTGGCAGGACATCTGGTGACGCCAGACGCCGTAATTGACCATCACGGTACGCGTGTGGCGGCGGAGGTCTGGGCGTTATATGAAGCTGCGCTGCGGCGCTTTGGGCCGGTCTCAACGCTGATCGAATGGGATACCGACATCCCGGCGCTCGAGGTACTGTTGAGCGAGGCGCAAAAGGCACGCGAAATTGCGCTGCGGGTGCTGCGCGTGGAAGACAATGCCGGCCCCGAACCGAGCGCTACGGTGTCCGGGTCGACGCAGTTGTTGCCGTTGTCCGAACAGCAGTTGGCATTTTCCAGCGCGCTGGCCGATCCCCGCGCGGAGCCGGCCGTGCGGCACCTGTTCAAGGGAGAGCCTCAGCGCAGCGAGCAGCGCTTCGCGCTCTATCGCGGCAACCTGAGCGCGACCTGGGACAAGACGCTGAGTGCGGCTTATCCGGTGCTGCATGGATTGGTGGGAGCCGAATTTTTTAGTGCGCTGGCGCGCGCCTACGGGTTCGCGCATCCGTCGCAGTCGGGCGACTTGAATAGGTTCGGCGCGCACTTCAGTGACTTTCTGCAGGACTTCGCGCATGTCGCGCAGTACCCGTATTTTCCCGATATGGCCAGGCTCGAATGGGCGCTGCATACCGCGCATTACGCGGACAACGTTCCGGCTCTGGATCCCGCAGAGCTGGCGCAATGGTCACCGCAAGTGCTCGATGGCGCACACCTGTTGTTTCATCCCGCTTGCCGCTTGCTCGCGTCCGAATGGGCTGTAGTCGAATTGTGGCAAGCACATCAGGCCGATAGCGAAGTCGCCTTTCCGGCCGAGATCGCGCGACCGGACTACGGTCTGGTGACGCGCCCGCACTGGAGGGCCAGCGTATTGCGGCTGGCAGCTGGCAGCTACGCCGCGCTGTCCGCCTTGCGGCAGGGACGCACGCTCGGCGCCGCGCTCGACGCGGCATTGGACGTCGATCCCGCATTCGATCTTGGGACATGTTTGCAGCAGTGGCTCACGCAGGGAGTATTCGTCGCGATCGCGCTCCCCGCCATGCAATAAGCACGCTGGAAATCATGCAAAATTCTGCGTCATCATCACCTCCCGCCGACTACTGATTGATCGCTGAAGCGTGATCGCTCACGTCTTGATCCAGGTGGCCAGGCGCGGTTGCGACGATACGCGAAACTCGAGGTTCGTGATACCGATCGACCCGATCGGACCGGTGACGAAGTCGAGCCCAGGTTTCACCGGATAGAGGAAATTATCGCGCAAGAAGATATCTGTGTGGAAGTTGGCGCCGACGTTGTACAGCTGCGGTTTGATTTCCTGCCACATGCCTTCGGTAATCCAACCGTAAAGAAATAACTGATTCGGGTAGAGCGGACTATCCGAATCGAGGTAGCCCTTCTGACTTTCCTGTAGCACCGGATGGGGCGGCGGTGCTTTGGCCACAAACAAATCGATCCAGCCCTCGCTGATCGGATAAGTCACGTCATTTTGAAAAGCAGGGTCTTTCAGCAGGAGCTGCCACTTGCAGCTCAACTCAATTCTTTTTTCGAGTCCGCAGGTTTCCGTCCACATCGATTGCCCGTCGCTGACCGTCATTTGGGTGCGGACGATCTGTCCTATCAGCGCCGGCTCGAGCTTGCGGATTTCATCGAGATTTTCGTGGACGTTCCAGAAGAACCATTTTGTGCGCTCACCGTCCGACATCGCCGCCAAATCAGAAGCTTGTTTGGCGCCGTATGGCTCCAGGCGCCGCATTTCATCCTTGCGCAACTTCTCATTCTTTTCTTCGATATCATGATCGGACTTCTGGTTATGCGCGGGATACATAGGCCCTCCGGAACAATGAAATGATGCTCCATTCTAGTATTCTCGAGTGCTTCGCGCCATGTATTTGATGTCAATTTGATTACGGACAAGAAAGCTTCCCTGTGGAACATAAACCGGATGCCGCACTGTGGTTCGTCCGCCAGGCGCCGATTTTTGGCGGCGCATGCGTTGCCCGCCTCCTAGCCCGCGATAACCTTGATTCGCACGTCGTTCAGAGTGACAATCTGGCGCGCACGGATCTTGCACGTCTTGCG
The DNA here is from genome assembly GCA_002415335.1 of Oxalobacteraceae bacterium UBA5157. Lineage (GTDB taxonomy): Bacteria > Pseudomonadota > Gammaproteobacteria > Burkholderiales > Burkholderiaceae_D > UBA5157. The sequence continues at coordinate 9,262 of DHXL01000302.1, forward strand.
CAACTCGACCTTGCCGTCGACGGCCACCGCGCCGCTTGCCACGATCATTTTTCCGGCGCCGCCGCTGTCGCACACGCCGACCAGTTTCAGCAACTGGTTCAGCTCCACATAATCGCCATTCAGTGTGAATTCGAGCCGTTGCATGGGGTCCGTTAGTTGGTCTTGCTGATATTGGAGTACGGGGTATCGAGGTCAGTTTCGGATACCACCAGATTGCGCCCGCGATCCTTGGCGGCGTACAGCGCTTGTTCGGCTCTGATAATCAATTCATCGGCCGTGCGGTCGGCGTAGAATTCGGTCGATGCGACCCCGACGCTGACAGTGAGCGACAATGCATTCAAGCCCTTGTGTTCCACCATGGCACGCAGCCGTTCGGCGCACGTGACGCCGCCGGCAAGTTCGGTGCCGGGCAGGATCAAAATAAATTCTTCGCCGCCGTAACGGCTGGCGATGTCCTCGTCGCGCAGCATCGGCTTGATGAGCGCCGCAAAGTCGCGTAACACCGAATCGCCGCGCGGGTGGCCGTATTTGTCGTTGACCGACTTGAACAAATCGATATCGGCCACGGCGATGGTCAAGGGCGATTGTTGGCGTTTCGCGTAGGACAAAGCCATCTTCAATTGCTCATCCATGTAGCGGCGGTTGTAAAGTCCGGTCAGCGAATCGCTGACCGAGATGGTGTCCAGTTGCTCCTTCAATCGGTTGACCTGCTCCACGCGCGCGCGAATCTCTCGATTCTTGCGCGCGACGACGATCAACGCTATGAGTCCCGCCAGTGCGAGACCCGTGAGCGCCGCTTCGAATAGCGCACCGCCGGAATACAT
>DHXL01000354.1:0-1486 GCA_002415335.1 Oxalobacteraceae bacterium UBA5157
CAAGTTATGAACGGTAAGTCAAATCAACCGGCGACCAGCCTGATCGAGAACGTGAACCTGTCTCCAATCGAAAAGAAGCTGGCGAAACTGGAAGAACAGAAACAAGCGCTTCTGTCACAGCAGCGCGAGCAGCGGAGAAAGGTCGCAAAAATCCGTGTCAAAACTGAGTCGACAGAAAGGAAATCATGGGAAGGGGAGGTTGCGCGCAGCTTGCGCAGATTTTATCCGATGCCGGCATCCGAAATTGCGGAACGGCTTGACACGTCCATCAATAAACAAAACGGGGAACAAGCATGAGCACAGAACACATCAGTGGTGGTGGTGGTGATGATGGCGAGGACACCTTTGCCTTTTTGTCTAGTGGAGGCGAGGGTGGTGGCGATCTTACCAACCGACACCCAAGCGAAGGAAATTTATCTCCATCTGCAGACGACATTTTGGTCGGTGCGGCAATCGGGTCGGATAGAACCGACCCCTTGACCAACCAGCCCGTACAAGCTGACTTGGGCAAGAAGAAAGGTTTCTTCGCCAAGCGCAAAAAAATTGTGCTGATTGCTGTTGGCGGGTTTTTGTTGCTGATCGTTGCCAGCATCGTGATGACCGTCTTGAACAGTAATAATGAACAGGTTCGCAAAGAGGCGGACAGAACGAAGGCTGCCGCGCTTGCCGTCGAGGAAATGAAGCAGCAGCAAGAAGACGCAGTAGCGGCGGCTAAAAAGAAAGCCCGTGAAGATGAAGATGCGCGCCGTGCAGCCGAGGAAGCCGCCGCTACTGCGTCTTCAAAGGCGACATCGGTGGAGTCGCAGATTGAGCAGCTTAAGATCGAGAACGCCAACCTGAAAACCCGGCTGAAAGCCGCGTTATCCGCCAAGCCGAAAGTAACGGTGGTCGAGAGGGTGGTCGAGAAGGTGGTCGAAAAACCTGTTCAGCCAGCTCCCGAGCCACCCAAGGAAGACCTGCCAAGGTCGCACTGCGAATTCAAGGGATCGTTGGTCAATCGCGCCTGGCTGGACTGTGATGGCAAATTGATTTCCGTCAAGGCTGGGGATCCACTGCCCTACCCGTACCGCGAAGTCGTTAAGGTCAACGATGGACAGTCAAGCGGCGGGTCGGTGCTGACCACAGCAGGCGGAGTAATCGAATAATGGCAATCACCGACCTGTCGCAGACACTCATCGATGTCAGCAAGGCGATGGTCTTGCTTAACGGTGAGCATGGGTTGGTAGCTCTACTGGCCGCGTTCGTTGGTGCATTCTTCGTGTTGCAGGGGTTTTGGCGACTGAAAACCACCGCCATGTCCAGCGGGAACGGTGGTGGTGAAAAAAATCCGTTCATGCCGATTTTTTTTGGCATCCTGCTGTTGAACTTCTGGCAGGCGCAATCACAACTGTCCGATCAACTAGCACTTACCGGCAACATGCTATCGCCTGCCGTACCTGCCGGATACCTGACGCAAATGTGGCAGGCCATCAAGGTCATCCTGAAT
>DHXL01000354.1:1705-7512 GCA_002415335.1 Oxalobacteraceae bacterium UBA5157
CCATCAAGGTCATCCTGAATGGATTTGGCGTCATAGCGATTTTTCGCGGATTGCTGTTGGCCAAGTCAGCCGGAGACGGCACGGCGGGAGGACATCAGTCTCCCGCATGGGGGGCGTTGTGGCACATAGTTGGGGGGGCAATACTTATGAAAATCTAACCCTGAAAGTGTGCGGCTGATTTGTTTTTTTATTTGTTTTTTTATTGACCACAACCAGGAGACTCACATGAAACTGAACTACACCCTTCCGCAAATAATTTTGGCCATGGCGGTGGCGGCGGCATTCTCATCCCCGGCATACGCAGGACTGGACCAGATGATCAATGGCGCAACCCAAACGCTGACTCAGGGCATGAAGCTGCTAAACATCGTTGCCGGATTCGTCGGTGCATATTTTGTTTTTACCGGCGTGATGAACTGGAAGAAGTCGAGCAGCGAACAAGGCGGTCATCAAATGGGCTTCAAGGAAATTGTTGTGCCCATCATCGCCGGGGTTTGCCTGCTAGGCTTCTCCGCCTTCATCATGCTGACTTCCAGCACTTTCGGACTGACGTCCAGCACGGTCGTCAATCTGCAATAAATCAAGGATGTTTTATACTCCCGCTTCGCAATAAGTAGTGGCTTAGACGCCGTTTCTCCGCGTCTTAGTCCAATACTTAGTAGTTTCATCAGAGGCGGGGGTGAAAAACTTCAATAAATTAACTTAGGTTTCTATTATTTTGGAGTATTAAACATGCAAAACGATAAGACAACGCAAACACCGGGCAATCTGGGATCGAGCCCAGCATCTCCCTCTCTGATCTTTCACATTCAAGCCGAGCATGTTGGCAGCGAACTGGTGCAGACCGTCAATGCGCGAGATATGCATGAGTTTCTAGAGTCCAGGAAGGACTTTTCCAGTTGGATTAAAGACCGTATCCAGAAGTATGGTTTTGTTGAGAACCAGGATTTCGTTGTGCGCTCACCAGATTTGGAGAGCGGAAATAATCAAGGACTTAGCTCATTTCAGCCCGGCGGCAACCGCAAGGAATATCACCTCTCCCTAGGCATGGCAAAAGAGCTGTCGATGGTCGAGCGCAACGCTCGTGGCAAGCAGGCGCGGCAATACTTCATCGAGTGCGAACGCCGCCTCAAGGAAGTGCCCGCCGTCAATCCGGCCAAGCTGACCCGCATGCAACTGATCGAGATGGCCATGCAGGCCGAGCAGGAGCGGCTGGCGCTGGAAAAGAAGGTTGAGGTGATGCAACCCAAGGTTGATGCGCTCGATCGCATTTTGACCTTTTCCGATGGCTCATTGTGCGTCACTGATGCTGCCAAGCACTTGCAGCTCGCGCCCAAAAAGCTGTTCTTGTGGTTACAGGTCAACAAGTGGATATACCGTCGAGCAGGCGGCAATCACTGGATCGGGTATCAGGATCGCATCCAGAGTGGACTGGTTGAGCAAAAGGTCGGGACGGTTGAGCGTGCTGATGGCACGAAGAAGATTGTCGAGCAGGCGCGCATCACCGCAAAAGGACTGGCAATGCTGGCCGAAAAGCTTGGATCTCGCGCCGCCTGAAAGATTACGCATATATAACTATTGCACTAAATATAAAATGGTTTTAACATATGACTGCGTTGTGGTGACGCATAGGCAATCGGATATTCAGTCTTCTAAAGGCTGGCTTGTTCGACCGAATCAGGACCTCCTGGTCACGACTGCCCGGAATACCACCGTACAGGCCAGCTTTTAGGAGATTAAATGTTTCTTATCATGCAGCATTTCATTGCATTTTTTTGGTACAGGATAACGGTTCCCGCTACGGGGACCGCGTTGGATTGCTCATGCAAGCAACTGGGGTTGTTCGTATGACTCAACCCCTGACTCATCCCCTTACGCCGCCGGATTGCGATCTGCGTAAATATCCGTTTATGCCGCTAGATGTTGTGCGATTACGTGACAGCGATCTGGCCGCGCTGGAAACCCCAGAATCATGTTGGGTGGCAGTTCTGCTCTGGTGTGCCTCGTGGCACCAGATACCAGCAGCGAGCCTTCCTGATGATGATCGCGTGCTTGCCAACTTGGCCGGGTTCGGTCGGATCGTAAAAGAGTGGATGAAGATCAGGAACGGTTCGCTGCGTGGCTGGATCAAGTGCTCAGATGGGCGTTTGTACCATCCCGTGATTGCTGAAAAGGCAAACGAAGCATTTAAGGGGAAGCATGTGCAAGGTTGGAAAACTGAATGCGCGCGCATCAAGAAGCACAACCAGCGGCACGAAACTAACGTACCAACTCCAACGCTTGAAGAATTTCTGTCCCAAAGGACAGTAACAACATGTCCCGAGGGACAACCTCAGTCCGCCCCAAATGACAGTAACGAATTGTCCCTAGTAGAAACGAGTGATGTCCCGAGGGAAACCCTATCCAATAGAAAGGGAGAGGGAGAGGGAGAGGGACATGGACATGGACAGGGAAACATAAACCCTACCAGCCAGCAAGTCACGCACGACCCGACAAAATTCCGCATGCACCTTGGCTGGCAACCCTCCGCGCATGTTGCAGACCTAGCAAAGCAGTCGTGCGTCACGATCAAGCCTGAAAAAGTGCCGGAGTTCATCGCCCATTGGCTGACGCAGGACAAGACACAACGCACACAAGCCGAGTGGGATAAGGCACTACTTCAATCAGCGATGTACGACCGGAATAGGTCAGCCGGCGTAGTACCAAAATCACCTAAACCAAGCGCCTCGGGGCAACGCCAATACGGGAATGTAACCATTTCGCTATGAACACTATCATAAAAAACAAGCCGGATCGCTGCGATACCCACGGTGATTTTGAGAGCCGTAATGTGTACAAAAACGTTTGGACTAAATGCCCCCAGTGTGCCGCAGAACAGCAGGCGGTAGAACAGCGGGAAAAGGAAGAGCGGGCGGCAGTAGCGCGTTTTCTTGCATGGCAAAAGCAACTCGGAGAAGTTGGGATACCGGAACGATTCAGCAATCGGACGCTGGGGAGCTATGTTGCCGAGAACGAAGGGCAGTGTCGCGTTCTGGCATTCGCGCAAGAGTACGCCGAGCATTTCGACACGGTTCAGAAAACAGGGCGCAGCGCGATCTTTTGCGGCCAGCCTGGCACCGGTAAGACACATTTGGCGGCAGGCATCGGACTGCGTTTGATGGAAATGAATAAGCTGGTGTTGTTCACCACGGCGCAGCGCGCACTCCGGCGCATCAAGGACTCTTGGCGTAAGGACTCAAAAGAATCAGAAAGCGATGTGGTCCGCCTACTGGTGCAACCAGACCTGCTTATTCTCGACGAGATCGGCGTGCAGTACGGAACGAAGTTCGAGGAAAACGCCATATTCGACATCCTGAACGAACGGTACGAGAAGCGCAGGCCGTGTCTGTTACTGTCGAACCAGACCTTGCAGGAAGTTCGCTCATTTATCGGTGAACGCGTGTATGACCGCTTGCGTGAGGATGATGGGAAGTGCGTTCCGTTTGATTGGGCGAGCCATAGGGGAAGTGCAGCATGATCAAGCATTGTCCGACAAGTTGCGAGAGATCTGCATGTTGATCATTTCCGCCAAGCGCGGCAAGTGGCGCGACAAAGGAGGGATCGAATCCGCCGACAAAGAGTTCGCAACCCGCAGGCCGCAGATCGTCTCCCGCGATGGCGGGCGTTGCAGGTTTTGCAATGCGAAACTGGAGAAGATGCACGTCCACCACAAGGATGATGATCACTCGAACAACCAGCCATCTAATCTGATGACGACTGATGAGCTTTGTCATGCCGTCAATCATGTTGGTCTGTTGGGTAAAGCTGGACACATCGTCTATCTGCCATCCATTTCGCAAGAAGATATTTCCCACCTTACCCGCGCAATCATTGTCGTGATCGCCAGGGGAGGAAAGGATGCCGAGGACGCAAGACAGCTTGCTCGCTACCTGATCGCCACATTTACCGAGCCGGTTGTGGCGACATTCGGGTCTGACAGCCCAGTCCATTTTGGCAACGCGCTCCTGCAACTGTCTGACTCAAGTTACAACAACCGTACATCGACCATGAAGGACGTGCGCGTCCTGTTCGATGTGGCCGCCCTATCCAAAGGCGCGGGATCTATTGCCAAGTCGCTCTATCCAAAGGCACCGGACGACATTGTTGGCGACTGGCGCAGGATAGCGGACGACATCGAAACCAGAGCGGGGATGCAAACATGAGTCCCGTCGTGAGTACCGGCGTCGCGTTCTTCGATACCACCAACGCAAAAGATGGTGGAGGATGGTGTTCGATGGGTGGTAATCGCGCCACGCGGTTCAATGGGTTCTCCGATCTGAATGCCGGTTACATCTGGGTCACCAATCTGTCCATGATGGAGTTCTTAGAGCAAGGGCTGTCGAAGGCCGCGCATCTGCGCAACGCGACCTTCTTTCATTTGTCGCTCACACAGATAGCCAATGATTGTGGTTTTCAGCAGGATTCATCAATTCCATCCATTGTGGAGGCGTTAAGCGGGGTCGCCACTCATACAATCACAATAGCCAGGCGTTGCATGCCCGGCTTGCGCATTCTTGATTCACTGCACGAAAGCGTTTACAAATTCCTGGGTCTGGACGATTACAAAAACGATCCCGCGATAATGTATCAGCCACTGTTTCAGTCCGCCTTCCAGGAGAACTCGCAGGTTGGCGGCTCATGGCTGCAAGGCTCGGATACGGTGCGCTTATCGATGAATCGCGTCGATTTCGCAGAAGAGGTACTCAGCTATCCTTTCCCGGTGGGGGCATGGCGTGATGAGCGCAGCGATATGACAGCCGACGAATTTATCAACCTCGACGTGCCGGCCCTCGCTTGCGCGGAGGTTGACCTCAAAGCTGCCAACAATCCGAATTTACTGGCATTCGGGGTGCAGTGGAGCGGCACGGCAGTGATGCGGGAATGGATCACCCAGCCGGAAGCGGCCATGCTCAAAACGGCTGGGGCAAAAATAAAAATCAGCAATATCCTTCGAGGCAGCTCAGTCAGCGACGGCTTTGAGCTGCCGGAGTTGATTACGAATGATCCGCTGACCCGGTCTTCTTATTCCGCAGGCCTGGTTGCCGAAAGTTTTTTGCACGCGCTCACATCGAAAAGATATGTCTGGAATTCCAAGAATTTGAGAAATAAGTATTTTTTCCCGGCCAGAGCGGTCTATCTCAAAGCTGTGGACAGGATGCTGTCATACAACCTGGCCCTGCAAATGTCCGATCGCAATTACATCGTGTCCAGCTACGGTTTGGGCGTGGTCAACATTCAGGTAACGGAAGACTTGTACGTGGAAGCGGTCAAGGATGCAGCAGACCTTGGATTTGCCATTGTGGCATCAAAATTCAGACAGAAATAACATGCAACATTCATATTACTTCGCAGCTTGTATGAACAGGCTCTCGCTGTTTTCATCCGGGAAGTCCAGGATCGAGATAGATCATCTCGCATTCAAGCATATCAACGAACAGAGTCCCAATACCATACTTGGAATTGCCCGCGTATTCATGGGAGGCATCAACGACCAGGATTTTGGGCAGAACATCAAAAAAATCATGGCCGGCGGCATGATTGACAGGCTGAAAATAGAGGCATCGAACATTGTTTCATCCATGAAAAATTCGATATAGGACGGCGATGAGTGCGAATTACCAGAAACATGATCTGGCCTCGCGTGGAAAATCCACCTGCGCGCTGAAGTTCCGTACTGTGCAGCGCGAACAAAGACTGACAAGCCAGGATCGGCGGGTTCGTATTGCCGCTGTCAGACAATGCAAACTCACCCCGGAACAGCATGAACG
>DHXL01000354.1:7630-11366 GCA_002415335.1 Oxalobacteraceae bacterium UBA5157
GGCATGAACGCGCGCTAACTGATGTTGATTTCCAAGTCTGGCTCATTGCCGCCAAAAGGAAATTAACGCGATTTAAAAATCTTGATGCAATTTTGCATCATATGTAACCTTGTAAACATGAAATGGGAGCAGGTGTGAGTCAAACAAAAATCAGCGCGTCAGAAGTTTTTATGGTGATGGCTATCGAGAAAGTGGTGTTCAACGGAATGGGCAACATCAATCCGAGCGACATCAAGCTTATCCCGGTATCCGGTAGCGAGAACGAATCGTCTGTCTACGCACACTTTCACGAGAACATGAAGCACCTGAAAATTATCGGTGTCTCGTCGCTCGAATACCTGCGCTTTCAGGAACAAATCCTGCTGGATCACCTCAAGGAAAATAATCTCGAACTAAATCCTGTCGCTGACAAGACGCTCGAGCGAACATGATCGCTGAAGGTCAATCGCGAATGGTGCTGCAACAACTAAAATAACAAAGGGGATTTAATGGCTTGGTTCTGGATGTTCCTACTGGTTTCGGTTTTCTTTTTGATCCTGTTCTTCAGCAAACAATTCGTCGTCGGGGTCGAGACGATCGCGCAATGGGTGTCCTCGTTCGTCAAGCAGGACTTTTCCGCGTTCGTCACACTGGAAAGTGTGGTTGATGATGTGACTTTTTTGCGAAACGACGGGGGTATGGTGTCCGTGATCGAGTATGCCGGCGCTACGCAGATCATGGGGCGTACCGAATACCTGCAAATGTCGGATGCGGTGGATAATTTCTTCGCGAGACAAATGGGCGGCGTAGGACACGACTTGCAAATTATCTATCGGCAGGACAGCGGCAGCTCCGGCGTTGCGATCAGAAATGCTCTGGCAAAGACGCGGGCTACCGCGAACCGGATCGGGCTGGACATCGAGGACGTGCTGGATGCCGAGGAAGATACGCTCAAGAAAGTGGTGGTCGACGAATCGATCTGGATCATCGTTTCCACCTCTCTTGCCGTGATCGAAAACAAAGAATCACTGCAAGAGGATGCCAAGAGAAAAGCCGACTTGGCGAAGCAGATGGATTTACCGTCGTTAGGCTCGGCGCAGAATCCTCTCAAGATCGTCGAGGAGTTACTGCCCAAGCACGAAGGGTTCGTGAACGAAGTCAAGCACCTGTTCAACACGCCGGGCAGGTCTTTTGCGCGCATCATGGATTGCCACGAGGTTGTTTCGGCCATCAGGCGCGAAATACAGCCGCTATCCACCAGCCCGGACTTCCGCCCATGCCTTCCTGGTGACCGCGCTCCGATGACAACGACCATGTATGGCGCGCGCCCCTGGGAGGATATCTACTATCCGCCCATCTGGTCGCAAGCATGCAACTCCGAGATTACCGAGTATTACAGCGGCGGCATGGAAAAGGTGTTGGTGGACGGCATGTGCCACGGAACGGTAGCAATGGATCTTCCTCCGCAGACGCCCGAGCGGTTCGACTTGCTGATGAAGCGCTTGCGCCATATCCCGTTTCGCATTTCGTACCGAATTTACAACAGCGGGCTTGAACGGTACAAGCTGAATCACACCCTGGTTCAATTTCTGTCCTTCAATCCGAAATCGGAAAACCGCGCAACCAAAAACGCCATCGAAGCCATCATGGAGAAAGCCAAGGGTGACGTTGACTCGGAAAAGACCGATCCGGCGCTTGGTCTGGCGCTAACGATCACGACATGGTCGGAAAGCGAAAAGACTTGTGTGCAGAACATGCAGCTTATCCAGCGATCGATGCAGACCTGGGGAGGGTGCGACGCTCTGCCAAAAGCGGGCGACGCCACCGACCTGTTCGTTTCGTCATTGCCCGCTCTGTCACACAGCACGCCAGCCCGGTTCACATTGAACAATGGCAGCGACATTGCAAAAATGCTTCCTTTGTTCCGTCCCGCTTCGCTGTGGAAGGATGGCGCGGTGATATTCACTTCGCCCGACGGCAGAATGATGCCTTTTCAGCCGGGGTCGTCGCTGCAGAACGCATGGGTTTACCTGATCTTCGCCACAATGGGTTCCGGCAAGTCGGTCCTGCTCAACACCATCGAGCTTGGCATGTGCCTGGCTCCGGGATTGAACCGCCTGCCGCTGATGACCGTGATCGACATTGGCGAGTCGGTCGCGGGCATGATTTCCGTAGTGCAATCGTCGCTGCCTGAAGCCCGCAAGCACGAAGCGGGATATTTCAAGGTAAAGATGAGCGCGGAATTCGCATTCAACGTGCTCGATACGCAGTTGGGCTTTCGTTTTCCGCTGGCCAGAGACCGGGACTTTTTGCGCAACTTCCTGACCATGATCGCCACACCCGCAGGCGAAAAAACCGCCGACAGGATGATCTCAGAACTGATGGGTATGGTGGTTGACGAGGCTTACAAGGAGCGCGCTGACGACCGCAACCCGGTGAAATTCCAGTTTGGCATCGATCAGCAGGTTGACGATTGCGTCAAGGATGCCAGCATCAAGATCGACCAGGAAACGACGTGGTGGGAAGTAGTTGACGATCTGTTTGCCGCAGGGCAGACCGAAAATGCCATCCGTGCGCAGCGTTATGCCGTCCCTACGTTGTCCACGGTCCCGTCCATTCTCAAGAGCGGTGTCGTCATGGATATGTTTGCCAAGAACAATCCGCAGGGTGCTGCGCTGATCGAAACGGCGTCCATTATGATCAACTCGGCAATACGTGACTACCCGGTACTGGCTGGGGTGACTCAATGGGACATCGGGTCATGCCGCGTGACCGGCATCGACCTCAACGACGTGCGTGGCAACGGCGAATCTGGCTTCAAGCAGACCGCGCTGATGTACGCTTTTGCGCAGCAGTCGGCGGCACGCAATTACTACATACATGAGGACATGTTGCCTCTTTGCAAGGAAGCGTATCGCCCTTACCACAAGGAGCGGGTCGAGGATGCGAAGTCCGAGGTCAAGTCCATCATTTACGACGAATTCCACAACACCAAGGGCATTGAGGGTATTCGCCGCATTGTGAGCATTGATATTCGTGAAGGCCGCAAGTGGAACATCATGGTTGTGCTGGCCAGTCAGCTTCTCGAAGACTTCGATAGTGACGCCGTTGACAATATGACCGGCACGTTCATCCTGTCGGCATCGAACGAAGGTGTAGTGAAAAAGTGCAAGGAAACTTTCGGACTATCCGAGTCGGCCGTGAACGCACTCAAGACCGAAGTGGTGCGCCCCGGTACCGGTATGGTGATCTTCAATACCAAGTCCGGACAGAATATCCAGGTGTTTCATAACCACCTGTCACCGATCAAGATGTGGGCTTTCACGACCACGGCGGAAGACAAGATGCTGCGCAAGTTCTTGTATGACGCAATGCCAGCATCGCACGCGCGACGACTGCTTGCCAGGCGATTCCCGAAATCAGGGCAATTCAAGTCGTACATCGAGCAGCAGCGCAATCGCATGATGTCATCCGACGACAACGGCAACGTGATCCAAATGGTGGCCGACGAGATGATCGCCGATTACCGAAATGGGTCTACAGCTTGATTTTATGCAAGTTTGAATTATGCAATAATAGCGGACATATATTGCAACCCAAATGGAGAATGGCATGCCAGTAAATCTGAAGCAAGATGATCAACCCCTCTCTTTTTCACAAAAAGAAATGGAAAGCGCCGTCGAGATCGCTCACCTTGCAGGATGGTTCGGCTATCTCACCCCAAACTCCGCCGATGCCATGTCGCAGTCCATCACAT
>DHXL01000170.1 GCA_002415335.1 Oxalobacteraceae bacterium UBA5157
GCCAGCACGTTGATGACGTAATGCGAATTGCCGGTAAATACGGGCAGGCTGGTTGCGTCCTGTGCCAGGCTCCACAGGACCAGCGGTGGATCAAGCGATACCGAATTGAACGAACTGGCGGTCAAACCAAGAAACGTGCCGTCTCCCAGGCGCGTGGTAATCACGGTGACGCCGGTGGCAAATTGCGACAATGCGTTTCGAAAATGGCGGTTGTCGAATTCGCGGGACGCCGCAGTGGGGGAGCGCTTGTGCATCTGGTGCCTAAATTGTTGGTGAAAGAGTACTTGTCGAGGATCGGGTATCGCTTCGCTTTACGCCGTCCCGCAATACGGCAACTCTGCCACGCAATACATTAAATCATACGAGCATTATGCCGAAAAAGCGATTTGCACGGAGAAGCCGACAGTTTTGCCGGTTCTGTCCGAATCTGCGTTTCTTTTGCGGCGATGGTTGGCGACTTGGTTCAGTTACCCCGAAAACTGTGTGGTTTTCATGGTCAATGAACAACTAGCTTGAAATGGGTGCATGTTGCAGCGGTTTGCGATAAAGTTACCAGTGACAATGTTTCACACGGAGAGAATTCATGGCGACCGACATTGCAACATTAGGCGGGGGATGCTTCTGGTGCCTGGAAGCCGTATACCAGCAAGTCAAGGGTGTGCAGGCGGTCGAATCGGGCTATACCGGCGGACAGGTGAAGGACCCGACCTACGAACAGGTGTGTGAAGGCACCACCGGCCATGCCGAAGTGGTGCGCGTGACCTTCGATCCCGACATCATCGGTTATCGCGAGATATTGGAAATTTTCTTTACGATCCACGACCCGACCACCGTGAATCGCCAAGGTAACGATGTCGGTAGCCAATATCGTTCGGTGATCTACTTCCATTCCCCGCAGCAGCAGGGAATCGCGCGTCAAGTCATCGCCGAAATGGCCAATGTGTGGGATGCGCCGATCGTGACCGAGTTGAGTCCGGCCGAGACTTACTACAAGGCCGAGGGCTATCACCAGAATTATTTCAGCCAGAACCCGTTGCAGGGTTACTGCGCTTTCGTGGTGGCACCGAAATTGGCCAAGTTTCGAAAAACCTTCTCCGACAGGATCAAGGCCTAACCGGCAAGGTCGTTCAGGTGCTGTTCAATCGCGAACACATGAGGATCAGCTTTCCCGAGCTTCCTTAACGCCTGCGCCAGTTCGATCAGATAGTCGCTATTGCGGCCGCTCGGTCCCACCGACGCGGCAATCTGTATCGCGATCTCGCGCTCCGGTGCCTGTCCAAGAAAGGCCGCGTTGTCCTGCGTGGCGATATACACCAGGCCCTCCGCGCCACTCCCATCCTCGAACGTCATGTCGGTCGTAAATCGCAGATAGCCATTTTTTTCGCGGTAATCCAGATGGTCGAAAACGTCTGGCGTAATCAGGTAAGCGATGCCCTCGCACGTCGCTCCGGGCTGCGCGATCAGGGTGGCGACTCTGCCGGGGGATATTTCGGTTCCACGGTGGTCGTGCGAGCCCTGCCAGAAGCGCCGCGTCCAATCCCTGATACGCGCGGGGCGGCATTCGATGAACGGAAAGTCGGGCTTGAATATCAGCGAGCCGTAGCCGAACAGCCAAACGCTATGATGGTCATCGAAGCGATCCATCAATTTGTTGGCGGCAATGGTATCCGCAGACCTCAATGCGGCTTCCTCTCCGGCGAGTTTGAATTCGTCCCCGCGCACGGCAGACACCCGATCAAGGCTGCAGGCGCTGGCGCTGCCAGCTATCATTCACCAGCGTATACAGGATACGGTCATGCAGGCGCGATGGCCGGCCTTGCCAAAACTCGATGGCGTCGGGCACCAGACGATATCCGCCCCAGTGTGGCGGGCGCGGCGGAAGGTCTCCATACTGCTGCTTGACTTGCGCGTATTGCGCCTCGAGCGTTGCGCGGTCGGCAATCGGACTGCTTTGCGCCGATGCGATGGCACCGCGCCGGCTACGCATCGGGCGGCTGTTGAAGTACGTATCGCTTTCCGCCGCCGTCACGCGTTCGACCTTGCCCTCGATGCGTACCTGGCGTTCCAGCGCGACCCAGTGGAACAGCAGCGCCGCGTAAGGATTTTGCTGCAGCTCGCGGCCCTTGCGGCTTTCATAGTTGGTGTACCAGGTAAAGCCGCGCTCGTCGAATTCCTTGATCAGCAAGATGCGCGATGACGGCCGGCCGCTGGGTGCAACGGTCGCGACGCCCATGGCATTCGCTTCGGGTACCTGAGCCCTGATCGCCTCGTCAAACCATCTCGAGAATTGCGCCATCGGATCGGGATCGACTTCGGATTCCGACAGGCTGGCGTGACTATATTCTTTCCGTAGATCTGCTATCGACATCTTGTGTTCCTGACTATTTTATTCCGCGCCGCGCGCGCATTGCATTGCCGATTTGCTGCATCTGGGCCGGACTGAACAGGCGCTTGGCCATCGTTGCGATATGGGTCTCTTCCTTCTCCATGTGCGCCGCATAGATGGTGGCAAACTGGTTCACGTCATCGGCCGAGAGCGCGGTCGACGCGCCCCCGGCGATTTCTTTCAGTTGCCGATCCAGCACGCCCCATGCGGCGTCCATTTTCTGATGTTCTTGCAGGATTTCGGGCAGCAGCGTACCGAGCAGCACAGCATCGTCGCCGACGGCGGTAGCCTGCAACAGGGGCATCAGATCGCGCTCCTCGTCTTCATGATGATTGTGCGCGGCTTTGTTAAAGTAACTCATGACGGCGTTCGCGGCGCGTTTTGCATCAACGTCTGCGCCTTTTTCCGGCAAATGGACCACCAGCTTTTGCAAGGTCGCGATCTGCTTGCGAATCCGGTCATGGCAATGCTTCAACACCGCGATCGGCTGATCGAAATCGGGTGCTGTTTCAAATAGTGAATTACTCATGGTTTCATGTCCTTTTGTTTGCCTTGCGCCAGGCGAACGGGATGCCCGATCCAATCATCGCACCCATTCCCCAAAAAACCGAGAACATCCCCAGTGTGGCGCCCGCCGCGCCGAAGGCCAGCGGCAATACGACCTGGGAGGCATTGCCAATCGTGATGCGGATGCCGACCGCTTCTCCCGCACGTCCCGCCGGCGATATGTGATGCAGCAGGGCCAGCACGTTCGGCTGGCTGGAGCCAAGTGCCAAGCCTAACATGCCCGTGACCGCCATGATCGCCGCCGGATTCTTGATGAACGGGAATAGCGCGTAGCAAACGACCGCCAGCGACAGCGCCGTGGTCAGCACCTGCCATTCGGAATAGTGCCGCGAAATCCAATGCATCGCCAAGCGTATTGTAAACGTCGCGCACGCGAAACAACCGAGAATAAGACCGATGGTCGAGGCGGAAAATCCCAGGTGCGAGCCATGGATCGGCATGATGAAACTGAACAAATCCCAGGCTGAGCCGAGCAGGATGCTAATCAGGTAGATGCGCCGCATATCGGGATCGCGCAACAGGTCCAATGCGCTGCCGGGTTTTCCGAGATCGTCATGCGGCAGCAGTTTGATCCGCTTGACGCTGCCGCTGATCAGCAGCGTCAGCGCAGCCAGCGTGAAACCGCACAGGACCGCGTACGAGGCACTGTAGTGCGCGCGATCGATGATGAAACCGGCAAGCACTGGACCGGAAAAACTCGATATCGAATAGCCAAGCGCGAGCCAGCTGAAATTAGTCGATCGCGTCGCGGTGATGCTCATCGCACCGACCGCATGCTGCGACGACACATGGATCGCCATGAAGCCGGTGCCGATCATCATGACCGACGGGTACAGCACCGGCAAGCCGTCCACCACACTCGGAATCAGGCAGCCGACGGCCATCAGCAGCGCACCGCAGGTCATTGGCTTGATGATCCCGATGCGATCGACCAGGCGGCCCATCCGCACGGCGAACAACATCGGAAACAGCGCGAACAACGCGATCAGCGTACCGACCGTAAATTCGGAGGCATGCAAGGACAGCGCGTATAACGAGGTGGTGACACGGGACCCGGCCAGCGCGACGTGGGCGGTGATCGAAACCAGGATCAGTGGAATCAGAGGGGGAAAATTCCGCACGGGGGAAAATACAGGCGCTTTAGCCGAAAACCGGAGTAGGAAATCATTCTAAAGGAAAAGATTGCGTGTTGTCGTCCGTTAAAATAGCCGGATGAAACCATCTCCGCAAAACCAACTCCCCTCGATCAACGAAGACATTGATTTCGAACGTCGCTTCGGCGGCATCGCGCGCCTGTACGGCGACGCCGCGCTGACGCGTTTTCGCGCGGCGCACGTCTGCGTGATCGGCGTCGGCGGCGTCGGCTCCTGGATCGTCGAGGCC
>DHXL01000218.1:0-3141 GCA_002415335.1 Oxalobacteraceae bacterium UBA5157
TGAGGGAGTGACGAACGCCGTACTTTTTGTCGAACTAGGACTTGGTGACCGAGTCGTTGACGTTAATGGCCGGAAAGGCCAGCTTGCCGTCCTTGTGCATCTGGTACAGCCGGTGCACGCCGGTGGTGGTTTCTTCGGTCACGCCCTTGATCGCGGCCAGCCGCCTGGAATACCAGCCGGGCTGGCTGGCGAGACGTTTCTTGATCGAGTTGTACAGGCAGATCTCTTCTTCCGATCCCGGATGGTTCAACAGCGACGGATCTTTCTCGGCGCGCGTCCCGAGATGCAGCAGCAAGGTTGCATCGCCGCCATCATCCAGGATCATGTTGGAGAATTGTGGTCCCTGCACGTCGTCGGCCCACTCGAAGATGCGGTGCGTGAATTCCCAGTAGTCGTCCAGCGATTCTCCCTTGAACGCGAACACGGGCGTGCCGCCGGCGGCGATCGCGGCCGCGGCGTGGTCTTGCGTCGAATAGATATTGCACGAAGCCCAGCGGACTTTGGCACCGAGCGCTTCCAGCGTCTCGATCAATACCGCGGTCTGGATCGTCATGTGGATCGAGCCTGTGATGCGCGCGCCCTTCAAGGGCTGGGCGGCAGCGAATTCCTCGCGGATCGCCATCAGGCCGGGCATTTCGGTTTCGGCGATCCTGATTTCCTTGCGGCCCCAGTCGGCCAAGCCGAGATCGGCGACAAAGTAGTCTTTTACGGGAGAATGTTGAGTGTTCATGACTGCGGCGTTCATCACGCCCTCCTTTCGTTAGAAAAAAAGTAACGTGAGCGCAGTTGCGGTGAAATCGGATCCAAGCCTGGCACGGTCATGCGACCGGTGCTGCAACGCTCCTTGGAGGAGGCAAATTATACCGTAATTTTTCGGTGCGGCTAGCGCAACAGCATCGGACCGGATCGCTCCGCTGTGCGCTGGAGGGTCGCACCGCGCGCCTCGGTTTGCTGCGGGACATTGCGCCGGATCCATGTCAGCATATCCTGCCAAATTCGGTGCACCTCGGCGTCCGACGGCATCGCCCGCGCGTTCGGCAATTCGATCGTGATGACCGGCACATTTCTTTGCACGCCGCTGTAGTTGCCGAGAGATCCCGGATACACGCCGACGCGGCTGAACACGAGGCGGCCAAAGCGGTGCGGCGTCGGCGCCGGCCCGTCGAAGTCGAGCACGCCGAATGGCGCGTGCACCGAGATGATCACCTGCGGCTGGAAACGGTCCATTTCTCCGCTGATCCAGCGCGTCTCGGGTTCGGACAGAGGCGCGGGGCCGGGATAACGGCGTGGGTCGCGGCGCGTGGCCTTGGCCCAGTAGCGCGGCGCGTCGACTTTCCACCCGACGGTAGGGAAGTTGCGGTTCAAATCGACGCCGTGCGCATTGACGCGCTTCGGCCTCGCCGCCAGCAAGCCGTCCGGATTGACGACCGGCGCGACGCTCCAGTAAAAGTCCTGGCCCGGTGCGGTTTTCATCCATTGCATCCACTGGAATACGATGGCGGAGGCAGTCAATTCATCGCCGTGTATGCCGCCCAGCAGCAGGATGCGTACCGGAGGACCGGCGTCGCGACCGCTCCTGATGGGCAAGATTCGGCGCGCGAGGATCGGGAAACCGTCGCGCGACACCGTGCCGGTGGGCACCAGCGCAGTGCCGATGCAGGCGGCCGTCGAAATGCCGGGCAGGCGGTTCGCCAGACGCTTGCACCACTCTGCCTGCTGGACCGCCAAGGATTTCGGTGCATTGGTGGCGTTCGCGGGCAGGCAACAAACGCCTGCCGCCAGCGCGACCGTATATCGAACCAACCGCATCATTGAATCATCCACTCATTGAAAGCAAACGCCTTGCCGCGAAAGCGGCGCGGCACGTCCGCTACAGGCCGGCGCTGGCGCGCAATGCTGCGGCCTTGTCGGTACGTTCCCAGCTGAATTCCGGCTCTTCGCGGCCAAAATGTCCGTAAGCAGCCGTTTTCTGATAAATCGGGCGCAACAAGTCGAGCATTTGCACGATGCCTTTCGGGCGCAGGTCGAAATGTTCACGCACCAGTTCGGCAATCTTCTCGTCCGAAATGACGCCGGTGCCTTCGGTATACACGGTGATGTTGATCGGCTTGGCGACGCCGATCGCGTAACTGACTTGAATCTGGCACTGCCGCGCCAATCCCGCCGCCACGATATTTTTCGCGACGTAGCGCGCCGCGTACGCGGCCGAGCGGTCGACCTTGGTCGGATCCTTGCCGGAAAATGCGCCGCCGCCATGCGGGCAGGCGCCGCCGTAGGTATCAACGATGATCTTGCGTCCGGTCAAGCCGCAATCGCCTTGAGGCCCGCCGATCACGAAGCGGCCGGTCGGGTTGACCAGGTAGCGCGTGTTTTTCAGCCACTCCGCCGGTACCGAGGGCTTGATGATCATTTCGATCACCGCTTCCTCGATTGCCTTGTGTTCCATCTCGGGCGAATGCTGGGTCGACAACACCACGGTATCGATCGCGACCGGTCGACCGTCGACGTAGCGCAGGGTGACTTGCGACTTCGCGTCCGGGCGCAGCCACGGCAGGCGGCCGTCCTTGCGCAACTGCGATTGCCGCTCGACCAGCCGGTGTGCGTAATGAATCGCAGCCGGCATCAGTTCCGGCGTTTCGTCGCAGGCGTAACCGAACATCAAGCCCTGGTCGCCGGCGCCCTGATCGAGGTCCAGGCCCTTGCCTTCGTCCACGCCCTGGGCAATGTCGGGCGACTGCTTGTCGTACGCGACCAACACGGCGCAACCGCGATAATCGATGCCGAAATCGGTATTGTCGTAGCCGATGCGCTTGATCGTGTCGCGTGCGACGCTGATGTAATCGACGTTCGCGTAGGTCGTGATCTCGCCGGCCAACACGACCAAACCGGTGTTGCACAAGGTTTCGGCGGCGACGCGCGCGGTCGGGTCTTGCGCCAGCACGGCGTCGAGAATAGCGTCGGAAATTTGGTCAGCGACCTTGTCGGGGTGACCTTCGGAGACGGATTCCGAGGTAAAGAGAAAATCATTTGCCATCGCAGGCTCCTATACAGATAGTGACCATGTCGCAGCCACCGTATGAGCCTGCGACGCTTTAGCGAAATTTGTATACCGCCTCGCAAGTTGTCTATTAACTCGGCGGT
>DHXL01000218.1:3354-3609 GCA_002415335.1 Oxalobacteraceae bacterium UBA5157
TGTCGAAACTGCCGTTGTTTGCGCTCCATGCAATCGGCGCGGCGCTCGGCTGGCTGGTGTACCTGGCATCAGCCGATTATCGCGCCAGACTGAAGGCCAACATTGGCCGCGCCGGCTTCGCCGACTCCTTGCATGCGGCGGTACGCGAATCAGGCAAGAACCTTCTTGAACTGCCCTTCGTCTGGTGCGCGCCGCAGTCGCGCGTGCTGGCCAGCGCGCGCATCGAGAATTGGGAAATCGTGCAAGATGCGCTCG
>DHXL01000106.1 GCA_002415335.1 Oxalobacteraceae bacterium UBA5157
TGATCCGCTCTACTTTCGCGGGAATGCCGTCTTTGGTGCGCTTGAAGTCGATCACGCGATAGTGCTGCTTGTGACCACCACCGATGTGGCGGGTAGTGATGTGACCGTTGTTGTTACGGCCGGCAGTTTTTGATTTCTTTTCGATCAGGGCGTCAAACGGACGGCCCTTGTACAGGTCGGGATTAACGACCTTGACCATACCGCGACGACCTGGCGAGGTCGGCTTGACTTTAACGAGTGCCATTATTTAGCCTCCTCGGTGAAGTTGATTTCTTGGCCGGGTTTCAGGCAGACAAATGCGCGCCGAGTGTGATTGCGACGACCATTAAAACGGCCGGAACGCTTTTGCTTACCTTGACGGTTTGCCACTTGCACCGATTCCACTTGCACCTTGAACAGCATTTCCACGGCCGCCTTGATTTCGAGCTTGGTAGCATCCGGCATAACGAGGAAAACGACTTGTTCGTTTTTCTCGGCGACCATGGTCGCCTTCTCGGAAATGACCGGCGCCAGCAGCACTTTCATCAAGCGCTCTTCGCTGTGTTTGACGTTTTGCTTCATTACAGCGCTCATGCCAGCATCTCCTCAATCTTGGCCAATGCCAGCTTGGTGATCAGGATCTTCTTGTAGAACACCAACGAAACCGGATCAGCATGGCGCGGCTCGCAAATCAGCACATTTGGCAGATTCCGCGATGCCAGCAACAGGTTCTCGTCCAGACTGTCGGTGATCACCAGTACCGAATCCAATGCGCCCATCTCTTTCAGTTTTTGCGACAAGAGCTTGGTCTTGGGCGCATCAACCGTCAGATTTTCAATCACGGACAAACGACCTTCACGAGCCAACTGCGACAGGATCGAGCAGACACCTGCGCGATACATCTTTTTATTGACCTTGTGCGTGAAGTTTTCATCCGGCGAGTTCGGGAAAATCCGACCGCCGCCACGCCACAAAGGCGAAGACGACATACCAGCACGAGCGCGGCCCGTACCTTTTTGACGCCATGGCTTCTTGGTCGTGTGATGCACTTCTTCACGATCTTTTTGCTTACGGTTGCCGCTACGGGCGTTGGCCTGATAAGCAACCACGACCTGGTGAATCAACGCTTCGTTGTAGTCGCGGCCGAAAATCGTGTCCGGCGCGGCAACGTTGGAAGCAGCTTGACCTTGATCATTCAGGAGCTTGAGTTCCATTGATTAGGCTCCCTTCTTGGCTTTGATTTTCACAGCCGGTGATACGACCACCTGGCCATTTTTCGCGCCCGGAACCGCACCCTTGACCAGCAACAGCTGGCGGTCGGCGTCGATACGAGCAATTTCGAGATTTTGCGCGGTACGCGTAACGTCACCGAGGTGACCAGTCATGCGCTTACCAGGGAAAACACGACCCGGATCCTGCGCCATACCGATCGAGCCCGGCACATTATGCGAACGGGAGTTACCGTGCGTAGCGCGACCGGACCTGAAGTGGTAGCGCTTGATGACGCCGGCATAACCCTTACCGATGGAGATGCCTTGCACGTCCACTTTCTGGCCGACCTCGAACAGGCTGGCAGCGACGATGTCGCCGGCCTTCATTTCGGAAGCCTTGGCTGCATCGATACGGAATTCTTTGAGGATGGTCCCCGCTTCGACACCGGCCTTAGCATGGTGACCGGCAGCGGCTTTATTGACGCGCGATGCGCGGCGTTGACCGAATGCAACTTGAACAGCGGAATAACCGTCTGTATCAGGCGTTTTGATTTGGGTCACGCGGTTGTTCGACACGTCGAGCACGGTTACAGGAATCGAATCCCCGTCATCCGTGAAGATGCGCATCATACCAACCTTGCGACCAACAAGGCCTAGGCTCATTGTTTTCTCCATTCCCGCCTACGATTGGGCAGGGCTGATGTTTGTACTACCAAATAAAGCAAGGGCGCAAGATGCGCGCCCTTACCGAAGTCGAACAGTATAACGCGCCAATTTTCTTTTTACAATAGCGGAATCTGTAAATTGATGGTATGTGCGCCACATTTAAAATGTTGGGGACAGAGTACCGCTGCGCTCAACTCTTTCCCACAACAGTGAAAAAGGTTGAGGACAGAATACCGCTGCGCTCAACTCTTTCCCACAACAGTGAAAAAGGTTGAGGACAGAGTACCGCTACGATTAACTCCGTCCCGCAATACAAAATTACTGCAGTTTGATTTCCACATCAACGCCAGCCGGCAGGTCTAGCTTCATCAAGGCATCGACCGTCTTGTCGGTCGGGTCGACGATGTCCATCAGACGCACGTGGGTACGAATCTCGAACTGGTCGCGTGAAGTCTTGTTCACGTGCGGCGAACGCAAGACGTCAAAACGCTGGATGCGGGTCGGGAGCGGAACCGGGCCCTTGACGACTGCGCCGGTACGTTTCGCGGTATCGACGATTTCGAGTGCGGATTGATCGATCAAACGATAGTCGAAGGCCTTCAAGCGAATGCGGATTTTTTGATTAGGTGTGGTTGCCATGATGTTTCCTTTAAAGAGCGAACCGTGGATGAATGGCCATCCACGGCGATGTAAAACCATTGATATGTTGGGGGACAGAATATGCGTCACCTAGGTGGCGCTTAACTCTATCCCACGATGCATGAACTGTCGCAGCTATTACTCAATAATCTTGGCCACA